>DASZKN010000146.1:0-5661 GCA_035552855.1 Trebonia sp. | reverse complement strand
TACCGCGGACGGCCGCGGCGAGGTCCGCCCCGGCGTAACGGACGCGGGCGGCGATGTCGTAGGCGACCACGCCGCGGATGAAGGCCTCGCCGTGCCCGGTGCAGGAGATCGCCGCGACATTGTCGCGGGCGTACACGCCCGCGCCGACGATGGGAGTGTCCCCGACCCGGCCGTCGGCCTGGCCGGTCATGCCGCCGGTAGACGTGGCGGCGGCGACGCGGCCGGCGGCGTCGCGGGCCACGGCGCCGACCGTTCCGTGGCGGGCGGCGGTGGCCCGGTCGTCGAGCACCCGGGCCAGTTGCCGCTGGCGCTCCTCGGTGACAAAGTAGTCAGGCTCGACCACGTCGAGCCCGTAGCCGGCGACGAACGCGGCGGCCGGGCCGACGACGAGCACGTGCTCGGTGCGCTCCATCACGGCGCGGGCCAGCCGGACCGGGTTCCGCGCGTACCTGGCGGCGGCGACCGCGCCCGCGCGCCCGGACCCGGTCATCACGGACGCGTCGAGCTCGGCCTGCCCCGTCGCGGTGAGCGCGGCGCCGCGGCCGGCGTTGAACAGCGGGTCGTCCTCGAGCACGGCCACGCTCGCGCACACGGCGTCCAGCGCGTCGCCGCCCGCCGCGAGGATCTCCCATCCGGCCTGGTAGGCGGCGAGCAGTCCCGCCTCATAGGGCGCGCGGCCGTCGGCTGTCAGCTCCTCGACCCGGCCCCCGGCGCCGCCGTGCAGGGCGAGGCTGGGTCCGGCGGACGACGGCGCTACCTCGTAAATCTCCATTTACCGCATTGTGCCCTGCTACCCCGCGGACCGCTTGGCCGGCCTCTCCCGGCCGCTCGCGGCGCCGCCCGCGGCACGGGACGCGAGCGCGGCGTGCGGCACGCCGAAGCGGCCATGGTCATACGCCGTCTCGGCGTGCTGGTCCTCGTCGATGCCGTCGCGCTCGGCCTCGCTGGTTGCGCGCAGGCCCAGTGTCTTCTGCACGAGGGCGGCGATCGCCAGCGTCAGCAGGCCCGAGTACGCGATCGTGACCAGCGCGGCGAGCGCCTGGCGGCCTAGCTGGGTGAAGCCCCCGCCGTAGAACAGCCCGTTCGCGCCCGCCGCGTTGACCGCGGTCGTGGCCAGCAGCCCCGTGGCGAGCAGCCCCGTCAGCCCGCCGATGCCGTGCACGGCGACGACGTCCAGCGAGTCGTCGAAGCCGAAGCGGTACTTGAGCCTGATGGCGAGCGCGGCGACGATCCCGGCGGCCAGGCCTATCGCGGCCCCGCCCAGCGGCTCGACGAAGCCGCAGGCGGGAGTGATGCCGACCAGGCCGGCGACCGCGCCGGAAGCGGCGCCCAGCGTGGTCGGCCTGCCGTCCCGGCGCTGCTCCACAATCAGCCAGCCGAGCAGGCCGGTGCCGCCCGCCAGCATCGTGTTGAGGAACGCCGTGGCGGCGAGGCCGTCGGCGGCGAGCGACGATCCCGCGTTGAACCCGAACCAGCCGAACCACAGGATCCCGGTGCCGAGCATGACCATCGGGAGGTTGTGCGGGCGCGGCTGTTCGCCGGGCCAGCCGAGGCGCTTGCCCACGACGGCGGCGAGCGCCAGCGAAGCGGCGCCCGAATCGGCCTCCACCGCCGTGCCGCCGGCGAAGTCGAGCAGGTGCAGCTTGCTGACCAGCCAGCCGTGCGGATCGAAGACCCAGTGGGCCAGCGGCAGATAGACGACCGTCACCCACAGGGCGACGAAGACCAGCCACGGCCAGAACCGGGTCCGCTCGGCGACCGCGCCGGCCAGCAGCGCCACCGTGATGATCGCGAACATGAGCTGGAACGAGGCCAGGGCGAACACCGGGATGCGATGACCAGGCGCGCCGGTGAGCTGGCTCGCCAGGTTGTGCAGGCCGGCCAGCCGCGGGCCGCCGATGAGCCCGCCGCCGGCGTCCGGGCCGAACGCGAGCGAGTAGCCGTACGCCACCCAGATCACCGCGACGACGCCGAGGCACGCCACCGTCAGGGCGATGGTGTTCAGCATGCTCTTGGCCCGGATCATGCCGGAGTAGAAGAGCGCGAGGCCCGGCGTCATGAACATCACCAGCCCCGCGCTGACAAGCACCCATGCGGTGTCAGCGGCGTTCACCCGGCAACGTTCACGTTTCAATGTTTCGCGGCAAGAACCGGATGATTTCGACAACGTTAAATGTATGAACGGGCGGTAACTTCCCACCCTCGACGGGTCGGCCGAGCAGGGCCAGGCGGCGTTCCACGGCCCCTTGCCGCTGACCGCCAAGTCGCCGGTGAACTACCGGCAGGCGGCGTGCGACGGACGGGCCATTCTCACTTAGGAGCCGGCCGCCGCCGGGCCAGCGCCGTCAGCGCCTCCCCGGATACCCGGTTCAGGGTCCAGTCGTCCTGGGGCACGGCGCCGAGCGAGCGGTAGAAGGCCTGGGCCGGCTCGTTCCAGTCCAGCACCGCCCAGTCGAGCCGCGGATAGCCCCGCTCGACGCAGATGGCGGCCAGTTCGGCCAGCAGCGCGGCGCCTACGCCGCCCCGGCGCAACCGCGGCGTCACGAACAGGTCTTCCAGGTAGAGCCCGTGCTGGCCGGTCCAGGTGGAGTAGTTCACGAACCAGATGGCGCAGCCGACGACGCCCCCCTCGTGCTCGGCCACGTGCGCGAAGACGGCCGGGTGGGGCTGGAACAGCGCCGCGTGCAGGTCCGCGGGCGCGGACGTCACCTCGTCCAGCGCCTGCTCGTACTCGGCGAGCGCGCGGATGAGCTCGTGCATCGCGGGCACGTCGGCTGGCCGCGCCGGACGGACGGTGGCTGCCGCCGGTGTTTCCTCGGCAACCTCCGCTGGACGCTCGCTTGTGCTCATCGCCAACCTCCCCTGACCTGGGCCCCGGAAATGCCTGCGCGCGACACGATACAGCCCTGGCTGGCCGCGCTTCCGTGCGAGGCGGAGGTGAAGTCAATGCCGAAATGCTCCAGGATGGCCGCTCTGCCGGCGTCAGTGACGCGGACGGCCCGGTTCGACCCGGCTTCCTTGATCCATCCTCGATCTAGCATGAACCGGGTCAGGGACGTCGCTTCTTATGACTCATAACGTGCCCTGGTGACTCCGCGCAGTTCCGCTCACTGGTGGGATGGATGAGGCCGCCCGTATTGTTCACGTCGTGCGCATCGACCACTAAGAGGGAGTCCGATGACACGGAGGCGCGGACGCGCGCGGCACGTGCCGCTGGTCGGCCTGCTCGCGTTCACCAGCGGCTGCGTGGACGCCGTCACCCTGATGGTGATCGGCGGGGCGTTCACCAGCGTCATCACCGGGAACCTGATCTTCGCCGGGCGGGCCGTCGGCACCTCGTCGCTGAGCCCGGCGCTGCACGCCATCATGTCCGTCGCCGGGTACGTCCTCGGCGTCGCGGCCGGCAGCAGGCTCAGGCAGGTCTTCGACCGCCGGGGGCCGCGGGCCGAGTGGCCGCGGTCCGCGACGCAGATCCTGGTGATCGAGTTCACCCTCCTGGTCGCGGCCAACGTCGCCTGGATCGGCTACGCCGCCCGGCCGCCCGCGGCGGCCACCGACCTGCTGCTGGTGGTGCTCGCGCTGGCGCTCGGCATGCAGGGGGCGGCTGCCCGGGGAATCAAGGGCGCCCCGTCCACGACCTACATGACCGGCGCGCTCACCGCCCTGGTGGAGGCGCTGGCGACCGGCGGACGACGGACCGCCGACACCTCGGCCGCGGCCGGCCTTCTCGCGCTCGTCGCGGGCGCGGCGTGCGGCGCCGTGCTCGTCGAGCACGCGCCCCGGGCCGCGCTGCTTCCCGCGCTGGCCAGCCTGGGCCTGGTCGCCGTCGTCAAGCTGCGCCACCACCGCGGCGAGCAGGAGCCGGGATATTCTTAGTGCGCATTTCCCGAATCCGAAAGGAAGCCATGGCAACCCATAGCAGCCAGGAGACCGCAGCACTCGCTGAGGACGTGTCCATTCCCCTCGTCGGGTTCGGCACGTGGGAACTCGCGGGAGCGGAGGCTTACGACGGGGTGCGGGCCGCGCTGGAAGTCGGCTACCGGCACATCGACACCGCCACTGGCTATCACAATGAGGACCGGGTCGGTGCCGCCATCCGCGACAGCGGCGTCGGGCGCGAGAACGTGTTCATCACGACCAAGTGCCCGCCCGGCAACGAGGGCCGCGAGCGGGAGACGATCGACCGCAGCCTCAAGGCGCTGGGCGTCGACTTCGTCGATCTGTGGCTCGTGCACTGGCCGCCGGCCGGCGAGGCCCGCCCCGACATGTGGAAGGCGTTCATCGAGGCGCTTGAGCAGGGTAAGACCCGCTCGATCGGCGTCAGCAACTACAGCAGCGCGCAGATCGACGAGCTGACCGCCGCCACGGGCACCACGCCCGCGCTGAACCAGATCCCGTGGAGCCCCTTCGACTACGACCCGCGAGTGGCCGGCGAACTGGACAGCCGCCACGTCGTCCTCGAGGGCTACAGCCCGCTCAAGGGCAGCGACCTGAGCAACCCCGTGCTCAGGGAGATCGCCGCCGCCCACGACAAGACGCCCGCCCAGGTGATCCTCCGCTGGCACGTGGAGCACGGGTTCGTGGTGATCCCCCGCTCGGCGCGCCGGGCGCGCATCGAGGAGAACTTCGCGATCTTCGACTTCGAGCTGGCCGCCGACGAGGTCAGCCGGATCGACTCGCTGCCCGGCCGTCTTTGATCGAGGAAAGACTCGCTGCCCGGCCGTCTTTGATCGAGGAAAGAGGTGCTCTGACACCCTCTTCCTCGATCAAAGGGGGCGGCGCCGAGAAACCAGGGACCCGATCGGTGCGGGGCACTAGTCAGGGAGGATCTCGACGTAGCCGTCGGTGCCGTGCACCCGGATCCGCTGCCCGTCCCTGATCAGCCGGGTGGCATGCTCCACCCCCACCACGGCCGGCAAGCCGTACTCGCGGGCGATCACCGCGCCGTGGGTCATGAGGCCGCCCACCTCGGTCACCAGGGCCTTGACGGCGACGAATACCGGCGTCCAGCTGGGGTCCGTGAAGGCGGTGACCAGGATGTCGCCCTCGTCGAGATCCGCCTCGGCGATGTCCAGGATGACACGCGCCCGGCCCTCAACCGTCCCGGCGGAGACGGGCAGGCCGATCAGCGCGCCGGCCGGCACGCCGGTGCGCCGGTACGTCCCGGTGATGACCTCGCCGTCCGAAGTGAGGACTCGTGGCGGCGTGAGCTTTCGCTCGGCACTGAACGCGTCCTTGCGCTCGCGGATGATCCGCTGATCCGCGTGATTGCTGCGCGCGACGTCATGCAGCTCGGCGAACCGGAGGTAGAAGATGTCTTCCCGGTCCCCTAGCACGCGGGCGCGCACCAGGCGGTCGGCCTCGCGCAGCAGTGCCTGTTTGTAGACGAAGTAGCGGCTGATCATGTGGTACTTCGGGTACTCGCGGTACCCGCTGAAGGTCCGGGTCAGGTCGATCTTCCGCTTGGTCTCGGCGGCCTTCTGCTCACCGTCCGGCAGTTCCCGCAAGCGTGCCAGGAGCTCCTGTTCTTTCTCCCGGGCCTCTTTCCGTCCTTGCTCGAAGCGCCGCTTCCCCGCGCCCGGCTCGAAGTTCTTGATGTTGGCGAGGATCACGGGCACGAGCGTGGTCGGGCGTTCGCTCCAACGCGGCCTGGTGATGTCG
>DASZKN010000145.1:0-3668 GCA_035552855.1 Trebonia sp. | reverse complement strand
GCGCCCCCACTTGGCGCCGACCATGTATTTCTGCACCGCGCGGGTCATCAGGAACGCGCCCTTCAGATGCACGCCCAGGACCGTGTCCCAGTCCGTCTCCGACATCTTGAACAGCAGGTTGTCGCGGGTGACGCCGGCGTTGTTGACGAGCACGGTGGGCGCGCCGAGTTCGGCCACGATCTTATCGACCGCCGCCTGCACCTGATCGGCGTTGCTGACGTCCGCGCCCACCGCGATCGCCCGGCCGCCGGCCTCCTCGATCTCGCCGACGGTGCGCGCGCCGTCGTCTTCCTTCAGGTCCAGCACGGCCACGGCCATGCCGTTGCTCGCGAGGCGCCTGGCAGTGCCAGCGCCGATCCCGCGTGCGGCCCCGGTGACGATCGCGATTCGCTGCGGCATTGCATCCCTCTCTCGGTCTTCCGGTGCGCTTGTGCGCGCACCCAAGTTCCTACCCCGGCCGCGCGTGGTACCGCAAGGGGCGGCCGGGCACCGCGGGCTAGCCGCGCTTGAACACGTAGACGTCGTCGTCGTCGAAGATCACCCGGTAGCCGTCCTTCGGGAACAGTTGCCTGATGAACGCGGGCACGTCGGCCGGCGCCGGATTGTAGCCGCTGCCACGGCCGTCGAACACGACGTATTCGGTGGCCGGGTTGCGCGAGTTGCCGATCCAGAACGTGTCCGTGCGCGCCGCCAGCGGCGCCAGCAGGTTCAGCGTCGTCTGCACGGCGGCGCCGTCCGGCACCTGGGCCATCGCGGCCTCGTCGGCGGTCACTTCGGGGCCGATCGCGTAGGTGGAGCCGTGCCACAGGTTGCTCAGCGGAAACTGGAATGCCATCGCGACGCAGATAGCGACCATCATCGCCGCGCCGTGCTGGGCGGCGGCCGCCCGTACGCGGCCGGGGAAGCCCGGCGAGCCCCGCGGGACCGGGGAACGCTGCCAGCGGCCCAGCACCTCGATCGCGGCGAGGAACAAGACCGGCATGACGGTGGCGTTGTAGTGCCACATCGTGCCCCAGTAGTTGGAGTTCGTGGAGACGAACCGCAGCGCGACGCTCGGCAGCGCGGTCAGCGCCAGCGGCGAGGCGAGCGCGCTGAACGCCGTGGGCAGCACCAGTTGCGCCGACGTCTGCAGCTTGACCGGCCACGCGTGGAAGCCCTGCCGGATCAGCCCGGTCACCGAGAAGGGGGCGCCGGAGCCGACGACGCCGCCGTCGTTCCAGTAGTAGTAGCGGTGCTCGGGGTTGAAGTGCGGAATGATCACCGTGATCGCCACCAGCGACCACGCCAGCCCCCACGCGATCAGGAATATCCCGCCGCGCAGCCGCCCGTCGTCGCGGGCCCGCCAGCCGCGGTAGAGCATGTACAGGCCGATCGCGGCCACCGTGAAGCCCTGGTCTTCCTTCACGAACACCAGCGGCAGCGCCCAGGCGACAGCGGCCTTCGTCCGCCCGCGCAGCAGGGCCGAGAGCGAGAACGCCAGCAGCGGGACCGCGAACGCGATCTCGTGGAAGTCGAAGTCGGTCATCTGCTGCAGGCCCCAGGAGAACCCGTAGGCCAGCCCGATGGCGCGCGCCGCGCCCCGGCGCCCGTTCAGGAGCGCGAATCCCGCCTGCACCACCGGGAACACCGACACCGCGGCGAGCGCCGCCTGGACGACGAGCAGCGTCGCCGGCGACGGGAAGATCCGGAAGAGCGGGGCGATCAGCGCCACGATTGGCTGGAAGTGGTCGCCGAGCAGGTTAAACCCCGCGCCGCGCACGTCGACGATCGGCGCGCGCAGGTTGGCGTACTGCTTGACGTACTCGGTGAAGATGCCGAGATCCCATGACGAGGGCGTGAGCGTGAGCAGCCGGAACAGCGACAGGACGGTGTACGCGCCGAACACCAGGCCCGCGATCGCCCACGTGATGCCGTCACGGTACGCGCCCGGGGGCTCGTCGCCAGAGACGGCCGCCGAACTCGCGGACTGGCCCGGGACCGCGCCGGTTGGTCGCTCCTCCAGCATCCGCGTCAGCCTACCGCTTTTGCCTTAATCCAGGCGCGTGCGTATCGGTGGCGGGCCGCGTCGCGCGGCCGGGGGGCCGGGCGGGGATTAGACCAGCAGGAGTTTCGCGATGCGGCGGGCCGCGATCCACAGGCCCGCGGCCCCCATCGCCAGCAGGTACGCCGCTCGCCAGAGGAGGTCATAGCCCGGCGCGCCGAGCACCAGGTCGCGCAGCAGCGCCACCCCCTGGTACAGCGGCGTGCACTCCACGATCACCGCCACCACCCGCGGATAGACGCCCAGCGGGTAGAACGTCGTCGAGAACAGGAACAGCGGCATGCTGATCAAGATCACGTAGTCGAAGTCCTGCCAGCTCTTCATGTACGTGGTGCCCGCCATCCCGGCGGCCGCGAACGCGAACCCGACCAGCACCGCCACCGGCACCGCGAACACCGCCCACCATGAGGTGATCAGCCCCATGAACGCCATCACGAGCGTGAACGCGACCGCGTAGATCGTGCCCCGCAGCAGCGCCCAGCCGATCTCCCCCAGCGCGACCGCGAACGGGCCGACCGGAGTCGCGAGCACGGACTCATACAGCTTGGCGTACTTCAGCCGGAAGAACACGTTGAACGTCGAGTCATACATCGCGCCGTTCATCGCCGACACCGCGAGCAGCCCGGGCGCCACGAACTCCCGGTACGGGACAAGCTGGCCGCCGGGCCCGCCGACCTTGCCGACCAGCGTCCCCAGGCCGATGCCGATCGACAGCAGGTAGAACAGCGGCTCCCCCACCCCCGACGCGAACACCAGCCACATGTGCCGGTAGACGCGGGCGTGCCGCTCGATCAGCCGCAGGCTCCCGGCGCTGGCCGCGGCCGCGCGCCGCAGCCGCCGCAGGTTCCCGACTGGCGGCAGCACCCTTCCATATCCCGAACGCACCGTGGCGGCTCTATACATACAGCCGTCTCCGGTACGTGCGGCCACCGGCCCAGACGCCGATCGCGGCGAGCGCGGCCAGGTACGCGACGTGCACCGCCGCGGCGCCGGGGGTGAGCGTGCCGAGGCTCAGCCCGCGGCACAGGGCCACGCCGTGCCACAGCGGGGTCGCGTACGCGACCGGCCGCAGCCAGCCGGGCAGCCGGCTGAGCGGGAAGAACGTCGCCGAGAACAGCATCAGCGGGATCATCCCGAACCGGAACACGTAGTTGAACGCCGTCTCGACCCGCAGCGTGACCGCCCACGCGGCGACCGGCGCGGCGAACGCCACGCCGAGCAGCACGGCGGCGGGCAGCCCGAGGATCACCTCCGGCGAGCGGGCCGCGCCGAACGCGCACATGACGATCAGGAACACCGCCGAGTTCATCGCGATCCGCGCGGTGTTAAACAGCAGGTGTCCCCGGTAGATGTCGGCGGGCCGCAGCGGGGTCGCCTGCGCCGCGATGTACATCTTGCTCCACTTCACCGACCCGAAGACCGGGAACGTCGACTCGCTGATCGCCGTCTGCATCGACTGCGTGGCGAGGATCGCGGGGGCGACGAACCGCAGGTAGGACACCCCGCCGAGCGGCGCGGTGCCGTGGGCGTCGACCAGCGTGCCGAGCCCGTAGCCCATGGCGCCGAGGTAGAACAGCGGCCCGAGGAAGCTCGACCAGATCGACGACCGCCAGATCCGCTTGTAGAC
>DASZKN010000144.1:0-5629 GCA_035552855.1 Trebonia sp. | reverse complement strand
TAGCGCATCAGCCGGATGCCCTCGGTGGGCTCGTCCGGGTCGATCAGCCCAGTGTGGCTGGCGCGGTTGCTCTCCTGCGGCTTGTCACGGTCCGCCGGGCCGCCGGGGGCGGCCGCACCGCCGATGATCGTGCCGAGTGCGTCGAGGTCAGGCGCGCTGCCGCCGTGACCCGGATTGCCGGGCACCGGTACGGCCGGGCCGGAGCGGGGCTGTCCGCCGGGCATCGGGATGCCGCCGCGCGGCGCGCCTTCCGGCGCCGGGGCCCCCAGCCGGTGCGGTACCGGACCGGGGGGCGGCAGGGCGGGACCGAGCCTGCCCGGCGGGAACTGCCCGGCGTCGCCGGCACCGGACGCTGGCTCACCGCCGGCCGCGGCCGGCTGACCCTGCTTGGCCGGGCCCCCGTTTTCCGCGCTCCGCGGCGGGACGTTCGCCCCGTGCCGCGGCGGCATGCCGCTCGCGGGCGACGCCGCGGCACCGCTGGCCATGGTGTCCGGGGCGGGCGGCGCCATCGTGGCGAGGTCGCGGTCCTTGTCGGGCTTGTCGCCGTCGCCGGCCGCTTCGGCCGCGACCGAAGCGTTGGCGACCGACTGGTTGACCTCTTCTTCCAGCGACATGCGAGCCGCCTCGGCGGCCACGAGACCCTGCACGCCGTCGAGGATGTCGCTGAGCCGCCGCACCGTGTCGGCGTGCCGCGTGCTCAGCAAGTTCAGCCGGCGCTCGGCGCCATCGTGGATCGCGGTGGCACGGGCCGTGGCCTCGTCGAGCATCTTCTTGGCCTGTGCCTTCGCGCTGCCGACGGCGGTGTCGGCCTTCTTCCTGGTCTCGGCGGTGAGCCGGTCGGCCTCGGTCCGCGCGGACGTGCGGGTCTTGTCGGCCTCGCCCCGCGCGGCGGATATCGTGCGCTCGGCCTGCTCCTGGGCGGCGGTCAGCATTCGCTCGGACTGCTCACGCGCGTCGGCGCGGACCCGCTCGGCTTCCTGCTGGGCCTCTTCCCGGAGCTTGGCGATCTCCTCGTCGGCCTTGCCCTTCTGGGCTTTCGCCTCGTCATCGGCCAGCTTCAGGATCTGCGCGATCCGCTCGCTGACTTCCTCGTGAGCGGGCTTGCTGGCGAGCGCCTGCTGGCGGACCGCCGAAACTTCCCGCCGGAGCTGCTCGGAGTCGTCCAGAGCACGGGCCAGACGCTGTTCTAGATCTCGGATCTCGTTATTGCGTCGCGCGACGAACTCATCAACCTGTCGGCGGCTATAGCCGCGCATCTGCATCTCGAATTCCTCATGCAGCAGGTTCGGCAGAAGATCACTATTTTCATTCATGGCATCACGAGAATCTTTGGTCCAAGGTCTACGGGAGCGATGTCCGGAGTCTGATGAGAGCCTGGCCTGCGGGATCATCCGGTTGGGCGGGACAGCTAGCGGGTGCCGTCGTCGACACGTACCGTGGCCCGCTGCTCACAGCGGGCAGGCCATGCGTGCCCCCCGGTTGTCGCGTAGGTGTGGCTTGTGCGTAGCGACTTATTGCCCTCCTGACTCTTCCCCGACCGGGCCACTGTCCGCAACCGAAACGGCCGAGTGTCCCGTTATATCCCAACTTCCCCCGGGTCGTCAGTGACCTAGGTCGAGCCCTGATGCCGCTGAGCGATGATTACCCCCTGGTCGCCCTGGCCATACCCCTGCGTCGAGCGTCCGAATCGTGCCGCGCGGAGGCCTGGCGGGTGGTTTCCCGTCCTCCGCCCGCAGATTCCATGATCGTGGGCCAGAAGCGGCGAATATCGCCGCAACTGCCCATGATCTCATGTAGTGGCGGGCGGAGGCGCCCGGCCGCGCCCGTCGCCGATCCGCTCGCCGCCGGTTCCGCTACACAGCCCGCCGCCGGTTCCTATGTGGCTGGCGGGACTGAAGAGAAGGGATATTTAGCAATAGATGTCCGTTATCTGAACCGAGGTGATTCTCTGCCGGATTCGCGGAATCGTTACCCCGGAGACGGGTAAACCCGTACGTAAGGGTGGTTTGCGAATGGCCCCGTTGGGTCATGCGGAGGAATGGTGTGGCGACGTAACCTGGAGGGCGGGCGGATAAGTCCCCGGTCAGCGGAGGTGAGCACGATTTCCGGACAGTTGGACTCCCGTGTTCACGACGACGTGGCCCTGGGCGAGATCGAGCTCTACGCGGAAGTGCTCACCGCGGTGGCGGCCAGTGACGGGCCGCTGTCGTCTACCGAGCTGGACGAGGTTCTCGGGGTCCATCCGGTCTGCGGCTAGTAAGGCCGGCGATACATTACGTCGGTGTGCCACCGGCGGAACCCCAGCGCGGCGTACAACCGGGCGGCCGCCGTGTTGTCGCCGTCGACGTACAGCATGACCTCGTCAAGTCCCCGGTCACGCAGGTACGCGAGGCCGGCCAGCGTCAGTGCCCTGCCCAGCCCTCCGCCCTGTCGCCCGGGATCCACTCCGATGACGTAGACCTCTCCGATCGGGCCGCCCGCTGAGCCGCCCGCGGGGTGCGTCTTCGTCCAGTGGAAGCCGATCAGCTCGCCGTCGCGCTCGGCGAGGAAGAATCCCGCGGGGTCAAACCAGGGCTCCGCCTCCCTGAGCGCCAGATCCTCCTTGGTCCAGCCGCCCTGCTCCGGGTGCTGCGCGAACGCCCGGCGGTTCACTTCCAGCCAGGCGTCCTCGTCCGCGCCCGGTACGAACCCCCGCAACGTCACCCCGGCGGGCAGCGACGGCCGCGGCAGCGTCGCCTCGGTCAGCGGCAGCAGCAGCTGCCACAGCTCGCGGATGCGGGTGAACCCCGTCGCCTTGGCGAACGCCGTCGCGGCGGGCAGGTCGCCGTGCGACCAGATCCTGATGCCGTGGCCGCCGGGCCCGGCGGCGTCGCCGGCCACCTCGGTCAGCGCGGCGACGAGTTCCGTCCCGTGGCCGCGGCGGCGATGCCCGGGGTGGACGACGAGCTCACCGCTCATGTCGCCGCCCTGAGCGTCGTCGGGCGGATCGAGGTACGCGTAGCCGGCGACCGCGTCGCCGTCCATCACCAGCACATCTCGCCCGCCGTTGCCGGCGCCGCCATGCTGGACGCGGAGCATGACGTGCTCGGACAGCGGGGTAACGCCGTCCGCCGCGGCGGCGGCGGACACGAGGCTCAGTACCAGGGGCGCTTGATCGGCGGAGAGCGTCACCGCTCCACCGTAACGGTGTGCTCCTCCGCGTCGGCCAGCACGGTGTCACGCTCATCAGGCACGCCCTTCACCGGCACGAAGCGGTAGCCGACATTGCGCACCGTGCCGATCAGCGCCTCGTGCTCGGGGCCGAGCTTGGCGCGCAGCCGTCGCACGTGGACGTCCACCGTCCGCGTGCCCCCGAAGTAGTCGTAGCCCCAGACCTCCTGCAGCAGGTGGGCCCGGGTGAACACGCGGCCGGGGTGCTGGGCGAGGAACTTGAGCAGCTCGAACTCCTTGAACGTCAGGTCGAGCACGCGGCCCCGCAGCTTGGCCGAGTACGTCGCCTCGTCGATCGCCAGGTCACCGGACCGGATCTCGTCGGGGGCGTCGGCGGCTGTGCGGAGGGCGCGGCGCCCCGTCGCGAGCCGGAGCCTGGCCTCGGTTTCGGCCGGCCCCGCCGTGTTCAGGATCACGTCGTCGACGTTCCACTCGGCGCTCATCGCGGCGAGCCCGCCCTCGGTCACGATGGCCAGCATCGGGCAGTCGAGGCCAGTCGTGTGCAGCAGCCGGCAGATACTCTTAGCGTGCGCGAGATCGCGTCGCGCGTCCACCAGCACGACATCCGCGGGAGGGGCCTCGACTAGCGCAGACGCGTCAGCGGGCAGTACCCGTACGGAGTGCAGCAGCAGGCCGAGCGCCGGCAGAACCTCCGAGGAAGGCTCGAGGGCGCCGGTCACCAATAGCAGATCGCTCACCTGATGCCACCTCCGGTCTCGCGGCGCATGCACGCCGCCCCTTCTGTATAAACACGAACGGGACCAGGGGGCAACAGCGCCCAAGGTCCCGTTGAGATGAGGATATCTCATGGCCAACGTCACTATCAGGTACTGGGCCGCCGCGAAGGAAGCCGCGGGCGTGCCGGAGGAGGCGATCGAGGCCGCGACGCTGGCGGACGCGATTGACGCCGCTGTCGCGAGCCGGGCGCCCGGCAGCCGTCTCCGCGAGGTGCTGGCGAGGTCGTCGTTCCTGGTCGACGCGACGCGCGCCAACCGTGCCAGCGCGGAAACAATCACGCTCCGTGATGGCTCGGTGATCGAGGTGCTGCCGCCCTTCGCCGGCGGCTGACGGCAGTAACGCGGCAAATCTCAACGCAGCGCAGACTATTTGCGGCAATCAAGTCGCTTTGCGGCGATTCGCGGAACACTAAGGCGGTAATAACGGAAGAGCCGACTTCCTACGCCCTTGGTGGTCTAGTGACCGTGAGCAAGGAGCCCGGCCCGGCCGGGCAGGAACCCGGGAAGCCAGCCCCCCGGGCTGCCGTACCGGCGCAAGAAAAATCTTCCGGTCCGTTGAACCAGTCCAGCGCCGGTCACGTATCTCCAGATGTGCCAAGCCGAACGGCCGCCAGGCAAGGCGCGGTGGCCGATGAAGCGTTTATCCGGGCGCTATACGCCGAACACGGCGGCGCCCTCCTGCGTTATGCCCTGCATTTGTCTGGTGGCGACAGGCAGCGGGCGGAGGATCTCGTGCAAGAAACGATCGTGCGCGCGTGGCGGCACCCGGAGGCGGTTGCCGGCCGGCCGGCCCGGCCGTGGCTGTTCGCGGTCGCCCGCAACCTGGCGGTCGACGCGTACCGTGCCCGCCAGTCCCGGCCGCCCGAGGTCGGCCAGGCCGCGCTCGAGACGATCCCCGCGGACGACGACGCCGACCGCACGCTCGAGTCGTGGGCCGTCGCGGAGGCGCTCGCCAGCCTGCGCCCCGATCATCGCAAAGTGATCGTCGAGACTTATTACCGCGGATGTTCGGTCGCCGAGGCGGCGGCGACGCTCGGCATCCCCGCCGGGACCGTGAAGTCGCGCACGTTCTACGCGCTGAAGGCCCTCAAGTTGGCCCTGCAGGAGCGGGGGCTGGCGCCATGACCGAGACGATGGACTGCGCCGAGGCACGCATCTCGCTTGGCGTCTACGTGGTCGGCGCGATCGACCCCGCCGAGCGCGCGCTGGTCGACGCGCACCTGGCTACCTGCCGGGATTGCCGGGACGAGCTCGCCGGCCTGGCCGGACTGCCCGCGCTGCTGGCCCGCGTGAGCATGGAAGAGGCCATCGCCCTCGCCGACGACACGCCCGTCGCCGCCGGAGCCTTCCCCGAGAGCATCTTCGGCGGTACCGGCGCCCCGCCCGCCGGCGAGCCGGCCCGCACTCCGGCGCCCGAGCCGGAAGCACCCCGTGAGCTGCTGGGCACGGTGCTGGACCTGACCGCGGCGCGCCGGCGTCGCCGTAACTGGCGCACGGCCGGCCTGTCCGCCGCCGCGGCGGTGATCATCGCGGCGGCCGCGTTCGGCGGCGCCCGGCTGGCGGCCGGGAACGCGCCCGCGCCGTCGGCACAGGCCGGCCAGGGCCTGTACTACGGCGCGCCGGCCGGTGCGTGGGCGACCGCGCACGGAGTCACGGCCGGGATGGACGCCACCGTCATGTAC
>DASZKN010000143.1:0-2077 GCA_035552855.1 Trebonia sp. | reverse complement strand
CGTCGTCGAAGCCGTCGCCCCAGGCGGCGTATTTGAGGGTGTGGTCGCCGATCGTGGACCAGAATCCGGGTGCTTGGCTCCATTCGGCGCGCTGGCCGGCCGCGCTGCGGCCGGCGATCTCGCCCATTGTGAGCGCGTCGCGCCAGTGTTCGACCGTGATGCCGCGGCGGGCGCTCGCGTTGACCGCGAACGCGATGTCGCCAGCCGCGAACACAGTTGGGCTGCTGGTTCGCATGTCGGCGGTGACCCGCACGCGCCCGTCCTGCATCGCCAACCCCGCCTCGGCCGCCAGGGCGCCTTGCGGGTTCACGCCAGTGGCCAACAAGACGAGATCGGCTGGGCGGCGCAGCCCCGCTTCGGTGCGGGCGAAATCGGCGCCGATTTCGGCGAGGCGGTCCTCGGCGAGCAGTTCCACTCCGGCGGCATGTAGCCATGCGGCGATCTGCTCGCCCGCCCATGGGCCGAGGCGGGCCTGTTGCGGTCGGGCCTCTTCGGTCACCATGGTGACAGCGAGACCGCGCGCGGCCAGTGACGCCGCCGCTTCACAGCCGATGAACCCTGAGCCGGCGACGACCGCGGTCGTGGCGTGATCGGCTGCTGCGGCTAGGGCGATGGCCTCGCGTCGTGACCGTAGGACGTGAGCGGTCTGCGCGCCGGGGATGGCCGGGCGTACGGGGGCGCTGCCGGTGGCCAGCACGCAAGAGTCATAGGTGATCAGGCGCCCATCGGTGAGGCGGACGGCTGACTGACCCGGCAACACCGCCGCCACCGGGGTCGCCAGCTGGATTTCGATGCCGCGCTGGCGGTAGTAGTCCGGCTCGTGTAGGAACGTGTCGTCAACGTCAGAAGCGCCGCGCAACACGTCCTTCGACAGCGGGGGCCGTTCGTACGGCAGGTCCGGGTCGGCCGTGAACAGCCGGACTGGGCCGTCCCCGCCGGCGTCCCGGTACGCCGTCGCCGCAGCCACACCAGCTGGCCCGCTCCCGATCACGACCAATCCACCGTCGCTCATGACCCTTCGCCCTCCCAACTCCTAGACATACTCGGATCACTTCCAGGGCGGCGTCTCGTGCATTTTGGTGTAGTAACGGGCCAGGTGTCGGCGCAGTTTGGGCAGGTCGGTGTCGGGGACGTCGAGTCCGCCGCGGGCGCCATCGACGATTCCGGCGGCAGCGATGATCGCCCGGGGGACGGCGGTCAGTTGTCCGTCGATGACATCGGCGATGAGGAGTTTGTGGCCGGTGAAGTTGTCTTTGTTCTCCGCGTCGTACCAGAGATGGGCCGTGCGGTAGCGGGGATTCGGGCCGTCCTGCGCTTTGGCCCAGGCCCGGACGCGTTTCTCGGCGGCGCCGCCGTTCCAGCGCCGTGACCGGTCCGCGAGTGGTAGATCGCTGAACGTGCTGACGGTCATGGTGTGGCCTCCTGCTCGAAACGGTCGGTGACTATCTGCCTCGGTATGTATGGCTTACCCAGCCGTGACGCGGAGGACTCGGCGGACTTCGATGGCGATCTGGCGTTGTTCGTCGGGGTTCACCAGCAGAACGGGGACGCCGTCTCGGCTGATCACGGCGTCGTCCTGTTGATTCGGGTCGAGATCACCCTGCAGGCCGAGGACGGTCAGGCCGACGGCGACCGCTTCGCGGATCTCGGGTTGGTCGGCGCCGATCTCTCCGCTGAACACCACCGCGTCCACCCGCTCGAGACTTGCCGCCGCGGCGGCGATCTCTTGCCGCACTCGCAGAGTGAAGACGTCCAGCGCCAATTTGGCCGTAGCGTTGCCGGTGTTGGCGGCGTCGACGAGTTCGCGGGTGTCACCGGACAGGTTGTCGGACAGGCCCAGTAGGCCGGAGTGGTGTTCCAGTCCGTCGGAGACCTCGGCCGCGCTGAGTCCGTGCTCGGTTTGCAGCCAGAGCAGCATGCCGGGATCGACGCTGCCGCTGCGCCGCGACATCGGGAGCCCTTCCAGCGGGGTGAAGCCCATCGAGGTCCAGACGCTGTGACCGTCGCGGACGGCGCAGACCGACGATCCGCCGCCGAGGTGAGTGAGCACGACCTGCAGGTCGGCGGGGTCTCGCCC
>DASZKN010000142.1:0-1888 GCA_035552855.1 Trebonia sp. | reverse complement strand
TGATGACCTGGTCCGGGATGCCGGGGGCCAGTCGGCGGGCCGCTTGGACGAAGTGACCGGGGTCGCGGTCTGCCTTGGTCATCAGCCGGTCGCCGAGCGGCCCGCCGGTGAAGGCGCAGTGGTGCGGTATCGCGAGGCTCGGCTGCAGGGCGGCGGTGAGTTCGGCGGCCTCGTCGGCGTTCATGACCACCTGCGACGAACTGCTCTACGAGGTCTACGCGATCGAGTTCGAACTGCTGCGGCAGGCCATCGTCGCGGCCGCGGAGAGCGCTGCCGACCCGGTAGCGAGCCTTGCTGCCGTCTGCCGCGCTTACGCCCGCTACGCGCAGGAGCACCCGGGCCGTTACCGGGCGATGACCGGAGTCCGCGGCCAGGCCCATGAAGGCTGGGACCCGGCCCGGTTCCCCGGTACGCCCGCCTTCGCCGCACTGGCCGGGGCCGTGGCCGCGGCGCTGGCCGTGGCCGGGCGCCGCGACGCCGAGCCGCGCCCGGCGGCCGCGAGCCTATGGGCCTGGCTGCACGGCGTGGTGGTCCTGCGGGCCGACCGCCCCGTCTTCCCCTGGCCCCCCATGGGCGACATGCTGGACAGCCTCGTCGCCCAGTTCCTGGCCGCGCCGTACCGCAGCCGCGATTTCGCGTAGCGAGGATCTACCAGCACGCGGGACGCGACTCAGGCCGCCGAGGGCCGCGTGGCTCCGAGCAGCGAGCTCGCCTGGATACCGAGCACGTCCAGCAGTTCCGCGAGCCGGCCGTCCAAGTCGAGGCCGAGTTCGGCGATGGCCGGATCGCCGAAGGCGGCGAATACGGTGCTCGGCTGGTCGACGGCGAACCGGGTCCGGTCCTCGCTGTCGAGGTAAATCAGCGTGTTCAGCGCGTACAGCATGACCCCTGGGTTCCGGCGGTAGATATTGTCCGCGAGGATACGGTTGCCCATCAGATAGCGAGTGCACGGCCGCGGTTCGGCCTCTTCGGTTATCAGCGCCGGCGTCTGCGCGCGCCAGTACAAGATGAAGCCGTGCTGACGGGAAATGTCCGCCTCGGCGACGACGCCGGGTCCCAGCCCGGCGCCGGCCCGGACTCGCTCCGCGGCTTCTTTGGCTCAGTGGCGCGTCGCGGGAGCCGCCAGTCGCCGGGGATGGCCATCGCGAACACCACGGAGACGATGAACGCGACCGCGCCGGAGATGGTGACGGCGCGGAGCATGGCCTTGGGGGCGCGGCATCCACGGCCGTGAGGGCGACTCGCGAACGTACCGCCAGCCACCGGAAGCCGGTACCCTAGCAGGGATTCCGTGCGCCGACCTGACCGTCGGCGTCCCGGGCGGTTAGCTCAGCGGTAGAGCGACCGGTTTACACCCGGTAGGTCGCTGGTTCGAATCCAGTACTGCCCACGCTGGACAGAACGCGAGCCCGTGAGGTGGTGACACACCTCACGGGCTCTGGCCCAACAGCCGTCGGTGGTATACGCCACCCACCCGCCGCACCGCACCCTGTTCCGGCAGTTCCGCATTCCTTCGCCGCGGCACCGTCCGGTCGCCTCAACCGCAGCCGGGTCGTCCACCGGGATATGCGGGTCGTCCGCGAAGGGCAGATCGGGAACAGGGTGGCCGGGAGGTCTAGGTTAGACGCAAGCGCCGCGCTTTTTAGGTGATTCGGACGCCAAGGAGAAGGAGTGACGCGTGAGCATCAGCCTGGAGACCGCCAAGTCGATCACCGCGGGCGTGCGGACGGCAGGGGAGGATCACGGCCTGAAGCCGCTGACCGTGGTCCTGCTCGACGCTGGCGGCCATGTCATCAGCGTCGAGCGGGAAGACGGCGCGTCCAACAACCGCTTCGACATTGCCTTCGGCAAGGCATACGGGGCGCTCGCGCTCGGTATGGGATCGCGG
>DASZKN010000141.1:0-15154 GCA_035552855.1 Trebonia sp. | reverse complement strand
CCTGCTGGCCTCGGACCTGGACCCGGGCGCGATCGTGGAGCGCCTGCGGGCCGCCGCGGGCGCCGTCGCGGGCGCGGTGCGCGGCGGCGACGGCGAGAGCCTGATGGAGGCCATCCAGACGCCGGCGCAGCGGCAGCTGCTCGACAAGCTGACCGCGGTCATGACGCTGGTCGAGGGCCACGGCGACTACGTGATGGACGCCGTCGGCCCGCAGGTCGTGCCGAGCGTCGCGGAGATCAGGGAGAAGTTCAGCGCGCGGCGCGGCTCCACGGGCCGCGTGGAGCAGGTGCTGCGGCGCATCCTGGGCATCGACCTGAAGATGAAGCAGTACGCGGAGGGCTCCCGGTTCGTCAGGACCGTCGTCGAGACCGCCGGGATGGCGCACTTCAACAAGGTGTGGACGTCGCCGGCGACGCTGCCGACGCGGGCCGAGCTCGCCAGCCCCGCCGACTGGCTCGCCCGGGTCGGCTGAGACCGCGGGCGAAAGCGCGCAAGTGGGCCCGGCTCCCGCCGTCGCCGCGATCAGGAACGCGGTGCGTGCCGCCACGGGCGACCTCGGCCCGGGCGACCTCGTGCTCGCCGCGTGCTCAGGCGGCGCGGACTCGCTGGCCCTGGCCGCCGCCCTCGCGTTCGTCGCGCCGCGGCTGGACTTGCGCGCGGGCGGCGTGACCGTGGACCACGACCTGCAGGCGGGGTCCGCGGACCGGGCGGCGGCCGTGACGGCCACCCTGGCCTCGCTGGGAATGAACCCGGTCCGCCGGGAGAAGGTAGTGGTCGGCGACGCCGGCGGCCCCGAGGCGGCGGCCCGGACCGCCCGGTACCGGGCACTCGAGCAGGCCGCGGCCGCGACCGGGGCGACGGCGGTGCTGCTCGGACACACCCTGGATGACCAGGCGGAGACCGTGCTGCTGGGGCTGGCGCGCGGCTCAGGCGCGCCGTCGCTGGCCGGCATGCCGCCCCGCCGCGGGGTGTTCCGCCGCCCGCTGCTCGGGGTCAGGCGCTCGGTGACGCGCGCGGCGTGCGCGGCGCTGGGCCTCGAGCCGTGGGACGACCCGCACAACGCCGACCGCCGCTTCGCGCGGGTCCGCGTCCGGCTCGACGGGCTGCCCGCGCTCGAGCAGGCGCTCGGTCCCGGTGTCGCCGAGGCACTGGCGCGAACCGCGGACCTGCTGCGCTCCGACGCCGCGGTCCTTGAGAACATTTCTGCCGAACGAGCCGCTGGTGACTCCCCGCTCACCGCGTCCGCCCTGGCCGGCATGCCGGAGGCGGTGCGTGCCCGCGTGCTGCGCGCGGCCGCGATCGCCGCGGGGTGCCCGCCGGGGGCGCTGACCGCCGCGCACGTCGCGCGCGTGGCGGAACTGGTCACCGGCTGGCACGGCCAGCGGTGGGTGGATCTGCCAGGCGGGGTACGCGCGACCCGCCGGGACGGCCAGCTCGTGTTTCGCGCACGCTGACGAGGTAAGGGGAGGAAGCTATGGACGCCGGTGACATGGGGTCAGCGCTGAAAGAGGTGCTGCTCACCCAGGAGCAGCTCGCCGCGAAGGCGGCCGAGCTGGCGGCGCGGATCGACG
Organism: Trebonia sp.; assembly: GCA_035552855.1. Taxonomy (GTDB): domain Bacteria; phylum Actinomycetota; class Actinomycetes; order Streptosporangiales; family Streptosporangiaceae; genus Trebonia. The sequence goes on along the minus strand of DASZKN010000141.1, from coordinate 13,583 downwards.
CCGACTACGCGGGTCGCCGGCTGCTGCTCGTCGGGGTGCTCAAAGGCGCGGTCATGGTGATGGCCGACATCGCCCGGGGCATGCACCTGCCGGTCGAGATGGACTGGATGGCGGTGTCGTCCTACGGGTCAGGCACGAAGTCGTCGGGGGTGGTACGGATCCTCAAGGACCTCGACACGGACATCAGCGGGCGGGACGTGCTGATCGTCGAGGACATCATCGACTCCGGGCTGACGTTGTCCTGGCTGGTCAGCAACCTGAAGTCGCGCGATCCGGCGTCCGTGGCGGTGTGCACTATGCTGCGTAAGCCCGCGGCGGCGGAACTGGACGTGGATGTCGCCTACACGGGGTTCGAGATCCCGGACGAGTTCGTTGTCGGCTACGGACTTGACTACGCGGAGAAGTACCGGAACCTGCCGTTCATCGGGACGCTGGCGCCGGAGGTGTACTCGCGCTGACGCTCGCGTGGTCGTTAGGGAACACATCCAAAGCCGTATAGCGTTGATGTACCGTCAGGTAAACCTTTGTTGTGTGTCCGGGTAACCGGGCGTAAGCGGAGCAGGCATGGCAGTGCCGCCGGTGGTCGGCGGGACGTGAGGCTGGTCAGGAGGGAACGGCCCCGAGCCGAGGGGGTCGCTCGCAATGGAGTTGAAGCGCTATTTCCGCGGGCCGCTACTGCTGGTCCTGCTTGCGGTGCTGGTCATCGCCATCACCCTGGGCTGGGCGAACTCGGGCAGCAGCTACCAGCAGGCCGACACGTCGCAGGTGGTCAAGCTCATCGAGCACGGCGCCGTGAAGTCCGCGGTAATCACCGATAAGAACCAGACCATCCAGGTGACGACGAAGGCCGGCCAGGAGTACCAGGCCAGCTACGTCTCGGGCCAGCAGAGCACGCTGTACCAGCTGCTGCAGAAGGAGTCTGACTCCGGCGGGCTGCCGGGCGGCTACAACGTCAAGATCCCGCAGTCCAGCGCGCTGCTGTCGATCATTGAGACCTTCGTCCCGTACCTGATCATCGCCCTGTTCTTCTTCTTCCTCCTGACCCAGATGCAGGGCGGCGGGTCGCGCGTCATGAATTTCGGCAAGTCGCGCGCCAAGCTGATCACCAAGGACACGCCCAAGACCACGTTCGCTGACGTGGCCGGCGCCGACGAGGCGATCGAGGAACTGCAGGAGATCAAGGAGTTCCTCCAGAACCCGGCGAAGTTCCAGGCGATCGGCGCCAAGATCCCCAAGGGCGTGCTGCTGTACGGCCCGCCCGGCACCGGTAAGACGCTGCTGGCCCGCGCGGTCGCCGGCGAGGCGGGCGTGCCGTTCTACTCGATCTCCGGTTCCGACTTCGTCGAGATGTTCGTCGGTGTCGGCGCTTCCCGGGTGCGTGACCTGTTCGAGCAGGCCAAGGCCAACGCCCCGGCGATCGTGTTCGTCGACGAGATCGACGCCGTCGGCCGGCACCGCGGCGCCGGGCTCGGCGGTGGCCACGACGAGCGCGAGCAGACGCTGAACCAGATGCTGGTCGAGCTCGACGGGTTCGACACCAAGGGCGGCGTGATCGTGATCGCCGCGACGAACCGGCCGGACATCCTGGACCCGGCGCTGCTGCGGCCGGGCCGCTTCGACCGGCAGATCGTCGTCGCGCAGCCCGACCTGTCGGGCCGCCGCGGCATCCTCAAGGTGCACGCGCGCGGCAAGCCCATCGCGCCCGACGCGGACCTGGACATCATCGCGCGCCGCACGCCCGGTTTCACGGGCGCCGACCTGGCGAACGTGATCAACGAGGCCGCGCTGCTGACCGCCCGCACGAACGGCAAGCAGATCTCGATGGCCGCGCTCGAAGAGGCGATTGACCGCGTGATGGCCGGCCCGGAGCGCAAGAGCGCGATCCTGTCGGAGAAGGAGCGCAAGCTCATCGCCTACCACGAGGGCGGCCACGCGCTGGTGGGGCACGCGATGGCGCACGCCGACCCGGTGCACAAGGTGACGATCATCCCGCGCGGCCGGGCGCTCGGCTACACCCAGGCGCTGCCGACCGAGGACAAGTTCCTCGTCACCCGGGCCGAGATGCAGGACCAGCTCGCGATGCTGCTCGGCGGCCGCACCGCCGAGGAAGTGATCTTCCACGAGCCCACCAGCGGCGCCGCCAACGACATCGAGAAGGCCACCCAGATCGCCCGCAGCATGGTGACCGAGTTCGGCATGAGCGAGCGGCTGGGCGCGCGCAAGTTCGGCAGCGGGGACGGCGAGCCGTTCCTCGGCCGGGACATGTCGCACAGCCGTGACTACTCCGAGGAGATCGCCTCCGCGATCGACGAGGAGATCCGCCGGATGATCGAGAACGCGCATGACGAGGCGTGGGAAGTCCTCGTCGAGTACCGCGAGGTGCTGGATGCCCTGGTGCTGAGGCTGCTGGAGAAGGAGACCGTGGCCAGGAAAGAGGTCCTGGAGCTCTTCGCCCCGGTGACGAAGCGGCCCGCCCGCGGCACCTACACCGGGTACGGCAAGCGCCTGCCGTCGGAGAAGCCGCCGGTGCTGTCACCCAAGGAACTCGCGCTCGCGGCCAGCTCGACGCTGGGTCCGGACGGCACTCCGCTGCCCTCCCCGCCGCAGGCGAACGGCCAGCCGTTCGACTTCGGCAGCGGCAGCAGCAACGGGTACGGGTCCGAAACCGGCAACAATAGTGACGACTGACGTCCCTCCGGTTCCGTCAGGCCAGGATATTCCCGGCCCTCCCGCGGTCGACCAGGCCAGGATCGAGCGCGCCGTGCGCGAGATCCTGCTGGCCGTCGGGGAGGACCCGGAGCGTGACGGGCTGCTCGACACGCCGGCCCGGGTGGCCCGGATGTACGCGGAGCAGTTCGCCGGGATGCGGCAGCGTCCCGAGGATGTGCTCACCACGGTGTTCGACTCCGAGCACGACGAGATCGTCCTCGTGAAGGACATCGACATGTACAGCCTGTGCGAGCACCACCTGGTGCCGTTCTTCGGCAAGGCGCACATCGGCTACATGCCGAACGAGAAGAGCAAGATCACCGGTCTGTCCAAGCTCGCCCGCCTGGTCGACGTGTACGCCCGGCGCCCGCAGGTCCAGGAGCGGATGACCTGCCAGGTGGCGGACGCGCTGATGCGCGTGCTCGAACCGCGCGGCGTCATCGTCGTGCTCGAGGCCGAGCACCTGTGCATGTCTATGCGCGGCGTCCGCAAGCCCGGCGCCACGACCGTCACCTCGGCGGTGCGCGGCGTCTTCCGCGCGAACGCGCGGACCCGGGCCGAGGCGATGAGCCTGATCTTCGGCCATCGCTGACCGGGCGGCTAGCTTCTTACATATTTCTTAGCATTTCGTCTGTGCGGTATGCCGGATTTAGCGGTTTCTTCGCGCTTTCCGCGGGTAGCCAAAAACGCTCGAAATTCTATAGACGAAAACGGGCCCGCGTGCGTCTAACTTATTGCCGCATAGTCTTCTCGACTCTTCGGCCAAGCAAGTTCGGTGGGGGGTACCGTGTTCAGGGGACGGCCGGGGGCATGAATACGCAGGCGGCGCTCCGCGATGCGGAGCCTGACAAGAGACAGAAGATGAGCCAGAGCAACGTCGCCGACCGCACGAGCCGAGAGGGAAAGTCCGACCCGCCCGCGCCGCGGCGGCGGCGGGCCTGGGTGCCAGGTCTCTCCTCGTTTTTCTGCCTGCTCATAGGCCTGTCCGACATCCTGGCCATCTTCAAGCCCGAGTGGCACGAGGACCTGCACCGGATCAACGCGTTCGTCCCGGGAACGCTGACGAACGTCGCGCGCAGCGCCGACGTGATCATCGGCCTGCTGTTGCTGCTGCTCTCGCACGGTCTTCGGCGCCGTAAGCGGCGTGCGTGGCAGGCGGTACTCGCGCTGCTGGCATTCGACATCGTCATTCACTTCGGGCACCTCGCGCATACGCCGCGGCCCCACTCGGCGATTGTCGCGGTCGTCTTGCTCGGGGTGCTGCTGTACTTCCACGAGGACTTCTACGCGGTCGGCGATCCGCGCACGCGCTGGAACGCGCTGGGCGTATTTCTCGGGCTCGTCGTGGCCGACCTCGCCATCGGACTCGGCTACCTGGCGACCGGCGGCCTGGCGGGCGGGTACCCGGTCCCCGAGCGCGTGCAAGCCGTGGTGTACGAGATGGTGGGGGCCAGCGGCCCCGTCTACTTCATGTCGGATGCCCGCGGCGACATGTACCACCTGCTGACCAGCGCGCTCGGTGTGTTCACCCTGGTCTTCACCGTCTACCTGTTCCTGCGCCCGGCTCAGCCGCGGGCGCGCCTCGCCGACACCGACGCGGCCCGCGTCAGGGAACTGCTCGCCAGGCACGGCGACCGCGACTCGCTCGGCTACTTCGCGCTGCGCACCGACAAGAACGTGATCTGGTCACCAAGCGGCAAGGCCTGCGTCTGCTATCGCGTCGTGTCCGGGGTCATGCTGGCGGCCGGCGACCCGCTCGGCGATCCGGAGGCGTGGCCCGCCGTCATGACGGAGTTCCTGGCCGAGGCGGACCGGCATGCCTGGCGGCCCGCGGTCATGGGCTGCAGCGAACTCGGCGCCGAGGTGTGGTGCCGGGAAGGAGACCTGACCGCGCTCGAACTCGGCGACGAGGCGATCGTCGAGGTCGCGGAGTTCGGCCTGGCGGGCCGTTCGATGCGCAACGTGCGGCAGATGGTCAACCGGGTGGCCAAGAACGGCTACGTGGCGCAGGCCCGCCGCGTGGGGGACATCCCGCGCGAGGAGCTGACCAAGATCATCAGGGCCGCGGACACGTGGCGCGGCAGCCAGAGCGAGCGCGGCTTCTCGATGGCGCTCGGCCGCATCGGGGGCGCGTCGGACAACGACTGCGTACTCGTCACCGCGGTGGAAGACGGCACGCTGCGCGCCATGCTGCACTTCGTGCCCTGGGGCGGCGACGGGCTGTCCCTCGACCTGATGCGCCGCGACCGGAACGCGCAGTCAGGGCTGAACGACTTCCTGATCGTCGAGGCGATCAAGGCCGCTCCCGGGCTCGGCGTGAAGCGGATCTCGCTGAACTTCGCGATGTTCCGCGCCGCGCTCGAGCGCGGCGAGCGGATCGGCGCCGGTCCCGTGCTGCGGGCCTGGCGGTCGCTGCTGCTGTTCGCCTCGCGCTGGTTCCAGATCGAGTCGCTGTACAAGTTCAACGCGAAGTTCTGCCCGGTGTGGCAGCCGCGGTTCTTCGTTTACACCGGCGGGCGGGACGCCCCGCGCATCGCGCTGGCCGCGCTGGAGGCGGAGGCGTTCGTGGTCTGGCCCCGGCCCCGGCTGCGCCGGGCGGTCCGCCGGGCCGCCCGGCGGCTGGGCGCGCGCCGCTTGCGCCGCCTTGTTACGGTACGGGAATGAACCTCCTCGAGGGGCGTCTCGGCAGTGATCGCTGCCTGGTCATGGGTGTGGTCAACGTCACGCCCGACTCGTTCTCCGACGGCGGCAAATGGTGCGGGTCGGAAGCGGCGATCGACCACGGCCTGGAACTGGTCGCCCAGGGCGCCGACATCGTCGACGTCGGGGGCGAGTCGACCCGGCCGGGCGCGCAGCGGGTAACGGCCGCCGAGGAACTGCGCCGGGTGATGCCGGTCATCACCGAACTGGTCAAAGCCGGCGTCACGGTGAGCGTGGACACGATGCGGGCGTCGGTGGCCGAGGCCGCGCTCGGGGCGGGCGTCAGCCTCGTCAACGACGTGAGCGGTGGCCTCGCGGACCCGTACATGCCACGGCTGGTGGCGAAGGCGTCCGTCCCGTACGTCGTGATGCACTGGCGCGGGCACAGCCACGACATGAACTCGCGCGCGGTCTACCAGGACGTCGTCCAAGAGGTGCACGACGAACTGGCCGTGCGGACCGAGGCGGTCACGGCGGAGGGCGTCGATCCCGCGCTGATCGTGCTCGACCCCGGCCTCGGCTTCAGCAAGCTGGCCGGCCACAACTGGAAGCTGCTGGCGCACCTGGCCGAGGTCGCCCGGATCGGCGGCCGCGACTTCCCTGTCATCGTCGGCGCCTCGCGCAAGCGGTTCCTCGGGCGCCTGCTGGCGGCGCCGGACGGCACGCCACGGCCGTTCGCGGAGAGCGACGACGCCTCGGTCGCGGTGGCGACGCTCGCGGCGGCGGCGGGAGCCTGGTGCGTCCGCGTGCACCACGTCCCGCCGAGCGCGGACGCCGTCCGGGTAGCCGCCGCCTGGCGCGCGGCCCAGTGAGCCCCCGCACAGCCCGGTCGCTCGTTCTGGCACTGGGCAGTAATCTCGGGGAGAGGGCGGACATCTTGCAAGGCGGTGTCGACGCGATCGCCGCGATCCCGGAGGTGCAGGTCATGGCGGTATCACCGGTCTACGAGACCGTGCCCGTCGGCGGCCCGGCCCAGCCCGACTACCTGAACGCCGTGCTGCTGGCGCGGACCACGCTGCCGTCCCCGGTCCTGCTCGGCCGGCTGCACGAGGTGGAAGCCGCCTTCGACCGGGTCCGCGAAGTCCGGTGGGGACCGCGCACCCTCGACATCGACATCATCGCCGTCGAGGGCGAACGCAGCGCTGACCCGGCGCTGACCCTGCCGCATCCTCGCGCCCGGGAACGGGCGTTCGTGCTCGGCCCGTGGCACGACGTTGATCCGGACGCGGTGCTGCCCGGTCACGGAGCGGTCGCCGCGCTGCTGGCGAACGCCGACCAGACGGGCATCCGCCGCTCGGGCGCCGCGCTCACCGTGCCGCCGCCGTCCGCCCGCGACGACGGCCCGGAGCGAGCGTGAAACCCGCTAGCCTCCGCCTGCTCCTGGTGGTCGCGCTGGTCTGCGCCGCGATCACCTGGGCGGCGCTGCACGCGATCTACAACAGCCTGCCCCCGCTCTCCTGGACGGGAGTGCCCGCGCTGCTCATCGCGGCGATGGCCGAGGCGTGGGCCGGGCGCGACCTCAAGGCACGGATCAGCGGCCGCGGCGGCTACAAGCCCGCCCCGCCGATGTTCGTCGCGCGCATGGTGGTGCTGGCCAAGGCGACCGCGTACGCGGCGGCCGTGATCGCCGGTGTCGCGATCGGCTTCGTGATCTACCTGCTGCGGCTACTGCAGGCGGCCACGCCGCGCACCGACATGATCACGGCGGGCGTGACGTTCGCGTCGTCGCTGGTGCTGCTGGCCGCCGCCCTGTACCTGGAGAACTCCTGCCGCGTCCCCAGGGACGACTCCGACGACCGCGACGACGAGCCCGCCCCGCCGCAGTCGCCGTTCCCGAGCCACTAGCTCCGGGGTAGCTGCCCAGGGCAGCTATTGTGTTCCCGATGGAGACGCCAGCGAATGAGCATCCGGCCCGGCTACGGGTCGGCGTGATCGGTCCGGGGCGCGTCGGCACTGCTCTCGCGCGGGCACTGGCGCGCGCGGGGCATCACGTGACCGCCGCCGCCGCGGTCTCCGCGGCGTCCAGGAACCGGATGCGCGAGCACTTTCCCGGTGCGCGCATCACCGAGCCGCGCGACGTGATCGCCGACGCCGACCTCGTCCTGCTGACCGTGCCCGACGACGCGCTCGCCCCGCTCGTGCGGGGACTCGTCAGCACCGGGGCGCCCCTCCGCGGCCGGCTGGTCGCCCACGCCAGCGGCGCCCACGGCATCGCGGTCCTGCGGCCGGCGACCGAGGCCGGCGCGCTCCCGATGGCCCTCCACCCGGTCATGACGTTCACGGGCCGGGACGACGACGTCGACCGGCTGAAGGGCGTCAGCTTCGGCGTCACCGCGCCCGAGGCCATCAGGCCGGCCGCGGAAGTGCTCGTCATCGAGATGGGCGGCGAGCCGGTCTACATCCCGGAAGAGAACCGGGCGCTGTACCACGCCGCGCTCGCCTTCGCCGCGAACCATCTCGTCACGCTCGTCGCCCAGGCGGCTGACCTCCTGGGCCAGGCGGGCGCGGACAACCCGGACCGGATGCTCGCCCCGCTGCTGTCCGCTGCCCTGGACAACGCGCTCCGCCTTGGCGACAGCGGGCTCACCGGCCCGGTGGCGCGCGGCGACGACGGCACGATCGCCGCGCACATCGCGGCCATCAACGCCGCCGACCCGCGGGCCCGGAATGCCTACCTCGCGCTCGCGCGGCTTGCCGCCGACCGGGCGCTCGCGGCCGGCCTGCTGCGGCCCGATGACGCGGCCCGGCTACTCGACGTCCTGGGGGACAAGTGATCGTCGCGCACACCAGGGCGGAGCTCAGCGCCGCCCGCGACAAGCTGACCGGCCCCGTCGTCCTCGTGCCCACGATGGGCGCCCTCCACGACGGCCACCGCGCCCTGCTCAGGCGTGCCCGCGAGCTAGCCGGAGACGGCGGCGGCGTCGCCGTGTCGGTCTTCGTGAACCCGCTGCAGTTCGGGCCGGCCGAAGATCTCGACCGCTATCCCCGCACGCTGCCCGCCGACCTCGCCATCTGCGAGGCCGACGGCGCCGATCTCGTGTTCGCGCCCGGCCCCGGCGACATGTACCCCCGTGAGCAGCTCGTCATGGTCGATCCCGGCCCGGTGGGAGACATCCTGGAAGGCGAGTTCCGCCCGGGGTTCTTCAAGGGCGTGCTCACCGTCGTGCTCAAGCTGTTCACGCTGGTCCGCCCGGACGTCGCGGTGTTCGGCCAGAAGGACGCGCAGCAGATCGCGCTCGTCCGCCGGATGGCCGAGGACTTCGCCCTCGGCATCGAGATCGAAAGTGTGCCGACGGTGCGGGCAGCCGACGGGCTGGCGCTCTCCAGCCGCAACAAGTACCTAGCTACCCCTGAACGCGCCATCGCGGCTGCCCTCCACGCCGCCCTCGCCGCTGGCCAGGCGGCGGTCTCCGATGGTCCTCAGGCGGTGACGGCGGCTGCCCGGAGCGTGCTTGAGGCCGCCGGTGACGTGCTCACCATCGACTACGTTGAACTGGCGGACTGGGAGTCAGGACGGCTCGTTAGGGATAACGGGTTCACCGGGAGCGCCACCCTCGCGATCGCCGCCCGGGTCGGGACCACCCGCCTCATCGACAACGTCCCTATGAGGTTCGATGCTGCTGACGATTGACATCGGGAACACCAACACGGTGCTCGGCGTGTTCGACGGGGACACGATCGTCGAGCACTGGCGGATTTCCACCGTGCCCGACCGGACCGCCGACGAAATCGCGGTCGTGCTGCACGGCCTGCTCGCCCAGTCGGGCACGTTTAAGGAGTCCGACCTGCACGGGATCGCGCTGTGCTCGACGGTGCCGTCGGTGCTGCACGAGATGCGCGAGATGGTGCGCCGTTACTACGGGGACATCCCGGCGGTGATCGTGCAGCCGGGCGTGAAGACCGGCGTGCCGATCAGGTACGACAACCCGAAGGAAGTCGGCGCCGACCGGATCATGAACTCGCTGGCCGCCGTCCATCTGTACGGCGGGCCGGCGATCGTCGTGGACTTCGGCACGTCCACGAACTTCGACGCGGTCTCCGCGCAGGGGGAGTTCGTCGGGGGCGCGCTGGCCCCGGGCATCGAGATCTCCGTCGACGCCCTGGCCCGGCGGGCCGCGCAGCTGCTGAAGGTCGAGCTGACCAGGCCGCCGCGGATCATCGGCAAGTCGACGGTGGAAGCGCTGCAGTCCGGGATCGTCTACGGATTCGCCGGGCAGGTCGAGGGGATCGTGCGCCGGATGACCCGCGAGCTGTCGCCGGCCGACGCCGAGGCGGTGACGGTCATCGCGACCGGCGGCCTCGCGCCGCTCGTGATCGGGGAAGTACCGGTCATCGACGCCCACGAGCCCTGGCTGACGCTGATCGGGCTGCGCCTGGTGTGGGAGCGCAACGTGAGCGCGCTGGCGCCCGCGGCGAAAAGTGGTGTGCTGCCGGAGGCAGAAGCCCGGTAACCTTCGGGCGTGGCTGACGACAATGTTCCCGAGCAGGTGAGGGTACGGCTGGAGAAGCGCTCCAGGATGCTGGAAGCCGGCGTCGAGCCGTATCCCGTCGGATATCCGCGAACCGCTTTCGCCGGCGCGCTGCGGGAGAAATACGGGACCCTGCCGGCGGACACGTCCACGGGCGCGACCGCGGGCGTCGCGGGACGGGTCATGCTGTCCCGGACCGGCGGCAAGCTGTGCTTCGCGACGCTGCGGGACGGCACCGGGGACATCCAGGTGATGATCTCGCTGGCGCGCGTGGGCGCCGACGCGCTCGCGGCGTGGAAGCGGGACGTCGACCTCGGCGACCACGTCGGGGTGACCGGCGAGGTGATCACCTCGCGCTCCGGTGAGCTTTCCGTGCTGGCCGACTCGTTCGCGGTCACCGCGAAGTCACTGCGGCCGCTGCCGGAAAAGCACGCCGGGCTCACCGACCCGGAGGCGCGGGTGCGGCAGCGCTACCTCGACCTGCTGGTGAACCCGGCGGCACGGCGGATGGCGGAGATGCGTTCGGCGGTGGTCGCGTCGGTGCGGTCCTCGCTGACGGGGCGCGGTTTCATGGAGGTCGAGACGCCGGTGCTCACCGGCACGCACGGCGGGGCCAACGCGCGGCCGTTCACCACGCACTACAACGCGTACAGCGTGGAGGTATACCTGCGCATCGCGCTCGAGCTGTACCTCAAGCGGCTGGTGGTCGGCGGGATCGAGAAGGTCTTCGAGATCGGCCGGAACTACCGGAACGAGGGCGCGGACACCACCCACAACCCCGAGTTCACCATGCTCGAGGCGTACGAGACGTACGGGGATTACAACTCGATCGGCGCGCTGACCCAGGAGCTCGTGCAGAGCGCGGCGGTGGCGGCGTTCGGGTCGACGGTCATCCGCCGCGCCGACGGGTCCGAGCACGACATCGGCGGGACGTGGCGGTCGATGACCGTCCACGAGTCGATCTCGCGGGCGCTCGGCGAGGAAGTGACCGCGGACACGCCGCTGCCCGGACTGATCGCGCTGTGCGCGAAGGCGGAGGTGTCCCTGCAGCCGTCGTGGAACCGCGGCCAGGTCGTCCTGGAGATGTACGAGCGGCTGGTCGAGAAGCAGACGGTCGAGCCGACGTTCTACCGCGACTTCCCGGTGGAGGTGTCGCCGCTGACGCGCCAGCACCGGTCCGACCCGCGGCTGGCGGAACGGTGGGACCTGGTGGCGTTCGGCGCCGAGCTGGGGACGGGGTACTCCGAGCTCGTCGACCCCGTCGTGCAGCGGGAGCGCCTGACCGCGCAATCGCTGCTCGCCGCCGGGGGCGACCCGGAGGCGATGCAGATCGACGAGGACTTCCTGCTCGCGCTCGAGTACGCGATGCCGCCCACGGGCGGCATGGGCATGGGCATCGACCGGCTGATGATGATGCTGACCGGGGAGAACATCCGGGAGACGGTCCTGTTCCCGTTCGTGCGGCCCGGCGCCTAGCGGAGCCCCTGGCGGGGGCCAGGGGCTAGCTGATGCGGCGCGCGCCCACGTAGGCGCTCCAGAAGACCTGCTGGACCATGACGTTCTGGCCGCTGCTCGGCGCGTCCACCATCAGGCCGTTGCCGATGTAGATGCCCACGTGGCTGATGTCCTGGAAAAAGAACACCAGGTCGCCTGGCTGCAGGTCGTTCCTGGAGACGGGCGTGCCCAGATCCCAGAGCGAACCCGTGTAGTGCGGCAGGGAGATGCCTTCCTGTGCGTAGGCCCAGACGACAAGCCCGGAGCAGTCGAATTCGCTGGGCCCCGTCATCGCCCACACGTAGGGGTCACCGCGGCGGGTGAGCGCCTCGTCCAGCGCCTTGATCTCCAGCGAGTTACCGCCGACGGCCGGCACGTAGTTCGGGTAGTTGCCGGTCTGCTGGAAGACCGACATCGCTTCCGACATCTCGGAGCTGTTGAGCACTGCCAGCTTGGCGTGGATCTGCCCGACCGTGCCGCTGATCTGCGTGGTGAGCTTGTCCACCGCCGCGATCTGTTCCTTGGCCTCGGCCTGTGCCCGGGCGGCCGCCAGCTGCTCCTTCTGCACCGTGGACAGGCGCAGGCCCGCCTCATTGTCGAGCTCCTCGACGGCGGAAGACTCGTTCAGGAACTGCTGCGGGTTGTCGCTCTCGAGCATCTGCAGCGTCGGGTCCGTGCCCTGGTTCATGAACCCCATGGAGGCCAGCTGGGCGACCGCCTTCTTGCTGCCCGCCAGGGCCGCGTCGGCCCGGCTAGCGGCCAGCTTGGCGAGGCGCTCCTCGTTCTTCGCGTGACCGAGCTGGATCCGCAGCCCGTCGTACCGCTGCCCGTAGGAGTCGACCTGGTTGGAGAGCTTCGCGGCTTCCTTCACCAGACTGGACAGCGACGGTTTCGGCTGCGCCGTCTGAGCATCGCTGGTACCGCCTGGCAGGAAGGCAGCCAGCGCGGTGGCGGCCGCGGCTAGCGACACGACTACCCTTACTGTACGCACATCGATGCACAATATTAGAATCAGGCCGGCCCCTGCCACCGACTTGCCGGAAGTTTTTGTCTTTCTGACGCGCGTCTTGTCGGGGATGCGCGTATTCCTCCGCTGTGGTATACGCCCACGCGACCCAAGGGCGCGCGATGCGGGGCTTAACCGATTGCGATGGAACGATCGCATGGGGCAGCTATCGGCATTTCAGTCACCAACTGTGTAGCGTGCGGTCTAGTCATTGAAATACGGACGATACAGTAGTCGCGATGGGGTACACAGTCCGGCAGGCGCGCACAGGCGACGTACATGTAATCCGTGCCCTGATCGATCAGAACGTGGGAACGGGAGGCTTGCTTGACAAGCCGACCGTCAATCTCTACGAAGACATCCAAGAGTTCTGCGTCGCGACGAGTTCCGATCTCGGCCGTGTCGTTGGCTGCGGAGCGCTACACGTTATGTGGGAGGATCTCGCCGAGATCCGCACGGTCGCGGTCGACCAGCGGACGCGTGGTCACGGTGTCGGCCACCTGATCGTTGACCGGCTGCTCGACCGGGCGCGGCAACTCGGCGTCGCCCGCGTTTTCTGCCTGACCTTCGCCGTGCCGTTCTTCGCCAGCCACGGATTTAAGGAGATCTTCGGAACTCCGGTCGCGCCGGAGGTGTACGCGGAGCTGCTGCGCTCATACGACGATGGCGTGGCCGAGTTCCTTGACCTGGACCGCGTCAAGCCGAACACCTTGGGCAACACGCGGATGCTCCTTCGGCTCTGACCGCCGAATTTAGTTATCCGCGCGCGTTCATTCTGGAGCTCAGCGTAGCCTTTGCGCCGCACCGCAGGCGGGCGGGCATGCCGACCGGCGAGGTAGAGTGCCAGATGGCGGGTCTCGCAGCCACCGCGCCCCGGCCCGCCGGCGGTGCCGATGGCAGTTACCGATTATGGGCCGAGGTGATCACCATGCTGGAAGATCTCGCCACACTTGCGCCGTCCGCGATTGTATGCGCCGCATTTCTCGTCGGCGTGGTGATGTTGTTGCGCAGAGAGATGGCACCGAAGCGCCGGGAACGCCGGAACTCTGCGCCAGATGCCGGCGATGACGCGCTGCAAACATCGCACGAGCACAGCGAACCGTGATATTTCGTGCAACACCGGGATTAGGTAGCCTGCTGAATCGCGTTGCATGTTTGCTTGCCCAGCTCAAGGCCGATGGGTGTAATGTTAACTATGCACACAA
>DASZKN010000140.1:0-18371 GCA_035552855.1 Trebonia sp. | reverse complement strand
AGCAGCGTGCCGGACGCGTCGGTCGGGTCGGTGGCGGCGCGGCCGGTCAGCCGCATGCGCAGCCAGTCCTTGGGCTGAAGCTGCCACGTCGCGGCGCGCACCGCGGCCGGCTCGCTGGCGGTCAGCCAGGCCAGCACCGGGCCGGCCATGCCGGGCGAGGGGGCATTGCCGAGGCGTTCGACGGCGTCGCGCGGCAGCCGCGCGTAGCGGGCCGCCTCGGCGGCGGCGCGGCGGTCGAGCCAGACGATCGCGGGCCGCAGCGGGGTCGCGTCGGCTTCGGCGAGCACGACGCCGTGCATCTGCCCGGTGATCCCGACCGCGACGATCGCGGGTCCGGCTCCGGTGCCGGCGTCGGCCCGGGCTTCGGCGAGCGCGGCGCGGACCGCCTCCCGGGCGGCGTGCCACCAGTCCCCGGGATCGCTCTCCGCGTGCCCGTCGGCCGGGGCGGAAACCTGGCAGGCGGCCCGGCCGCGGCCCAGGACCGCGCCGCCGGGGCCGGCGACCAGCGCCTTGAGCTGGCTGGTGCCGAGGTCGATGCCCAGCACGGCCTCGTGAGAATCAGGCAATCTTAATCACAATATGTTATTTGACGACTGCGGAGAGTTATTGCTACGCTACGGAACGGAACGGTCACAGAAGCGGTATATCCGCCGTTTCCCGACATCTCGCGGAGGAGACTCATGACCACAGCGTCCGACACCTGGACCAAGCGTACCGCTTCCCCCGCCGGCGACACCTGGACACGCGCCCGCTGAGCTAGCGGAACGCTTCCTCTAGCCACCAGGACGGGACCGAGCGCGTCACCTTCGCGTCGACGATCAGCGGCCGGTCCCGCGGCCCCTTCACCCAGTCCGCCACGGCGGCCAGCTCCGCCGGGCGCGTGACCGTCACCCCCTCGCAGCCGAAGCCGCGGCCGATCGCCGCGATGTCCGCCGGCGGGAACCGCACCGTATCCAGCGGGTAGCCGCCGGGCGCGAAATGGTGGACTTCGGCGCCGTACGCCTCGTCGTCGTACACCACGACGAGCATGTCAAGGCCCAGCCGGACCGCGGTCTCGAGTTCGCTGATCCCCATCAGCAGCCCGCCGTCGCCGGCGGCCGCCACCGTCAGCCGGTCCGGGCGGGCGACCGCCGCCCCGATCGCGCTGGCGAGTCCCAGGCCGACGGACTGGTACGCCTGCGTGAACACGAACCCTTCCGCGTCCGGCACGTCGAGGAACATCGCCGGGTAGCCCATGAAGTTGCCCGAGTCGACCGCCACCGTCCGCTCCCCCGGCAGCAGGTCGTCGAGCGCGATCGACAGCGTCCGGGGATCGATCCGGCCGGGCTCGGGGTGCTCCTCGTACGGCACGTCGCGCCACCGGCGTTCGCGGGCCAGCCGCTCGCCGACCGCCGGTGTCCGGTAGCCGGTCCGCGCTTCGCGGCGCTGGCCCAGTTCGGCCAGCACTGCTTCGGCCGTGGCGGCGACGTCGCCGACGACGCCGAGGTCGACGGGGTAACAGGAACCGAGCGCGTCGGAGTCGATGTCCACCTGCACCACGGTCGTGTCCGGGCCGACGAGCGTGCCGTGCCGGAGCGTCCACATGTTCAGCGCGCAGCCCCAGCCGATCAGCAGGTCCGCGTCCTTGATCAGCCCGGCGGCCGCCGGCGTGGCGAATCCGCCGCTCACATCGAGATTGAACGCGTCGGCGCGGAACAATCCGCGCGAGACGGCGGAGGTGGCAAGGAGTGCGCCGGACCGTTCAGCCAGATCCTTGAGGTAAGAGTCGGCGTGCCGCGCGCCGCGGCCCGCGATGAACACCGGCCGGCGGGCGGCCGTCAGCGCGTCGGCGAGCGCGGCCACGGCGTCGGCGTCCGCCCTCGGCAGCGGCCGGCGCGGCGCGGCGGGCGCCGGGAAGGGCGCGGGGGCGGGCGCCGCCTGCACGTCGAGCGGCAGGTTGAGCAGCACGGTCCGGTGGCTCGCGAGCGCCGTGTGGTAGGCGCGGCGGAGGTCGGCGGCGGCCGTTGCGGGCGAGGTCACGCGCGCGGCCACCGCGCCGACGGCGGTCGCGAGCGCGGCCTGGTCGACGTGGAAGTTCGAGCGCGGGCTGGTCGCCTCGGCCGCGAGGACCAGCAGCGGCGTGCCGCTCTTGGCCGCCTCGGTGATGCCGGTCAGCGCGTTGGTCAGGCCGGGGCCCTGGTGCACGGACAGCACGCCGAGCTCGCCGCTGACCCGCGCGTAGGCGTCGGCCATCACGGCGGCGGCGCCTTCGTGCCGGGCGGCGACGAACCGGGCGCCGCCTTGAGCGAGCGCGTTCGTGACGTGGAAGTTGCCGCTGCCCACCACGCCGAACACGGTGCGCACGCCCGCCTCGGCGAGCGCCGTGCCGAGCGCGGCGGCGACTGTCGTGGTCACCTGCTGACCAGCGCGAGCACGCGGGCCGGGGAGCCAGAGCCGGTCACGATCGGGAGCGGGGCGGCGATGACGAGCGCGCCGGTGACCGGCAGCTTGCCGAGGTTGCGGAGCTGGGTGAGGCCGTACTTGCCCGCGCCGAGCACCGCCTGGTGACAGGGGAAGGCCGGGTCGAAGCCGTAAGCCTGGCCCGCGTCCGTGCCGACGGTCTCCACGCCGAAGCCGAGGAGGCTGGTTTCCGCGAGATAGCTGGCGGCCCGCGGGGTG
Source organism: Trebonia sp. (assembly GCA_035552855.1). Lineage (GTDB taxonomy): Bacteria > Actinomycetota > Actinomycetes > Streptosporangiales > Streptosporangiaceae > Trebonia. Next base: position 15,713 of record DASZKN010000140.1, on the reverse strand, counting down.
ATACCCGGCGTGTGCGCGCCCTTGTCGTCGGCGTTGGCGAACGCCTCCGGGTCGTCGCCGCGGGCGCTCCAGCCGGTGCGGAACAGGAGCCAGCCGTCGTCCGGGAGGTCGCCGTGCGCGCGCTGCCAGGCCTCGATGTCGGGGACGTCAAGGAGGTAGTCGGGGTTTTCGGCCGCCTCGCTGACTTTGTCGATGACGGCCGCCGGGCCGATGAGCCGCCGCGGCGGGATGCTGGCCACGTCGCCGCGGTCCTGGCCGGTCACCCAGTGGTTCGGGGCGTCCAGGTGGGTGCCCGTGTGCTCGCCGGTCCGGATGTTGTTCCAGTACCAGGCGGGACCCCGGTCGTCATAGCGGCTGATCTCGTCCAGCTGGAACGGGGCCGTCTGGCCCCATTGCGGCGGCAGCTGGAGGATCGGCGTCTTCGCGTGCAGCGGCGACGTGAGGTCGATGACCTCGATATCCCCGTTGCTGATCTGAGCCGCGAATGAGACGAGGTCAGCCATGGTGTGACGGTAGCGGGCGACACGCAATTGCGTCAATGCGTCACGACGAGTTGACTTGGGTACCACACGGAGTTGACTTGGCGCATGGCACACTTCTGGCGGCGGGCCGGGCCGGTTCCCGGCGCGGCGGGGATTGTGCTGGGTGCGGCGCTCGCGGCGCTCGCGGCCTGCTAACACGGTCCTGGTGCCGTGCGGCGGGCCGGCGAGTTCGGCCGGGGCGTTGACAAGCTGGGCGAACATGTGACTTTATGCCGGATGTGACGTCGTTGTCCCCCTTCCTCACGGCCGGCGTGCTCGCCGCGGCCGTGCTCGCTCCGATCGGCTCGGCTTCGGCCGCTGTTTCCGCTTCGGGGGCCGCCTCGCCCGCTCCGGCCGCGGCGGCCGCTCCGGCGGCGGTGACCAACCCGGCCGGACTGGTCGACCCGCTGGCCGGCACCGGCAGCGGCGGCGCGGTCGTCGGCCAGGTCGACACGTTCCCGGGCGCGGACATGCCGTTCGGCATGATCCAGTGGAGCCCGGACACGTCGTCGCGGCCCCCCGGCGGCGGCTACAACTACGACGATTCCGCGCTGACCGGGTTCAGCCTGACCCATGTCTCCGGGCCCGGGTGCGCGGTCGCCGGTGACTTCCCCGTGCTGCCGGTGACCGGCGCGCTGCCGTCCGACCCCGGCTCGGCGACGGCGTCGTTCAGCCATTCTGCTGAGAGCGCGCACCCGGGTTCGTACGCCGTCACCGCAGGCGGGGTGCGCACCCGGCTCGCGGTGACCGACCGCACGGGTGTCGCCCGGTTCACCTATCCCGTGACCAGTCAGGCGCGGCTGCTCGTCAAGGTCGCGAACAGCGCCAACGGCAGTTCGGCGGCCACGTTCAAGACCGTCGGCGACCGGGAGATCACCGGCGCCGTCACCAGCGGGCACTTCTGCGGCCAGCCGGACAGCTACACCGTGTACTTCGCGGCGCGGTTCGACCGGCCGTTCACCGCGTCCGGCACGTGGGGCGGCACGAGCGCCGCGCAGGTGAAACGCTCGGCCGGCGGCACGGCCGTGACCGAGCACGGCAAGCAGGATCCCGCGGCGAAGCACTATGGCGCGGGCACGGGCGGGGCCGCCGGCCAGCAGGGCGCGGGCGTCGTGGCCGGCGGCTGGCTGACCTTCGACGCGACGAAGGACCGCAGCGTGGGGATGCAGGTCGCCGTCTCCTACGTGAGCACCGCGGGCGCGCTCGGCAACCTGAACGCCGGGGCGCGCACGTGGAACGTCGGCCGGGTCGCGGCCCGGGCCGCGGCCGCGTGGAACCGGCAGCTCGGCACGATCTCGGTCCACGGCGGCAGCCGGACCGCGCAGGCGACGTTCTACACGGCGCTGTACCACGCGTCGCTGGAACCGAGCCTGTTCAGCGACGCGAACGGCGAGTACACCGGCTTCGACGGCAAGGTGCACCGGGTCCGGCCGGGGCACGCGCAGTACGCGAACTACTCGGGCTGGGACATCTACCGGTCCGAGGTGCCGCTGCTGGCGACGATCGATCCCCGGGTGGCCGCCGACATGGCGACCTCGCTGCTGAACGACGCCGCCCAGGGCGGCGCGCTGCCCAAGTGGCCGGTCGCCAACGGGTACACGGGCGTGATGAACGGCGACGCGGCCGACCCGATCCTGACCGACACTTACGCGTTCGGCGCGCGCGGGTTCGACGCGGCCGCCGCGCTCACCGACATGGTCAACGGCGCCGACGGCAACACGTCCGCCGGACAGGGCTGGTACGCGGAGCGGCCGAACGGCGCCGCCTACATCGCCAGGGGTTACGTGCCGAACACCGGCTCGGACTCGATCAGCCCGGTCCCGAACGGCGCCTCGGAAACCCTCGAATACGCCCTCGACGACTTCTCGATCTCCCGGCTGGCGCAAGACCTGCGGCAGCGGTCGGTGGCCGGCACGTTCACCCGGCGCTCGCAGAACTGGGCGAACATCTTCGACACGGCGGACGGCTACATCGAGCCGCGCGACGCGGCGGGCGCGTTCCCGTCCGGGCCGCCGGTGCAGACGAGCAGCGCGGGGTTCGGGCAGGACGGGTTCCAGGAGGGCAACGCGGCCCAGTACACGTGGATGGTCCCGCAGAACCTGCGGGGGCTCATCCAGGGCATCGGCGGCGACCAGGCGGCGGTGTCCCGGCTGGACACGTACTTCACGCAGCTGAACGCCGGGCCGAACGAGCCCTACCACTGGCAGGGCAACGAGCCGTCGCTCGACACGCCCTGGGTCTACGACACCGCGGGCGAGCCGTGGCGGACGCAGGCGGTCGTGCACGACATCATGAGCCAGCTGTACTCGCTGACGCCCGGCGGCGAGCCCGGCAACGACGACCTGGGTGCGATGAGCTCGTGGTACGTCTGGGCCGCGCTCGGGCTCTACCCGCAGACGCCGGGCGTGCCGATGCTGGTGCTGGGCACGCCGGAGTTCCCGCGGGCGGTGATCCACGGCGCGGAGGGGAACCTCACGGTCAACGCGCGCGGCGCGGGCGAAGAATACGTGGCCGGCTTGCGAGTGAACGGGCGGCCGACGCAGCGCACGTGGGCGGACTTGGGGCAGGCACGCGAGCTTGACTTCACTCTTTCGGCGACACCGGACAAGAGCTGGGGTTCGGCGGCGGCCGACGCGCCACCGTCGTTCGGGGCGGGGCGTGTTCACTTCCCGCCGAGCAGCAGGGCCGCGCTCGACCTCAGCCCGGGACAAGTGCGGCTCTCCCCCGGCGCGTCGACGACCTTGCGGGTGTCGGCGGACAACTCGCTCGGCACGGCGCGCCCGGCCACGGTGACGTGGACGGCGACCGCGCAGCGCGGGCTGTCCGTCTCGCCGGCGTCGGCCACCGTTACCGCGCCGGCGGGCGGCACCGCGTCAACGCCGGTGACGATCTCGGCGGCGGCGAGCCTGGCGACCGGGTACTACCAGGTGAGCTTCGCGGCGCGGGCGGCGAACGGGGCGGTCTTGCCGGGCACCTCGCTGCTGGTGACGGTGACGAAGCCGGGCCAGAGCATCCCGACCGCGTACGTGTCGAACTACAGCGACAACACCGTCACGCCGGTGGACACGGCGACGGACACGGCCGGGCCGCCGATCCCGGTGGGCGGCGGCCCCGACGGCATGACGGTGGCCGGCGGGGACCTGTTCGTCGCCAACAACAACAGCAACGACGTCACGGTGATCGACACGACGACGAACGCGGTGGTCAAGACGGTGCCGGTCGGCAGCGTGGCGGCCGACGTGGCGGCCACGCCGGATGGCAAGACGGTGTGGGTGAGCAACTTCGGCGACGGGACCGTGCAGCCGATCTCCGTCGCGACGCTGACGGCGGGCACGCCGGTCACGGTCGGCAGCCAGCCGGAGCGGCTGGCGGTGAGCCCGGACGGGTCACAGCTCTGGGTCGCCAACCAGGGCAGCGGGACGGTGAGCGACGTCAGCCTCGCCAGCGGTGCTGTCACCCATACGGTTACCGTCGGGGCGGCGCCGTTCGGCGTGGCGGTCACGCCGGACAGCGGCAAGGTGTACGTCACGAACGGCGGGTCGAACTCGGTGTCGGTGATCTCGGCTCCGGCGGCCGTGGTGACGGCGACGGTGCCCACGGGGTCGGATCCGCAGTACGTCGCGATGTCGCCGGATGGTTCGGTGGCTTACGTGGCGGACTTCGGGGGCGGCGGGGTGACGCCGGTTACCGTGGCTACTGGCGCGGCGGGGACGTTCATCCCGACCGGGTCGGGCGCGTACGCGGTCGGCTTCAGCCCGTCGGGCGCGACGGCCTGGGTCGTGAACACGAACGCGAACAACGTCGTGCCGGTTACGGTTTCCTCCGGTACGCCGGGCACCGGGGTCAAAGTCGGCAACGTGCCGGACGGGGTGACGGTCGCCGGCTAGTTCAGGCTGCCCTGAGCCGTCCCTGGGCCGCTCTGTCCCGCCAGCTGGCTGGTGCGAGGCAGGGCGGTCCTGGCGCGGCTTTACACCGGGGATGGCCGAACGCCGGGGATGGCCGAGCTCGGCTGATCGGGCGGGAAGCGGCCCGGGGACTGCCTGATTATGCCGGAAAATGTCGGCCATCGTCGGCGCGGGTAGTCCAAAGCGGCGCGGTGCGCGTCCCTTATAGGGGGCAGCCATGAATAAGACACTAATTATCGTCAGCGCCGCGACCGGAATCGTGGGGCTGGGCATCGGCGCGGGCCTGGGTTCAGCCGGGTCCCACACAACGATCCGCACGGTCGCCGGACCTGTCGTCACCAAGACTGTGCAAGTCCCCGGGCCCGTCGTGACCAAGACGGTGAAGGTTCCCGGACCAGTCAGAACGGTGATAAAGACCGTTACGAAATCCGCGTCGAGCGCCGCTGCGCCAACCGCGGCACCGGCTCCGGCGGCCGCGCCCGCCTCGGGCAGCGGCACGGTTGAGTTTGTCGCTTACGGGACGTGCGACCCGCAGATCACCTACGGGCCGTCCGGCTCCGACGACAATGGCTACGCGGGTATGGACGTCAAAATGACAATTCCGTCCAGCCCGCCGTCGTACTACGCGATCCAGGCCCAGTGCCAGCAGGGCGGCTCAGCATCCGTTCTAATCAGGGTCGACGGGGTCCAGATCTCCTCCGGAGTGGCCAACGGAGCGTACAACATCGCCTCTGCGGAGATCTCCCAGGACCCGATTTCGGGACAATGGCAGGACGACAACTCCTGACCTCTGCGGAGTGTTGACTGCCGTGGCGGACGACGCCTAGGCTTCAATGTGCCATATCACGACACGCGTGCCGTGTGACGGCACACTGGAGTCGCAACGTGACCAGGCAAACCGGTCGTCACTTCCTGCAGATACCCGGTCCCGCGAACGTCCCCGGGGACCGGGTGCTGTGCTTCGAGACCGGGCATTTTGCCACGCTATGGAAAGACATGGCGAGCCGCCTGGGGCTGCTCGTCGACTTCGTCGCGGCGACCAGGGCGGCGGTGCGCGCCTGGGGGCTGGAGGTGCTGTGCGCGGACTCGCGTGAGTACTCGGGCTCGCTCACCGCGGTGCTGATGCCGGCGGAGCACGATGCCGACAAGGTGCGCGAGATCATCCTCGACCGCTTTGATATGTCGCTGGGGACGGGCCTGGGCCGGCTGGCCGGGGTCCCTATCGATCCGTCCGGCGTGAACGCCGCCCTGGAGGTGCTGCGGGCCGGTTAGGCCGTGACGCTCTCATGCCGGCCCGGCTGTGGCGCTACATTCTGTAGACCAGCTTTGGCGGGAAGGGATGGCCGCGTCACCGTGCCAACAGCAGCTTCAGCATCTTCAGCATCTTCAGAAGACGAGGGCATGCGAAGCGTCAGGACCGCGCTGCGCGTCCTCGAAGCGGTGGCTGACTACCAGCCCGCCGGGGTGGGGCAGTTGTCCCGGGCGCTTGACCTGCCGAAGAGTTCGGTGCAGCGGGTGCTGCGGACGCTGGGGGCGGCGGGGTGGATCCAGCCGACCGCCGGCGGGATGACCCGCTGGGTGCTCACCGCGCGGGCCCGGCACGTTGGCCGGCTCGCCGGCGAGGAGACCGACATCAGGGAGGCGGCGATCGCGGCGATGGAGATGCTGCGCCGCGAGACCGGTGAGACGATCCACTTGATGGTCCCCGAGGGGGACCGCGCCGTGCTGATCGAGCGGCTGCAGACGTCCAACCCGGTGCGGATCGTGCTCCCGCTCGGGAGCAGCGTCCCGCTGCACGGCTCGTCGAACGGCAAGGCGATGCTGGCCCGGCTGCGCCCAGACGGGGTGCGTGCCCTCCTCGGCGACATGCTGCCGCAGTACACCGACACGACGATCGTGGACTGGGAACGGCTCGAGGCCGAGCTAGCCGAGATCCGCAAGCGCGGCTACGCGACCAACGCCGGGGAGTGGCGGGCCGACATCGCCGCCGTCGCCGCGGCCATTCTGCGCGACGAGGACGAGCCCGTGGCCAGCCTGTCGGTCTCCACGCCGATCAGCCGGATGTCGCCCGACACCGCAGCCCGGTACGGCGCGCTGGTGGCCGAGGCAGCCGGGCAGGTCAGCGCGGCGCTGGGGTACCGCGGCTGACCCGGTTCTTGTTCAGACCGGGTATTGCATGGGTCCCTGGATGTAGGTGCGGCCGGACGGGCCGGTCCAGTGGTGCCAGCCGGGCCGGGGCTGGGTGACTTCCCAGCCCTTCGACTGTTTCACCCGGTGGCAGCGGCGGCTTCGCGCGCCGGCGTTGCACGCGCAGGTCTTTCCACCTTGGTCGTAGGGGATGGCGTGCTCGAAGTCGGATTCGCGGGCGTGCCGGGAGCAGCAGGGGTGGGTGCATTCGCCGTCGCGGATCTGGATGAGGTGCCGGAGCTTGTCGCTGGGCTGGTAGGCGCGCGACTCGTGCCGGTGATCACACGTCTCGGTCGGCACCGGCTCGATGTCGATGTCGAACTCGCGGCCGTCGGGCAGGGTGAGCAGCCAGCTGCCGTACCCGTCGGGCGGCCCGTTGGCGTCCTGGCGGGTGAACGCCCAGGTGCCGGGCGGCCCGTCGCGTTCGCGGCCTGCGGGTTTGCGTCGTTTTCGGGCGCAGCCGTGGCCGATCGCCTGTCCGTAGGAGTCGGTGACGGTGACGCAGAATGTGCTGTGCTTGCTCCTGGCCGCCGCGTTCGCCAGGTCGCGGGCCAGCGCCGGGTCGAGGGATCCGAGGCCGTGGGCTTCGCCGGGCCGCTCGGCCAGGCGGAGCGTGGTGACGAGGGGGATCGTGAGGTTGGTGTGGGAGGCCAGCCCGGGATCGGCCTCGTCTCCGCCGCCTCCGGGGCCATCGCTATCACCGCGGCCGCCGCCGCTGGGCCCGTCATCGCCGGGTCCCTCGTCTCCGGGCCCGTCATCGCCGGGCCCCTCACCGGATGCGTCACCGCCACGGCCGTCCGCGTTGCCGTCGTGGCTGTCTTTAGCGGGGTCCGGCTGTTGTTTCGCGGCCGCTTCGGCGGCGGCTTTGGTGATGCGCTGCTGCAGGCTGCGGCCGTTGAGAATGTCCAGCAGGGCCAGTACCCGGAGCTGGTCCAGGCGGGCGGCCGGGTACAGCTTGTCCCGTTTGTAGGCGCGGGCGCGGGCGTCGATCCTGGCGTTGGCGCGCAGCGCCTCGTCAGTCGGCAGGCCGCGGGCACTCATGCCGGTCGCGCCGCCGTGCTGCCGCCAGAACCGGATCCGGGCCTCCTCCCGCTCCGCCTCCTCCCGCCGTTTGCGGGCGCCCTCGGGGTCGACGGTGTCGGTGATCCGCTGCGCCAGCTTCGCCAGCTTCCCGGCGGTCAGGCCGGCCTGCCCTTCCCGCTTGCAGATCTCGTCGAGGAGGCGCTCTTCCGCCTGCGCGGCATGCTCGTCGTCCAGGACGCGGAACTCTTCGGCGATGAGCCGGACCTTGACGATGTCAAGGGTGCCGTCGGTCAGCAGCGTGCCGAGACTGGGCAGCCGGGCCTCCAGCTCCCACGCCAGAAGCAGCATCTTGTCCGCCGCCGCCAGCGAGCAGCCCAGGATCTGCGCCACCTCATGCGCCAGCCCCTCGGCCCACACCGGCGTCTCCGGCAGCTCCCCGGATGCCGGAGACGACGCTGTCTTGCCGCGGCGGGCGGGGAGCGCGGACCGGCGGATCATCTCGCGGACGAGGCCCAGCTTCTGCGCCTCCGCCCACGACGCGATCGCCTGCCAGCGGTCCAGCATCCCCGCGAGCTCGTCATCGCTCCCGCCGGCGTACCGCCACCCTCTGCCGGCGAGATCATCTAGCACCTCCGCCAGACCCCCCGACGGGACGTGCTGCGTGGCACCGTACGCGAACCACGCCAGCCGCTCATCCCGAACGCCCGTGCCCGCACCACCGCGGGGCAGCCCGGGACCATCACCGGGCCCGGAGAACGACGGCTGCGACATGGTCAGCACCCCCTACGTTCGAGAGATGGCGCGTTACTTAATGCATATTCGAATGCTAGCATGAATAAGTGACATTGTCCATTGCTGAACGCCATTCCCAATCGACCGCAGGAGGTGAAAGGCGGGGAGAAGGCATGGCCCGTTAAGGGGAAATGACATGTGGTGCCATGAACTTGCGGCGGGGCCGCGGCGACCGGCGGGCGCGCAAGCCTGCGCCAACCGCGGGGCGGCGGCGGCTACTTGCCGCGCCACTGGGGCGGGCGCTTTTCCACGAAAGCGCGCACGCCCTCGTGGAAGTCGTCACTCCCGTAACAGGCGGCGACCAGGTCCTCCCCGTTCGGCAGGCGGCTGTCGCGGAGCCGGCGGACCGCCTGCTTGGATGCCCACATCGTCAGCGGCGCGCGGCCGCGCAGTTCCTCGCACAGTTCGCGGACCCGCGCGTCAAGATCAGCCGTGACCACCTCCGTCGCCAGGCCGACCGCGAGCGCCTCGTCGGCCGGGATGAAGCTGGCGGTGTAGATGAGGTGCAGCGCTCTGGCCGAGCCGACCAGGTCCACGAGGCGCGCGTACGTCCGCATCGACAGGCAGTTGCCGAGCGTGCGGGCGACCGGCAGGCCGAATTTCGCCGCGGGCGTGCAGATCCGCAGGTCGCACGAGGCGGCGATGCCCAGGCCGCCGCCGACGGCGTAGCCGTCGATCACCGCGATCGTCGGCACCCGCACCTGCTCGAGCTTGTCGAGCACCGCTTCGATGCGCCGCTCGTAGACCAGGCCGTCTTCGGCGGTCTGGAACTCGAGGAACTGCTTGATGTCGGTGCCGGCCACGAACGCCTTGTCGCCCGCTCCCCGCAGGACGGCCACCCGGATGTCCTCGCTCGCGTTGATCTGCTCGCAGGCGGCCACCAGCCCTTCGTACATTCCCCAGGTCATCGCGTTGCGTGCCTGCGGCCGGTTGAAGGTGATCGTCGCGATCTGGCCTTCTTGCTCGAAGAGCAGTTCACTGTGGTTCTCGCTCACGCCACCGCTCCCGTCCCGCGCAGGGCGGCGATCTCCGTCTCGGAGTAGCCGAGACTGGCGAGGATCTCGTCGGTGTGCTCGCCCAGCAGCGGCGCGGCCCGCCGGATCTGGCTCGGCGTGTCGCTGAACTTGACCGGGACGCCGAGGCCCCGGATCTCACCCTCGGCGGAGTGGTTCATCTTGATGATCATCTCCCGTGCCAGCGTGTGCGGGTCTTCGCACACCTGCCGGTAGTCGCGCAGCGGTCCGACGGGCACGCCGGTGTCAAGGAGCAGTTCTACCCAGTCGTCGGTGTCCCGTTCCTTCAGGACGGATTCCAGTTCGGCGGTCAGCGCCTCCCGGTTGGCCATCCGGCCGGCGTTGGTCAGGAAGCGCGGATCGCTGACCAGGTCCTCGCGCCCCAGGCACTGGCAGAGCCGCTGCCACAGCCGCGGGTTATTGGCGCCGACCGTGACATAGCCGTCTCTGGTCCGCAGCGCCTGGTAGGGCGCGCTCATCCGGTGGGCGGAGCCCATGGGGCGCGGGACATTGCCGGTTGCCCACAGTTCGGCGGTCTCCCAGACCGACATGGCGAACGCGGCTTCGTAGAGCGAGGTGTCGATGTACTGGCCGCGGCCGGTCTGCTCGCGCGCGATGTAAGCGGTCAGGATGCCGATCGCGCAGTACAGGCCGGCTGACAGGTCGGCCACCGGCACGCCGCACTTGGCGGGCTCGCCTCCTTCGCCCCCGGTCACGCTCATCACCCCGGACATCGCCTGGGCGACGAGGTCGTAGCCGGGACGGCCGGCGTACGGCCCGGTCTGCCCGAAACCGGAGATCGAGGCGTAGATGAGCCTGTCGTTGAGCGCGGAGAGCGCCGGATAGTCGACGCCGAGGCGCTTCGTGACGCCCGGCCGGAAGTTCTCGACGACCACGTCGGCGCCTTGGATGAGCCGGCAGAAGGCGGCGCGGCCGGTGTCTTGCTTGAGGTCCACGGCGATGGACCGCTTGTTGCGGTTGACGGCCAGGAACGCCGAGCTCTCGCCGTGCGGCAGCCGGTGGCCCATCGACTGGCGGGTGTGGTCACCGGTGCCGACGGGCTCGACCTTGACAACGTCGGCTCCGAGGTCGCCGAGAAGCTGGCAGCAAGACGGTCCCGCCATCACCTGCGTCATGTCGATCACCGTCAGGTGCTCCAGGGCCAAGGTCATAGTCGCGTTGTCCTCCGTTTCAGGCTGGGCCGCTGCGTGCAGGGTCCCTTATCTTCAGGATCGTTCATACCCCGGGCCGGCTGACTGGCCGGCCGCGGGCTGGAGTGCCGACTCCGGGGCCGGCTCGGACGCGGCCGTGGGGTGATGCTGCAGCCACGACGAGGCCAGGGCGCCGATGATGAGGTTCATGATCGTGTTCATCAGCGCCGGCAGGGCGGCGAACGGCCCGAAGTTCGCGGCCGCGATCACCGAGCCGAGGCCGGAGTTGTAGACGCCGGTGTCGAACATGATGGTCCGCGCCGTCGCGTCGTCCAGCTTGGCCAGCCGCGCGAGCAGGTAGGCCACGAGCAGGTTGACGACGATGAGCACGGTCGTGGTGCCGATGATGACCGGCATCAGGCCGAGGTGGGCGCGCACCGCGGGGGCGGCCTTGCTGAACAGCCCCAGCACGACCAAGTACAGCAGGATCGCCGAGATCATGGGCAGCACCGGCTCGGCTTTCCTGGTCCGTTCGGGCTTGATCCCGTAGCGGACGGCGAGGCCGAGGACGACCGGCAGGACCACGATCTCCAGCATCTGCTTGAAGAGGGACCAGAAGCTGACGTGCACGAACTTGCTCGCCAGTGCCTGCGTGAACGCCGGGGTCAGGAGCGGGGCCAGCAGCGTGTGGATGAAGGTCAGCGACACCGCCAGTTCCACGGCGCCGTGCCCGATGTAGGCGAAGAGGTTGGAGGACACGCCCGCGGGCGTGGAACCGTCCACGATCGTGCCCGCCGCCAGCTGCGGGTTGTGGGAGTACACGAGGTTGGCGGCGATGTACGCGGCCAGCGGCACGGTGGCCCACTTGATGACGAAACCCGCGATGAGGGCCTTGGGCCGGGAGAAGACGCGGCCGAGCGTGCTCGCCTCGGCCGTGAGCATCGCGATGAAGATGACACCCCCCAGTATGTAGTTGACGTAGGGCGTGAGCACCGTGAATGGCCCGGGCGCGAGCAGCGCGATGATCGCGAACAGGATCAGCCATCCGGCCATGAGCTTGTTGACAATGAACCGCGCCAGCTCCATCGCTGCGACCTCCTGGATATTGGTGTGCCACTGTCCGGCACACGATCCGCGGTGTGGCACGGTTAACGTACGTCGGCCGCGGCGCGCCGACAAGGCCTGGACGGAAATTAGGCCGGCGGGATCGTGGTTTCGCGGGGGGAGCCCGGGGGGGCAGTCATGCGCGATGGGGAGCGATCAGCGCGGTGAAGCACTATCGAGCGGCGGCGAGTCCGAGGCGGAAGGTCAGCGGGCGGACGCCAGCGAGAAAGTGACGGCGCTCGTCACGGTGGCGGCGGCCGCGTCCGCGATTTCCGCCCTGCTATACGGCTATGACACCGGGATCATCTCCGGCGCGCTGCTGCAGATAAAGAAAGACTTCCATGTGGGCAGCGAGATGTCATCCTCGGGCGCGTCGTGCTCGGCTTCGCCGTCGGCGGGGCGACGCAGACCGTGCCGATGCATGTCGCCGAACTGGCCCCGCGAAGCATCGCGGCCGGCTGGTCCTCACGTTCCAGATCGGCACCGGAGCGGGCATCCTGATTTCCACCATCATCGGCGCCACCTCGAGCATTTCCTGGCGGGTGGCCATCGGGATCGCCGCTGGTCCCGCCCTGCTGATGTTCTTGCTGCTGCTGGGACTGCCCGAGAGCCCGCGCTGGCTGGTCAAGCGCGGCGACCACGACGCCGCGGCGGAGACGCTGCGGCGGATCCGCGCCGCGGGCGCCGACGTCGAGGGCGAGGTCGGCGACATCGTGCCCCTCGAAGAGCGCGAGCGAGCCGCGAAGGTCAACGATCGCGGCTGGCGCGGCCTGCGCCAGGCCCGGGTGCGCCCGGCGCTGCTCGTCGGCTGCGGGATCGCCGTCTTCACGCAGCTCAGCGGCATCGAGATGATCATCTACTATGCGCCGACGATCCTTACCAACAACGGCTTCTCCACCTCGGACGCGCTGCGCGTCAGCGTCGGGCTGGGCGCCACCTACCTGGTGATGATGGCGGATGGGCTGTCCGTCATCGACCGCATCGGCCGGCGGCGGCTCACGCTGGCGATGATTCCGGGGGCGGCGGCGCTGGGTGCTTTCGGGGTCCACTTTGTCACCGGGAACAGCGGCCGCAGTGCCACCCCGTTCATCATCGCCTGCCTGATCGTCTTCATGTTGTTCAACGCGGGCGGCCTGCAGCTGATGGGGTGGCCGACCCGATCGGAGATCCACCCCTCGCGGTCCGCAGCGCCGGGACGAGCACCCAGGCCATGACCCTGTGGAGCACCAGCCTGCTGATCACACTGACGCTGTGACCGGGCGGAGCCTGCAGCGGATCGAACGACAGCTGCACCGTGGCGCGTTCCGGCCGGCTGAGTTCGCGCGGGTGCCACGTGCGTCTCGCGTGCCAGCCCAGAGCCGTAGCGGCGGCGCCGCCTAATGGTGTGACCAGCCGGTGACGAAGTGTTGGCGAAAGAGTAGGTTATGGACTGTCGAGACCACATCCGCTTCCCAAAGAGCTCTCCTGACGTTCGGCCGAGCTACGCGGCTCGCCCCGGAAAGCCGATCGCGAAGCCGCAATCGGACGCGACATTCACCCGAATGATCAACAACGAGCTCAGCCAGGGACAAAACGTAATGCTAGACCCGGACGGCATGACGCCGACTCGGCTAGCTCGCCTGCAGGAATTGGTCGCTGAGAACCCGGAGTGGCAGGGACGGGTAACGTGGGGAAAATGACGAGCAGCTTCGGCCGGACGCCTGCCGATGTCCGGAACTGGCCCGCTGACCCGGCGGCACGGCAGGCACTCCTGACATACCTCGAGGCACTGCCACGAGATTCCCAGGATGTGCCGCAGGCGCTGGCCGGATCGGATCTGGACTTCACGGGCGCCGATCTGTCCGGGCTCGATCTCAGCTCGGCCGGATTGGGCGCGACTCAGCTCAGCGGGGTGCGCCTGGTCGGCGCCGACCTGTACGGCGCCTGGCTCGTGGAGGCGGTGCTGCGCGGCGCCGATTTGTCGGAGTGCGACCTGCGCAAGGTTCAAGGGCGTACGTGCGACGCGCGGAACGCGATTTTCCATGGCGCCCAGTTGGAACGGGCCGACTTCGAGGACTCCGACTTCCGGGGCGCTGACCTGTCCGGCGTTCGCTTCGGGCGGGCGTCACTGTCCGGCGCTGACTTGCGCGGCGCGGACCTGCGTGACTGCGTGTTCGGTACCGCGGTCGGCCCGGCCGATCTGTGGCAGGCGCGCCTCGCGGGCTCCCAGGTCGCGGGCGCCACCGGGAGCATCGCCGGCCCAGTCGACATCGGTGCGGACGCCCCGCACCTCATTGACGGCGGCGACCTGCGCGGCTGGTTCGCCAGCCACGGGGCATTGCTGGCTGAGGTGAAGTCGCCGACCCCCTGACAGGCTAAGCACCCTGACATACGACGGCAGCTGCATCCGAGGGAACTCATCGGCGGGATTCCCCGCGACTTTTGGCGCCCTAGCCTGGCCGGACCACCGAGTAGAGTAGCAATCTGCTCTTATCAGGCATGCGGGGTCCCGGACGACCTGGTGTGGTCTGCTCGATGGCGGTCTAGTCGGCGCCGACGGCTTGCCCCGGCTCGGTCTGTCCGGTGGCCGCCGTCCTACCGGGCAGCCGCCGTTCCGCTGTCGCTGCTGATTTCGCCATTCTGCCGTCAAGTCGCCGTGTCCCAGGCAAGGCATGGTCTGCGCTCTCCGCCTAGTGCCAGAAACAGCGCGACACGGCGGTTACCCGGTGCGCGTGACAGGACACGGAAGCGGACAGCGGGCGGACATCTGTAGAATGCCAGCATGATTAAGGGTGTTGCTTTTGATGTTGGTGAGACATTGGTTGACGAAACGCGGGAATACGGGACGTGGGCCGATTGGCTCGGGATTCCGGGAACCAGACGACGCGGGCCGGGGGCATCCTGCGGGACCTGGGGCTGCCGGCCGACCTGATCGCCACGTCCGATGACTGGAAGGCGAGCAAGCCGGGTGCGGCGTTCTTCCGCGCACTGCTGGGCGAAGCGCCCTGCGCGGCGGGGGAAATCATCTACGTGGGTGACCGGCTGGACAATGACCTGAAGCCGGCGAAGGCCGCCGGCATGCGGACGGCGTTCATCAGGCGCGGCCCGTGGGGCTGCATCCTGGAACGCCACCCGGACGTGCCGGCGGCGGCGGACTGGCAGATGACGACGCTGGCCGAACTGCCGGAAATCGTGGCCGGCGCTAACGCGTCAGCGCGCTTATCGTCGTATTCCAGTCATACAGCTTTTCATCCAGCCGCCGGACGGCGGACAGTGATTCCCATTGTGCCAGTGTTTCCCGCACGGAACGGACACGGGCCATTCCGGTGGCGTACCAGGTGCGGGAAAGCTAGTCCAGTGCCATTTCCGCGAGTCGGCACGCTTCCTCCGGGTCATTGTCCGCGACCGCGACGGCGGCGAGATCACCCTTGCGTGGCTCGCTCAGCGGTGGATATAGTGTGCCGCGTACACGGGAGCCCGGCCGGACCGGGCTGAGAGGGCGGCTGTTACGGGCCGCCGACCGCTAGAACCTGCTCCGGGCAATGCCGGCGAAGGGAGTGTGCGATGAACGCGCGCTTGTCTCATGACGTTCCTGATCCCGCGGTCTTCTGCAAGGCCTACCTGACGTCAGACCGGCCCGGTATCCGGGTCCCGGTCAAGGAAGTGACGCTGACCAGCGGCGACACGGTCACCCTGTATGACACCTCCGGCCCGTACACCGATCCGGGGTACGGCGGGGGGCATCGGCTGCCGCCGCTGCGCGCCGAGTGGATCGCCGAGCGCGCGGCCCGTTCTCCGGGCGGCGGCATCACCCAGCGGGCGGCGGCGCGCCGGGGCGAGATCACCCCGGAGATGGAGTTCGCGGCACTGCGCGAGGGCGTGCCCGCCGAACTGGTGCGCGACGAGATCGCGGCCGGCCGGGCGGTGCTGCCGGCCAGCGTGAACCACCCCGAAAGCGAGCCGATGGTCATCGGCAAGGCGTTCCTGGTCAAGATCAACGCCAACATCGGCACCTCCGCCGTCACGTCCTCGATCGAG
>DASZKN010000139.1:0-10312 GCA_035552855.1 Trebonia sp. | reverse complement strand
TCGCGCGCGACCTGCACGACAGCGTCGCGCAGTGCCTGGTCGGCATCGGCATGCACCTGGAATGGTGTTACCGGCACAGCGACCCCGGCTCGCCCGAGTACGAGCGGCTGGCGGCGAGCAAGGAACTCGCGCGCGCGGGCCTGGGCTGGGTGCGGTCCGCGGTCGCCGAGCTATCCGGGCTGGAGCACCCCGGCACCGGTCTCGGGCAGGCGCTGCGGGACCTGGCGGCCGATTTCCGTACCGCCGGCCAGCTGCGAGTCTCGGTCAGGATCAGCGGCCGCCAGCACCAGCTGCCCGCCGCGACGGAGCACGCGCTCTTCCAGATCGCCCAGGAAGGGCTGTGGAACGTGGTCCGGCACGCCGGCGCGCACCAGGCGTGGCTCAGCCTGGTCTACGCTGACGGCGAGATCCGCCTCGCCGTGGGTGACGACGGCGCCGGCGATCCGGTCGCGGCCGGCCGCTACCTGGCGGCGGACGCCCAGCGGCGCGGGCGGCACGGGCTGCGGAACATCGCCGAGCGGGCCGCCGAACTGGGCGGCGCGGCGAGCGCGCGGCGGCGCCGGGGCGGCGGCCTGCGGATCAGCGTGCGCATCCCCGATCCGCGGCCGGAAACGGAAGCGGCGCCGCGATGACGTGCACCGCCGCGCGGGCGCCGGTCCGGATTCTCATGGTGGACGACCACACGATCGTCCGGCAGGGGCTGCGCTCGATCCTGGACCTCGAGCCCGACTTCACCGTGGTCGGCGAGGCCGCGGACGCCGCGCAGGCGGTCGCGGAGGCCGAGCGCCTCCGGCCGGACGTGGTGCTGCTCGATCTCAAGCTCAGCGACAGCGCCCCCGCCGAGGGCCTCGACGTGTGCGCCGCGCTGCACGACCAGTTCTCCGGCGTGCGCGTCGTCGTCCTCACCACGTTTCTCGACGAGCGGCTGCTGCTCGGCGCGCTCCGCCGCGGCGCCAGCGGGTATGCGCTCAAAGACGTGGACGCGGTGGAACTGGCCCGCATCATCCGCTGCGTGCACCGCGGGGAAAGCGCCTTCGACCCGCATACCGCGGCGCTCGTGGTGCGCGCACTGACCGCGGAGACCGCGCCGCCGGCCGGGCCGCTGACCGAACGCGAGCTCGAAGTCATCCGGCTGGTCGCCCGGGGCGCCACGAACCCGCAGGTCGCCGGCGACTTGTACGTGAGCGAGAGCACGGTCAAGTACCACCTGCGGACCGCGATGCGGAAGCTCGGCGCGAAGGACAGGACCGAGCTCGTCTACCGGGCCAGCGCCAAGGGTTTGCTCTAGGGCGGCCGGCGGACGGACGGGCAAGAGACCTGTCCGGCCGGGCAGTCAGGATGGACCGTTCGGGCAACTGGCTGTTGACGTTTTGGTCTGTGCGTTTGCGCTGGCCAGAGCAGTGACGGCCCGCCGGCGCGGTCCTAGCCTGGGGCGTGGGAGCACAAGGAGGTGCGCATGCCAGGTAATCGCGCGGTCGCGTACATCGGACCGGGTCATGTGGAAGTCCAGACGATCGACTACCCGAAGCTGGAGTTGCAGGACGGGCCGGGGGTCAACCCCGCCAACGTCGGCCGCAAGACTCCGCACGGGGTGATCCTCAAGGTCGTCACCACCAACATCTGCGGCAGCGACCAGCACATGGTGCGCGGCCGCACCACCGCACCGAAGGGGCTGGTTCTCGGGCACGAGATCACCGGCGAGGTGGTCGAGGCAGGCCCCGGCGTGGAGTTCATCAAGGTCGGCGACCTGGTCAGCGTGCCGTTCAACATCGCCTGCGGCCGCTGCCGCAACTGCAAGGAGCGCAAGACCGGCATCTGCCTCAACGTCAACCCGGACCGGCCGGGATCCGCCTACGGCTACGTGGACATGGGCGGCTGGGTCGGCGGCCAGGCCGAGTACGTCATGGTTCCCTACGCGGACTTCAACCTGCTGAAGTTCCCGGACAAGGACCAGGCGATGGCGAAGATCCGGGACCTGACCATGCTTTCTGACATCTTCCCGACGGGATACCACGGCGCGTATACCGCGGGGGTCACCACCGGGTCGACCGTCTACGTCGCGGGCGCCGGACCCGTGGGCCTGGCCAGCGCGTACTCGGCGCAGTTGCTGGGCGCGGCGGTGGTCGTCGTCGGCGACATGAACCCCGAGCGGCTCGCCCAGGCGCGCAGCTTCGGCTGCGAGACCGTGGACCTGAGCCAGGACGCCACGCTCGGTGAGCAGATCGAGCAGATCCTCGGCGAGCCCGAGGTCGACGCGGCCGTCGACTGCGTCGGGTTCGAGGCGCGCGGGCACGGCGCGAAGGCGGGCGAGGCGCCGGCCACCGTGCTGAACGACATCATGACCGTGGCCAGGGCGGGCGCGGGACTGGGCATTCCCGGGCTGTACGTCACCGGCGACCCGGGCGGCGTCGACGAGGACGCCAAGGTCGGCTCGCTGCGGGTGCGGCTCGGGCTCGGCTGGGCGAAGTCGCACTACTTCGTCACCGGCCAGTGCCCGGTGATGACGTACCACCGGCAGCTGATGATGTCGATCCTGCACGACAAGGCGCACATCGCCGACGCGGTGAACGCGACCGTCATCCCGCTCGACGAGGCGCCGGACGGGTACCACGACTTCGACAAGGGCGCCGCCCGGAAGTTCGTGATCGATCCGCACGGCATGGTGGCGGCCTGAGCTACCCGGCCGGGTCGGGGGGCAGGCAGCGCACCAGCGTGAGCTGGCCCCCGACCCGGACCGGGCCCGCGCCGTAAGGCACGAACACGGTCATGCCCCGCGACAACTGGAGGTCGCCGCCTTCCCATGAGAGCTGCCCCTGCCCTTCGAGCACCACGAGCACCGCGACCTGCGGCGATAGCTCCAACAGGCCCGAGCCGGGCTGGATCCGCTCCGCGCGGAAGAAGCCGTCCGCCGCGGCGGGCAGCAGCCGTGTCACGCCCGCCGTCGGCGGCGTTGCCGGCCGGCTGGATTCCCGCTGCCAGGAGCCCAGCACGCCACTCAGCCGCGACTGGTCCCAGCGAGTGCGGTCGAGCGCCTCGAGTGCCAGGTCGAAGCCGAGGCCGAGATGACCCTCGGCCGCGCCGTCGATGTCGAAGCCCTTCCACTCCAGCATGATCGAGAAGTCCGTCGGCTCCTGCACCTCGACGAGCGTGATGCCGTTGCCGATGGCGTGCGGTACGCCCGCCGGCACGAGGCAGGTGTCGCCTGGCCGGACGGGGACCTTGTTCAGGGCACCGACCAGGGCCGCCTTGTCCTGGGCGTCCACCCACTGCCGGACCGTGGCCAGGCTGACATCCTCGCGGAAACCGAGGTACACGTGGCCGGCGGTGTCGTCGCCGGGGTCCGCGGTGACGTCGGTGATGATCCACGCTTCCGTCTTGCCGTGGCAGCTGTGCAGGTGCGCCCGGGCGAAGTCCCGGCTGGGGTGGAAGTGGACGACCAGCCGCTCCGCCGTGTCCAGCAGCTTCACCAGCAGCGCGAGGTCGGCGCCGAACCGGTCGGCGTGCCGGGGGCCGAGGTAGCCCCGCGGGTCGGCGGCGATCGCGTCGCGCAGGGTGGTGCCGTCCGCGAGGACAGTGAGGCCGGCGCCCCCGCCGCCGGACAACTCGGTCGTCGACGCGACGAGATCCTCGGGCACGTGATCGGACGGCGTCGTGGTTCCCCGCAGCCGTGCGATGCCAGCGCCGCCCCGGTAGAAGCGGGGCGGCTGGTTCGGGCCGAGCGGGAGCGGAGCAAGGGTCATGACAACGGTGTATCAAGATCTGGTTTCGGGGCTGGAGCCGGGGCGCCATTTCCGGCCGGGACAATGTGCTTATGGTCAATGACAGGAACAAGCCGCCGGCCGCGGCGACCGTCCTTCCGCTGCTCCGCTACGCCGCCGTGGCGGTCGCGGCCGGGCGGATCGGGCTCGGCGTGGCCGCGCTCGCCCGGCCCTCGGCCCCGGCCCGGCCCTGGGTAGGCCCAGCGGCGGACGAACTGGGCGCGCAGGTGTTCGGGCGCGCGATGGGCGGGCGTGACCTCGCGCTCGGTCTCGGCGCGCTCGCCGCGACGCTGGAAGCTCCGGCCGGCCGGGCCGCCGGCGCATGGTTCGCCGCCGGCGCGCTGTCCGACACGCTGGACGTCGCGATCACGGTGGCGGCCTGGCGGCGGCTCCCGCGGATCACGCGCTGGCTGATCGCCGCCTCGGCGGGCGGCGCGGCGATCGCCGGCGCCGCCGGGACAGTGGCCACGCTCCTGGAGTTATCAGACCCCGGAGACGCGGAAACGCCGCTGCGGAGACGAGCGAGGATCCGGGCCGGGCATGACAGCGCCCCCGGGAGCGACTGCTCACGAGGGCGTGCCTGGCCGGTACGAAGGTCGCCTCACGGCGAAAGGCGCATCATGGCTCCAGCCGGACGGTATTCCATGAAGGCAGTGATTTGAGCCCGGGGGACACAAACGCACCGACCAGTACCTAAGAACGCGAGGCCGGCCAGCACTATTCCAGCGCGGGAAACCAGATTGCCGTCGAAGGCCTGATGCGCCAGGCTGATGGGGTGCCTGAGACTTGTGAGCTCGTCGTCCGGGGCGGAACCGTCGTCACGCCGGGGCGGCGCGAGGTCGCCGACGTCGGGATCACCGATGGCCGGATAGCCCGGATCGGCGGCGCGATGACAGGGCAGGAAGAGGTCAGCGCGCACGGCCTGCTCGTCCTCCCGGGCGGCATCGACGCGCACGTGCACCTGGTGCCGGCCGCGCCCACCGCGACGATCGGCCAGGACGAGCCGATGTGGGTGGACGACTTCTGGACCGGCTCGCTCGCCGCCTTCGCGGGCGGCATCACGACGATCGGCAACATGACGTTCGCGCTGCCCGGTGAGTCGATGACCGCGGCGATCGCGCGCGAGGCGGCGGGCGCCGCCGCCGAGGCGGCCGCCGACTGGTTCCTGCACCCGGTGCTCGCGGGCCTGGATCAAGGAGCCGCCGCCGAGATCACCAGCCTGGCAACCGACGGGCACACCAGCCTCAAGGTGTTCTTGTCCAACCCCGATTACGCGGCCGGAACACCCGGGCTGGCCGACGCGATCGCGGCCGCCGGGCGGGCCGGGGCGCTGACGCTGGTGCACTGCGAGGACGCCGGGATGCTCGCGCGCACGGGCCGGGAGCTGATCGAATCCGGGCACGGCGCGGTGCGCCACTTCCCCGACGCCCGCCCCGTCAGCGCCGAGGTCGAGGCCGTCGGCCACGCCATCGACCTCGCCCGCCTGACCGGCGCCCCCGTCTACATCGTCCACCTGTCCTCGGCCGCCGCCCTGGACCGGGCACGCCAGGCGCGGGCCGGGGGGCTGCCCGTCTACGTGGAGACCCGGCCGCTGTACCTGCACCTGACCAGGGAACGCTTCGCGGAGCCGGACGCCGCCAAGTACGTGGGCGCACCGCCGCTGCGGACCCAGGCCGACCGCGACGCGCTGTGGCGCGGGCTCGCCGCGGGCGACATCGACACCGTGTGCAGCGATCACGCGCCGTGGACGCTCGCGGCCAAGCTCGACCCCGCCCTCGACGTGGTGACCGCGCGGCAAGGCGTCGCCGACCTGGAGACGCTCATGCCGATGCTGTTCTCCGAAGGGGTCGTGACCGGGCGGATCTCACTGGACAGGTTCGTCGAGCTGACCGCGGGCAACGCCGCCCGGCTGTTCGGGCTGCACCCGCGCAAGGGCGTGCTCGCCGTCGGCGCCGACGCCGACTTCGCGCTGTGGGACCCGGACAAGCGCGTCACCGTCGACGGCGCCCGCATGCGGTCCCGCGCCGGCTACTCGGTCTACGACGGCTGGACCGTCCAGGGCTGGCCCCGGTTCGTGCTCCGCCGCGGCCAGGTCGTGCTGGCCGACGGCGTTTCCCTGGCCGCGCCGGGCCAGGGGCAGTGGGTCCGCAGGAACGCGAGCCAGCCGCGACGACCGGAGGACCAGCCCGCATGAACGCCAGCTACGCGCATCTCGGCGGCTACAGCGACTGGCCCGCGGCGGCCGGGTTCGACGGGCACGCGCGACGGCCGGACCGGAAAACCGTCCGCCGGCTGGCCAGCGAGATCCTGGCCGGGCCGGGTGCCCGGGACAGCCAGGGCGACCAGGCGCCGGCGGATGTGCGGGCGGAGCGACGCTGGACCGCCGGTGGCCTCGCGGGTGAGGAAATCTCCTACTCGGCCGGCTACGGGCCGCGCACGCACGCCTGGGTGCTCAAACCCGCGGCCGCGGACGGCCCGCTGCCCGGCGTGCTCGCCCTGCACGGCCATGACGGCTTCAAGTACTACGGCAAGGAAAAGATCGCCGACGGTCCCGGGCCGGCCGCGCCCGTGGTCACCGCGCTCCGGGACAATTACTACGAGGGCCGGGCAATCGCCAGCGATCTCGCGCGCGCGGGTTACGTCGTGCTCGTCCCTGACGTGTTCGGCTGGGGCAGCCGCCGCTTCCCGCTGGCGGAGATGCCGCCCTTGATCCAGCGGCTGAGCGAGCTCACCGCCGGAACCACTCCGCCAGACACGTTCCCGGGCGCGGTGCCGGACGAGATCGACCGGTACAACGCCGCCGCCTGGCACCACGAGCTCCTGATCGAGAAGTACTGCGCGCTGCTCGGCACCACCCTGGCCGCCATGGTCGTGCACGAGGACCGCCTCGCGCTCGGCTACCTGCGGTCCCGGCCCGACACCACGGACCGGACGGCCAGCATCGGCCTGTCGGGCGGCGGCGGCCGGTCCGCGCTGCTGCGCGCGACCAGCCGCGAACTCACCGCCGCGGTCGTCGTCGGGATGATGGGCACCTACGGCTCCCTGCTCGACCACAACGTCACCGACCACACCTGGATGCTGTTCCCGCCCGGCCTGGCCGCCCGCGCCGACTGGCCCGATCTGGCCGCCTGCCAGGCGCCGGCCGCCCTGCTCGTGCAGTACAACCGCCATGACGCCCTGTTCCCGCTAGCAGGCGCCGAGGCCGCGCACGAGCGCATCGCCAGCCACTACGCGGACGCGGGCGCGCCCGACGCCTACACGGGCCGCTTCTACGACGGGCCGCACAAGTTCGACCAGGCCATGCAGCACGACGCGGCCGACTGGCTGGCGGCCCGGCTCCGCTAGCGGCGCCCCCTTTGCCGCCGGTATTCGGGTCGACTCGCCGGGTGCCATGGGCATGTCGGCGCGACAGTGCAACACAACTCGTCAGAATTTAACGAAAACCTTATTGACGAGCAAAGTACTTACCCTAATCATGTTCACATGGTGCTAAGAGGGCTCATCCCCCAGCTCAGAAGAAGACGTGACAATCGTCTGATTGCCATCCTCGCCGTAGCGGCCACCATGGCCGCCGTCTTGCTCGCCGCCTGCAGCGCGCCGAGCACGGGGGCCGCGGGCGGATCCGGATCTGGTTCGGGACCGGCGTCGAGCAGCATCACCGTCGGCCTGGCAGGCGCACCAGACTCGCTCGACCCCACGACCGCTTCCACGTTCGTCGGGCGGACCGTCTTCGCCAACATGTGCCAGAAGCTGTACGACATCAACGCGCAGCTGGACATCATCCCGCAGCTCGCCGCGTCGCTGCCGACCATCTCCAAGGACGGCCTCACCTACACGATCAAGCTCAAGCGGGGCATCGAGTTCAACGACGGCACGCCATTCACCGCCCAGGCGGTCAAGACCACCCTGGACTGGTATCTGACCAGCGCGGATTCCGTGCGAGCGGCCGAGCTGAACGGCCTGAAGAGCGTCGGCGTGACGGGCCCGCTCACCGTCGTGCTCCATCTCAGCAAGCCGTTCGCGCCGCTGACCTCCGTCCTGGCCGACCGGGCGGGGATGATCCTGTCCCCCGCGCAGCTGCACAAGCTGGGTAACAACTTCGCACAGCACCCGGTCTGCGTCGGCCCGTTCGAGTTCCAGTCGCGACCCAGCCTTGACACGATCATCCTGAAGAAGTCGCCGTACTACTACGGCAAGTCCCACGTGCACCTCTCCACCGTGACGTTCGAGGCGATCACGGACCCGAGCACCGAAGCCGCGGACCTCCAGTCCGGCCAGATCCAGATCGCCGACGAGGTCGCGCCGCAGGAGGTGCGGGCGCTGCAGAGCGATGCCGCGACCAAGATCGACGCGCAGAACTCCCTCGGCTACGAGGGAATCGACATCAACACCGGCAACGTGAACGGCGCGCTGAAGCCGTCGGGCGTCGCCGCTAACCCCTTCGCCACCCATCCGGGGCTCCGGGAGGCGTTCGAGCTCACCATCGACCGGTCCACGCTGAACAAGGTCGCCTTCGACGGCCTCTACACCCCCGGGTGCACACCCATCCCGCCGAACAGCCCGTGGACGGTCAATGTCCCCTGCCCCGCGCAGAACATTCCCGAGGCCAAGGCCCTCGTGCAGGCCAGCGGGGTCAAGACACCCGTCCACGTGTCGCTGATGGTGCAGAACTCGTCCCTGCCGGAGCAGGTCGGCACGATCATCCAGTCGATGGCGGCGAAGGCCGGGTTTGACGTGACGTTGCAGCCGACCGAATTCACGACCTCGCTCTCCAAGGCGGCCGCGGGCCAGTACGAGATGTACCTGATCGGCTGGTCGGGACGGATCGACCCTGATCAGAACATCTTCAGCGACTGGTATCCGGGGGCCGGCCTCAACTACACCGGCGCGAACTACCCGGCGCTGACCAGGCTGCTGCTCGAGGCACGCGAGTCCACGTCCGCGGCGCAGCGGCACGCCCTCTACACGAATATCGTGCAAGCGACGCACAGCGATCTCAACATCATCTACCTCTGGTACGACAAGTTCTTTCTCGGGCTGCGCAAGAACGTCACCGGGGTGCAGTACTTCCCGGACAGCCTGATCCGGCTCGAGTACGCGCAGGTGGGCTGATTGCTCTGGTCAATCGCGCGCCGGACCGTCATCGCGCTCATCACCTTGGCGCTCGCGACGCTCGTGGTCTTCGGCGCGGTGCACGCGCTGCCAGGCGGCCCCGCGACGGCGCTGTCGGCCGACTCCACCAGCCCGGCCGCGCTGGCCGCCACCATGCAGCGGTACGGCTTCGACCAGCCGCTGCCCGTGCAGTACGGGCACTGGATCAGCCAGGTTCTGCAAGGCCAGTTCGGCACCTCACCGATCACCGACCTGCCGGTGAGCACGCAGCTCGCCCAGCGGATCCCGATCACCCTCGAACTGGCGGTGCTCGGGCTGCTGGTCGGCATCGTCATCGGCATCCCGGCCGGGGTCGTCGCCGCCGTCCGGCCGGGCCGCGTCACCGACGCTCTTACCAGCGGCCTGGCGCTCGGTGGGCTGTCCGTCCCGCACTTCTGGCTCGGCATCGTCCTCATCCTGGTCTTCGCCGTGCACCTCAACGTGCTGCCCTCCGGCGGCTTCGCGCCGCTTTACGGGGGAATCGGCCCGAACCTGGACCACATGATCCTGCCGGCGATCGTGCTCGGCACGGGCCTCGCCGCGGTCCTCATGCGGCAGACACGGGCCAGCATGATCGAGGCTCTGGGCGCGGACTACGTGCGTACCGCGCGCGCCAAGGGCCTGCTCGAGTGGCAGGTGATCTGGGTGCACGCCCTGCGCAACAGCCTGATCACGGTCGTCACCGTGATCGGTCTGCAGCTCGGCGGGCTGATCGCGGGAATTGTCACCGTGGAGCAGGTCTTCAACATCCCCGGCATCGGCCAGCTGACCCTCGACTCTGTCTACCAGCGGGACTACCCCACGCTCCAGGGAGTGGTCCTGCTGACCGCCGCCGCCTACATCATCGTGAACCTGCTGACGGACATCAGCTACACGCTGATCAACCCGCGCATCCGCGTCACCGGGGGATCGTCATGACCGCCGCGCTGACGCCCCGGCCGCGGCCGTACAGCCTGGTGAGCGGCTGGATCCGGCGCGACACGGGACGGACCAGCAAGCTCGCCCTCGTCGGTGCGACGGGCGCGCTCGTCGTCGTGGTGGTCGCCATCGCGGGCCCGCTGATCGCGCCCTATCCCCCGAACTACGCGGACTTCAACGTCGTGCTCGCCCCGCCGCTGTCCCCGCACCATCTGCTCGGCACCGACCAGCTCGGCCGGGACGTCCTTTCCCGGATGCTGTACGGGGCGCGCACCACGCTGGAGGCGGGTATCGCGTCCACCTTGCTCGGCGCCGTGGTCGGGTTGCCAATCGGGATACTCGCCGGGTACTTCCGGGGACCGCTCGACATTGTCCTCATGCGGGTGATCGACGTCATGCTGGCCTTCCCGTTCCTGCTGCTCGCGGTCGGGCTCGCCGCGATCACCCAGCCGTCGCTGTGGAACGCCGTGCTCGCTCTCGGCGTC
>DASZKN010000138.1:0-20370 GCA_035552855.1 Trebonia sp. | reverse complement strand
GACCAGCAGCACGGTCTTGGGCGTGGTCTTGAGCTGTTCTTCCAGCCAGCGCTTGGCGGGGACGTCGAGGTAGTTGTCCGGCTCGTCGAGCAGCAGCGTCTGCTGGTGCTGGCCGCGCAGCAGGCTCTCCAGGACGAGACGTTTGCGCTCGCCGCCGGAGAGCGTGCGCACCTCACGCCACTTGCACTGGTCGTACGGGAGACCGATGGCGGCGACCGTGCACTCGTCCCAGTGGACTTCGGCGTCGTAGCCGCCCGCTTCCGCGTATTCGTTGATGATGCGCGCGTACCTGAGCTGCGCGGCCTCGTCGTCGCGGGTCATCATCGCGAGCTCGGCGTCGTCGAGGCGCTTGCTCACCGCCTGGACGGCGGCCGGGGCGACCGACAGCAGGAGGTCGCGGACCGTCAACCCGGGCGCGGCGGGGCCGCCGATGAACTGCCTCATCACGCCCAGCCCGCCTGTTGCTGTTATCACGCCGTCCTGCGGCTGGAGGTCACCGGCGATCAGCCGGAGCAGGGTGGTCTTGCCTGCGCCGTTCGGCCCGACGATGGCGGCGATGGCGCCGTCGCCGACGCGGAAGCTCGCGTCGTCGAGCAGCACCCGGCCGTCCGGCAGGATGTGACTGACGTGCGCCACCTCGACATGTCCCACCCGCCGGACGGTATCTGGGGATGGTAGCGGGGGCAATTTCTTTTCCGCGCCGCGGCGGCGGGTCAGGGTCGCGGCGGCGGGTCCTCGCCGGTGAGGCCGTCCACCGACTCGCGCAGCAGGTCGGCGTGGCCGATGTGCCTGGCGTACTCCTCGACGAGGTCGAAGATGATGCGGCGCAGGCTCGGCCGGCTCCCGTCGGCGTTGACGTACGCGCCGAGCTGGTCGAGCCCGCCGCGGGCGAGCGCGTCCGCGACCACCTTGCGCGACCGCTGTACGGCGTCCGCCCACATCGTGTAGAGCTGGTCGGGTGTGTCGTCCGCGGCCGTGCGCCACTCCCAGTCCGGGTCGGCGTCCCAGTCGACCGTGTCCCATGGCGGTACTGGCCGCTCGTCGAGCAGCAGCCGCGCGAAGTGCCCGTCCTCGACGGCGGTGAGGTGCTTGAGCAGGCCGCCCAGCGTCATCGCGGACCGGCCGAGCGTGGCGCGCAGGCCGGCGGCGTCGAGATTCCCGCATTTCCACGCGAAGATCGCGCGCTGCCGCTCCAGCGACCCGATGAGGTGCTCGGTCTCGCTCCCCGCGAGCGGTGATTCGTAGGCGTAGCCCTCGTCTGCGTAACTCATGGCGGTCACGCTAGCCTCGATTCCGGACGGAAGACTTCCTGAAATCAATTTTGACGCTAACTGCGAGGAGTGCGGCCATGCCGACGCTGTTCACCCGGATCATCAACGGCGAGCTGCCCGGGAAGTTCGTGTACACCGGCGACCGCGTCGTGGCGTTCCTCTCCATCGCGCCGCTGACCCCCGGGCACACGCTGGTCGTGCCGCGGGAAGAGATCGACCAGTGGACCGACGCTGACGAGCCGCTGCTGCGGGACTGCGTGACGGTCGCGCGGCGGATCGGGGAGGCGGCGAAGACGGCGTTCGGCGCGCCGCGGGCCGGGCTGGTCATCGCGGGCCTCGAGGTTCCGCACATGCACGTCCACGTGTTCCCGGCCTGGACGATGGAGAACTTCGACTTCGGGCGGGCCAAGCAGGCCACCGACGAGGAGCTCGAGACAGCCGCCGCCAGGCTCCGGAGGGCCCTCGATCGGGGCTGACCGCGATACGATGCGGTCAATGGGGACGTGGGACGCCGTTATCGATGTCTCGAACGTGTGCTGGTCGCCTTACCTGCCGCCGGAGGACCGGCACCGGCCGCACCTGCGGCGGCTTGACCTCGTCATGTCCGCTTGGCGAGCGCTGCACGGCGACGACGTCGCGTTCGCGCTCATCGCCGACGACTCGCTGTGGCGGGCGTTCGACCAGGCGGACTTGCGGGAGTTCCGGCGGCTGATCCACGACGGCGAGCTGGTGACCAGGTCGGTCGCGGACCCGCTGATCCTGGACCTGGCCAGGGACAAGCACCTGCACGTGGTCACCCGCGACCATTACATCGACCACCGCTCGGCCCACCCGTGGATCGAGATCTCACCGGACCGGTTCCACTGCTGGAGCATGGCGGGCGACCAGGTCGTGATCGAGCCGCTGGGGATCGTGGCGCACAGCGCGCAGACGGTGTCGGTGGCGATCGAGGTCAAGGACCTCAAGCGGGTCACGAGGCTCGACTCCAAGAACGCCAGGCACCGCAAGGTCCTCGGCACCCGCTGGCGCTGCCCGAACGTCCGCTGCGCCGAGGCCTCCCAGTGGCAGGACCAGCTGCTGACCTGGCCGGCCGTCGCGGCGGACGGGACCGCGCTGTGCCCCTCGTGCGCCAGCACGCTCACCGACCTGGGGCCGCGCGACCCGCTGTACGAGGTCGTGGCCGCGGACCGCGCGACCGGCGGCGAGATCATGCGGTTCCCGCTGGAGGCGGGCATCCCGCTGATCATCGGCCGCGGGGCCGGGCTGAAGGGCGTGGACCTGAGCGCGCGCCAGACGCCGTTCCGCGACGCGGTCATGCATGTCAGCAGGCGGCACCTGCTGCTGCGGATCGAGCACGTGAACACCAGCAGGCGGATCGTGGCCGTCGACCTCGGGAGCCGGAACGGCACGCGGGTCGAGCGGTGGGAGCAGAAGGCGTTCCTGCCGGCGAAGGCGGTCCTCCCGGACAAGGACGTCTACCTGGGTTCGAAGGACCGGCTCGTGCTCGGCGACGCGGTCAACCTCCGGCTGTCGGGCAAGCATTACGTGACCGCGGGCGGTACGACTGAGCCGACGTCGGTCGAGGTCCCGTACTGGCCGGGCACCGACGAACCCGGCGCCGGCTCGGG
This sequence comes from Trebonia sp., assembly GCA_035552855.1. Classification (GTDB taxonomy): domain Bacteria; phylum Actinomycetota; class Actinomycetes; order Streptosporangiales; family Streptosporangiaceae; genus Trebonia. The sequence continues at coordinate 17,471 of DASZKN010000138.1, read as the reverse complement.
CGCTGGCTTCGGCGGGCCGGACGCCGACGCGGGCCGCACGGTGATCATCGACCAGATCCGCGGCGACCCGCCACCGCCGCCGCCGCAGTCCTCGCCACCGCCGCCGCAGTCCTCGCCGCCGCCGCAGTCCTCGCCGTCGTGAGCGGGGCTACTTGCCGAAGTACCAGTACTCGGGGAGGAACGTGCCCAGCGGGTTGAACGTGACGCCCTTGAGGTCGCTGCTCACGGCCTGCACCGTGTAGTACTGCGGCATCCAGATGTACGGCAGCTGCTGCGCGGTGTAGGTGGCGTACTGCTGGAACAGCGACAGGCTGCTGCTGCTGTGCGTCTGGCTGATCAGGCTGTCCTCGACCGGGTTGGAGTAGCTGCCCGAGTTCGACCCGGCGCCTGTCTGGAACAGTGGCTCGCCGGTCGGCTCGTAGCCGGGGCCGTTGTAGACCCAGCCGCCGTACATCAGGGCGTCCCAGTTGCACTTCGGTCCCGGTTGGCAGCGACACGGTAGCGTAACCGTCCGGACCGTCTCGCCAGGATCCGGGCGCGCCACCCGTCCCAGACGGGTCACCCGAGACCCGGGCGCGTCACTCGCCGCCGGGCGGGGAAGATTGTTCTCATGACCCCGATGACCAGTTCCCGTCCCTGGCTCGACCCCCATGACCCCGCGGGTGTCGACACGCTGCTCTCCGATGACGAGCGCGCGGTCCGTGACACGGTCCGCGGCTTCTGCGCCGACAAAGTGCTCCCCCACGTCGGCGACTGGTTCGAGCGCGGCGAACTCCCGGCCGCCCGCGAACTCGCCCGCGAGCTCGGCAAGATCGGCGTCCTCGGCATGCACCTGACCGGCTACGGCTGCGCGGGCATGAGCGCCGTCGACTACGGGCTGGCGTGCCTGGAGCTGGAGGCCGCCGACTCCGGTCTGCGCTCGCTGGTATCCGTCCAGGGCTCGCTCGCCATGTACGCGATTTGGCGGTTCGGCAGCGAGGAGCAGAAGCAGGAATGGCTGCCGCGGATGGCCGCCGGGGAGGCGCTCGGCTGCTTCGGCCTGACCGAGCCGGACGCCGGCTCGGACCCGGCGTCGATGCGGACCGCCGCCGTGCGCGACGGCGGCGACTGGGTGCTGACCGGCCGCAAGATGTGGATCACGAACGGCTCGATCGCCTCGGTCGCCGTGGTCTGGGCCCGGACCGACGAGGGCATCCGCGGGTTCGTGGTGCCGGCCGGCACGCCCGCCTTCAGCGCGCCCGAGATCACCCACAAGGCTTCGCTGCGCGCGTCCGTCACGAGCGAGCTCGTGCTGGACTCCGTCCGTCTGCCCGACGCGGCGGCGCTGCCCGGCGCGACCGGCCTGCGCGGCGCGCTGTCCTGCCTCAACGAGGCGCGGTACGGCATCCTGTGGGGTGCGATGGGCGCCGCCCGGTCGTGCTACGAGGCGGCCCTTGAGTACGCCGGGACGCGTGAGCAGTTCGGCGCGCCGATCGCCGCCTACCAGCTCACGCAGGCCAAGTTCGCCGACATGGCGCTGGAACTCGGCAAGGGCACGCTGCTCGCGCTGCACTTCGGGCGGCTGAAGGACGCCGGCCGGCTCGCGCCTGAGCACGTCTCTGTCGGCAAGCTGAACAACGTGCGCGAAGCCCTCCAGATCTGCCGCACCGCGCGGACGATCATGGGCGCGAACGGGATCTCCTACGAGTACCCGGTCATGCGGCACGCCGCCAACCTGGAGTCGGTCCTCACCTACGAAGGCACCAGCGAGATGCACACGCTGGTCATCGGCCAGGCGCTCACCGGCCACGCCGCGTTCCGCCACTGAGATCGCGCGGGGCGCCCAGCACCGTGCCCGGCTGCTGGCCGCCGCGGACCCGCAGCCGGTACACGCGCAGCCTGCCATCCCGCTGCCCGACGACAGCGGCCAGCACGTAACCGCGCGCGACGCGCGGGACCGGCACCGTGAAGCACACCTCCGCGCCGGCCGGTACCACTCCGACCGTGTCGTGTGCCGTGGCGCGGAACCGGCGGCGGCCCGTCCGCCTGGGTACGCGGACGCTGAAACCGCCGCCCGGCCAGCGGTCCGCGAGCCGCGCGCGGCGGACCGTCAGGCCCGCCAGCACGGCGGCGCCGGACCCGTTGCCGACCCGGCAGGCCACGACCGGCCGGGACTCGTCGGGCTGGCCGGCGTCGGCGAGCGCGACGGTCACCCGGGCGTCGCCGGGCCGGTCGCCGGACCGGAAACCGCTGGCCGCCAGCGCGCACAGTGCCACCAGGACGGTTGCCGCGGACACCAGGCTGACGAGAACACTGAACATGGTGCCCAATCTGGCATTATTGGACCCATCATGACAGTGCCAATCAACGCCGGAGTGGCCCGGATCGGCGGCTCCGCACTCGCCGACCTCCTCGGCCGCTGGTCGGCCGCCGACGGGCCGCTGTACCGGCTGCTCGCGAGCCGGATCGCGCGCCTCGCGGACACCGCCGCGCTGCCCGCGGGGCTGCGCCTGCCGCCAGAGCGCGACCTCGCCGCGGCCCTGTCGGTCAGCCGCAACACGGTCGCCCTGGCGTACCAGTTGCTGCGCGACGACGGCATGGCGGAAAGCCGCCAGGGCTCGGGCACCCGCATCACGCCGCATCGCACCACGCCCGGCGCCGTCCACCGGTCCAACGCGTTCTTTACCGGAATGCTGGAGCAGTCGGCCGTGTCCCACGACCTCACGATCGCCGCCGTCGAATGCGCCCCGCAGGTCGCCGCGGCGCTCGCCGATCCGGTCACTGTCCTTTCATCTTCTGAACGCGCCCTGGTGACTCGCGGCCTCGGCTACTACCCGTATGGGTGGCCGGCGTTGCGCGGGGCCATCGCCGATCTGCTGACGCACCGGCATGGCATCCCGACAAGCGCGGAGCAGGTGCTCGTCACCTCGGGCGCGCAGCAGGCGCTGGACCTGCTGATCCGCTGCGAGGTCCTGCCCGGCCAGGCCGTCGCCGCGGAAGACCCCACGTTCCCCGGGGCGCTCGACATCATGCAGCGGGCAGGCGCCCGGCCGGTCGGCGTGCCGCCCGGTGACGCGGACCGACTGGCCCGGGTGCTGCGCCTCCACGCGCCCGCGGCGGCGTACCTGATCCCGACGTATCAGAATCCCACCGGGCTGACCGTGCCCGAACCGGTACGGCACGAGATCGCCGGGCTCGCGGCGCGCTATCCCGACGTCACGTTCATCGACGACATGGTGCTCACCGGGCTGGCGCTGTCGGACGCGCAAGAGCCGCCGCCGCTGGCGGCGCTCGCCCCCGTCCGGCCGAACGTCGTGAGCATCGGCTCGCTGTCCAAGACCTACTGGGGCGGGCTGCGGACCGGCTGGATCCGGGCACCCGAGGGAATCATCGCCCGGCTCGCCGCCGCCAAGGCAGCCGCCGACCTCGGCAGCCCCGCCTACCAGCAGGCGGTCGTCGCGGCCCTGATCACCCGGCATCACGAGGAGATTCTCAAGTGGCGGCTCGACTGGCTCCGGCCCCGGTACACGGCGCTCACGCGGGCGCTGCGGGCCCGGCTGCCCGGCTGGTCGTGGGCGGCGCCGTCGGGCGGCCTCACGATCTGGGCACAGGCGCCAGGCGAGGACGACCCGGCCGCCGATTCCAGCGTGCTCGCGCAGAGCGCGCTGCGGCGCGGCGTCGCGGTGCTGCCCGGCCGGCTGGCCAGCGTCGACGGCCGGGCCGGGCCGTACGTGCGGCTCGCCTTCACGCTCCCTCCGGACCAGCTCACCGCCGCCGTGGGGCTCATCGCGGAAGCGGTCTAGCGCGGCATCGGCCGCTTCGGCGGCCCGCAGGCCCTAAGATCTGGCACCGGAGGTGTCATGTGAACCGCGATTCGGGTAGGCCGCGGCTTGCCCGCCGGGCGGCCGTGTCCGCCCTGGCGATCGCCGCCGCGCTGCCGGTGGCGGGCTGCGGGGTGTTCGGCTCGGGCACCGGGACCGAGGCCCCGGCCGCCATGACCGTCAGCAGCGGCGCGTTCGCCCAGCGTGCGATGCCCGCGCACTACACGTGCGCCGCGGGCAGCAAGGCGATCAACCCTCCCCTGGGCTGGGCCGGGACGCCGGCTGGCACGAAGAGCCTGGCCCTGGTCGTCGACGACTCCAGCGCGCCGATCACGCCCTACGTCTACTGGATCGTCTTCGACATCAACCCGGCGACCTCTGAGATTCTCGAGGGCCAGCTGCCGGCGGGCGCCCGCCAGGCCAGCAACAGCGCGGGCACCGTCGCCTACGACCCGCCTTGCCCCGGCCCGCACGGGCATGAGTACCGGTTCACCGTGTACGCGCTCAGCAAAGTCCTGAACTTGCCGTCGGGTACCTCGCTCGAATCCGCGTGGTCGGCGATCGCCGCGGCTACCGTCGGCCGTGGGCGGCTGACCGCGAACGCGACGACACCAGCCGGTCAGTAGTTTTCTCAGGAAATGTTGAGGTTTTACCTTTTCGCCAGTTCGATGGCGAGTTTCGGCATTCGCCAGACAGGATTGCCGGGAGTCGGTAACAATTTGATAGAACTAGTGCCGGTTCTAAGGTGCTCGCGATTGAGGGGCAGGCTCGCGTAGATGGCCGCGCGCGCCTCGGTGGCACCGTTCGTCAGGCCGTGCTCTGTCCCGGGTGGTGAAGCATGTCCTTTATGAGCCGAAAATCGTCGCGCGCCGACAAAGGCAACGGCGGAAGGGGCTCTGGTCCGGACAGACGGGGCGACGACCAGGACTACGAGTACGGCTACGAACGCCAGGACGACGACAACTGGTCGCCTGATGAATACTTCTCCCCCGAGGGCATCAAGGGCCGCTGGGCCGGCGACCGGGGCGAACGCGGCGAACGCGGCGACCGGGGCAACCGCGGGTACACGCCCGCGGACCGGCTCGACGGCGAGGCATCCGACACCGGCGGCTACGACACCGGCGGCTACGACACCGGCGAGTACGGCCAGCCCGAAGGCGAGGGCGCTCCCGGCCCGCGCGCCGGGCGGCGCGGCCGGCGGGCCGAACGGCCTGAACGGACCGAGCGCGGTACGCGGCGCCTGCGCCTGCGCCGGGACAGGGATCCCGACATCTGGCCGGACGACGGGGTGTCGGACGAGGACTACTGGGCGTCGGTAGCCGCGGACAAGCCGCTGCCGGCCACCGGCCCGGATCCGGACGCCGGCGCGGCTCCGGCCGCGCCCGGCCGCCTGGCCAGGACCGGCTCATCCGGTGCCGCCTCATCCGCGGCCGGCGGCGCCGTGCCCGGCGGATCCGGCGCCGGCCGGCTTGGCCCGGCGCCGCTCGGGGCGCCGCCCGCGGCCGCGGGCGGCGCCGCACCCGCGGCCCCGCCGACGCCGATGCGGCCCGCCGCTTCGCAGCCCAGTTTCCGGCCGGCCGCGGCGCGCGGCGGGAGCGGGGCGCGGGACTCGGCTGGCCGGGGAACCTCGTGGCAGGGGGCTGGCGAGAGCACCGAGCTGATCGGGCGCATGGACAGCGGCGGTCGCGCGGAGCGCGGCGGCGACCGGACGCAGTACATCGACCCGCTACCGCAGCCGGCCCAGCAGGAAGACCGGACCGAGCGCATGGCCAGGATCACCGAGCGGCCGCTCGATGCCACCGGTAGGCATGGCACGCAGCGTCCCGGCGGCTGGGGGCAGTCCCCGGCGGCTGCCCCGAGGTCACGGGGCACCGGCGCGACGACCGGGCCGCGGAGCCGGCCCGGGGCTGACGAGGACCCGCTCACCAGCGATGCGTTCTCGCGCTACGCGCTGACGGACACGGACGGGCGCTCCTACCGCACGGCGTCGCGCCATGCGCGGGTGCCCGCCGACCGGGCCGACGCCGCGCTGACCGAGCAGACGCAGACGTTCAGCATGGACGGCACTCCGAGCGGCCAGTACCCCGCGGAGCCACCGGCCACCACGTCCGGGTACCCGGCTACCCGCGCCGAAGTACGGCCCCATATACCGGCCTACCAGCCGTCGCGGACCGCTTCGGGGCTGCCGCCGGCGACGCCCGCGGCCCAGCCGCCGCCACGGCCCCAGCTGCCGTCGGCCGCCGATCGCGGCAACGGTAGCGGCACGACCACCGGCGGCTACCCGTATCAGCAGCAGACGCACGGCACTTGGCCGCCGACCCCGGACCGGAGCAATGATCCGTACGCCCGGCCGTCGGCCAGCGGCGGAACCGGGCGCCACGCGAGCCGGCCGGGCACCGGTTACGGCTCGGCGGGCGCCGCCTACGGCGGCACCCCGGCATACGGCGACACCTCGTCGTACGGCGGCGGCGCTCCTTCGCACACCGAAAGCGGGTCACACGGCGGCACCGGGTCACACGGCGGCACCGGGTCACATAGCGGCGCCGGCGGGTCATATAGCGGCGCCGGCGGCTCGTACAGCGGCCCGTCGTACGGCGGCGGCACCTATAGCGGCGGGCAGCAGCGCCCCGCCGACGCGGGCTACGGGACCGCGAACGACCCCGCGTACGGCGCTGCGGGCCCGGCCGGCGGCTCGTACCAGAGCGGCCCGTACAGCAACGCCGCGTACACGGGCGCCGCGAACGACGGCGGATCATGCAACGGCGCCGACTACAACGGAGCCAGTTACACGCCCGCCACGAACGGCTACGGCGAGCCCGGCTACACCGGGAACGGCGGCCACCCCGCCGCCCGCAACGGCAGCCGCCCCGCCGGTGACGACAGGGCCGGCACCGGCTATGACACCGATGGCCAGGGCACGGGCGGCTACGGCAGCGGCGGGTACGCGACCGGTTCGTACGGCACCGGCCGCCGCGACCCCGACGGTCACGGCAACGCAGGCCGTGACCGGCCGGGCTACGACGCCCGGCGCGGCGGCAACCGCTGACCCTACACGCCTAACGGCGCGAACGAGTCGCCGGAGCGGGCATGCTTGAAGCGTGCCCGAAGGAGATGTCGTCTGGTATACCGCCCGCCGCCTGCACGAGGCGCTGGCCGGGCGGATGCTGACGCGCAGCGACTTCCGGGTGCCGCGCTTCGCGACCGCTAACCTCGCCGGCCAGCTCGTGACCCAGGCGGTCCCGCGCGGGAAGCACCTGCTGATCAGGACCGGTAACGGCCTGACCGTCCACACCCACCTGAAGATGGAGGGCGCCTGGCGGGTCACGCCAGCCGACGGAGGCCTGCCGCGGAGCCACAAGATCAGGCTGCTGCTGGCCAACGCCGAATGGGTCGCGGCCGGCTACCAGCTCGGCATCGCCGAGTTGGTGCGGACCGAGCACGAGGACAGAGTGGTCGGCCACCTCGGGCCCGACCTGCTCGATCCGGGCTGGGATGAAGCGCACCTGAGCGAAGCCGTCCGCAGGCTCACCGCCAGGAAGGAGCGGCCGGTCGGCGAGGCGCTGCTCGACCAGCGCAACCTCGCTGGCATCGGGACCTGGTTCCTCGCGGAGATGCTGTTCCTGCGCGGCATCGATCCGTGGCGGACGGTGGGCTCGGTCGGCGACCTGGACGCGCTCGTGGACCTGGGGCACCGGCTGCTCGATGCCAACAAGACGCGGCTCGGGCACACATCCACCGGGGACACAAGGCCGGGCCGGGAGAGCTGGGCGTACGGGCGGGCGGGCAAGCGGTGCCGACGGTGCGGGACACCGATCAGGCGCGGCGAGCAGGGGCCGCCAGCCCAGGAGCGCCTGCGATTCTGGTGCCCCAACTGCCAGCGGTAGCACACCGGTATCAGGGCAGCAGCACAAGCTTGCCCGGGACACGACCGCTACCGGGCGAGGGCGCCCATCGGGTCCCAGGCCGGCAGCACGATCGGCTCGGCGTCCAGCGCCTTCCGCAGGTCGGCGGACAGCGCGCTCTTGCGGGCGGCGATTTCGAAGACGTACTGGCCGAACCAGGAGTCGTTCATCGTGAAGAAGCCGTCCTTACCGCGGTCGGCGCCCCAGCTGTTCTCCACGCGCCAGCGCCGGGCCGCGCCGTCGACCACGTCAACCCCGGTGAAGAGCATCGCGTGTGTCATCGCGCTCTCGTGGTACGCGAGGCGAGCGGCCTTGTCCAGGTCGAAGGCGGTGTCGTAGACCGACGGCAGGTCGTAGAGCTCGGCGTCCCAGAATGCATAGTCGCTGCTCATCATCTTGCTCACGTCGCAGCCGAACCAGACTGGCTCGCCGCCCTGGATCGTGGCCGCGGCGACGTCCTTGATGACCTGCGTGTCGACGTTGAGGTAGATGACCGGCGGGCCGCCGATGACGTTGCCGAGGTACTCAACCGTGAAGGTCCGGCCGATCGGGCTGGACGGCCGCGGGTCGTTGACCAGGCAGACGTACTCGCTGACCGGCAGGTCCACGTACTTGGCGGCGAACTCCTGGGGCGTGAGAAGGCCGTCCCGGTGAAACTTCTTGTCCTTGTCGGTCCACTGCCAGTCGAAGCGCTCCGGCGGCGTACCCAGGTGAATGCACAGGATCCGGTAGACGACCTGCATGATCTCGGCCTTGGCCGCGCGGGCAGCCGCGAGACCTTCGGCCGTGGCCGCGCGGATAGTGCGCGCGCCCTGGCGAAGCTGATAGCGGAGCATCGAGTTCATCCGCGCCGTGTTCGAAGAGCTCTGCGTCTCGGGCATGTAGCCCTTAGGGACCAGGCCGTGCTTGGCCACGAGCGCGGCGAACATGTTCCACTGACCGCCGTCGCCGGCCACGGAACCCAGCAGGTAGGCGACCGTGCGGTCGTCGAGGTCGCGGTTCGCGGTCTCGATCATCGCCTCGAGGAAGTAATTGGCGCGCTCGAGCTTGTCCCAGAACATCATGTAGTTCTGTGAGAACTCGAAGTCCTTGAGCCCGGTCTCGCGCATCACCCCGACGCGCAGCAGGTTAAGTCCCGCGAACAGCCAGCAGCGGCCGCTCCGCTCCTGGTTCGTGACCTTCCAGTCGTCCAGCGTCGTCGACACGGAGTGGTCGATGCTGCTGACGATCTCCCGGTTGACGGCGACGTCGTCGACGGTCACCCTGGTCACGGCATTCTGGGCGAGCCGGTAGGTCGGGTTGGCCGAGAATTCCTTGCGCAGTCGTTCCAAATCGGCGGCAGCGAGCGTTCCGTCCACTAAAGCGTCCTCTCACGTTGTCATCTCGACCTGCCTTCCAGGTTAGATGCCAACGCGGAGTTGAGCACGCCCGCGATCCGTACCGCTGATCCGCGGCGACCCGTCACGCCGGACGGTACCGGTAAGCAGGACGCCCGGCCCGATCAGCCGGGCCTCGGCCGGCATCGTGTGGAACCACGTACACCAGCAGCCGCCCCAGGCACCGTTGTGCCGCTCGCGAGCGCTGCGAAAGCATCCCAGGTCGGGAGGCGGGACAATGGTCTGGTGGTTGACGTGGATCCCGAGCGCTTCGAAGAGATGGTCGCCGAGGCGCTGGACGGGCTGCCCGAGGGACTCGGGCAGCTCATGAGCAATGTGGCGGTGACGGTCGAGCACCGTCCCGGGCCGCCCGGCCTGCTCGGGCTCTACGAGGGCGTGCCCCTCACCAGCCGGACCACCGGGTACGCCGGGGTGCTGCCCGACCGCATCACGATCTACCGGCAGGCGATCTGCGCCGCCTGCCGGACCGGCGGCGAGGTCGCCGACCAGGTCCGGCAGACGGTCATCCACGAGGTCGCGCATCACTTCGGCATCGACGATGCCCGGCTGCGCGAACTGGGCTGGTAACGCCGCTTATTCGAGCGGCTGGCGGCCCAGGCCGGCCGGGTCGCGGCCGGCCACCAGCCAGCCGAGCACGGCCGCCGCCAGCGGCATGCCCACCAGGATCACCATCAGGTTCGTCACCGGGATGCTGCCCAGTTCGGACAGGCCGTCGAGCGAGTTGCTCCGGAAGAACCCGATCGCCGCGAGGTACCCGCCCGCGATCCCGATCACGGCGCCGGTGAACGCGAGCGCACCCGCGGTCGCGGCCGTGATCGTGCGCCGCGTGTGCCCGCTCGCCCCCGTGGCGGTCAGTGTCCGCAGGTCGCGGGCCGCCTCGCTGCGGACCAGTCCGACGCTCATGCCCAGAATGCCGAGCGCCAGTACGATCCCGAAGATCGTGGCCGCGTCGATGATCTGCGCGAGCGACGGGATGCTGTTGCGGGTCTCGACGCTCATCCCGGACGCCCCGGCCGCGAGCTGCTGCGCGGTCGTGATCTGGGCGGGGGTGAGGCCGTGGGGCACGGTGATGAGCCAGCCGACGGTCTGGATCGAATTCCGCAGGTGATACGTGTTGATCGCGTGCTCGGTGACGACCGTGTTCGGCGCGGACGTGCCGGACGGGAGCTGGCTGATCTCCTGGATCGGCGGGTTCGCCACGCAGGCGCCCGCCGGGCAGGGCCACTGGTCGTTGCCGCCGCCACTGCCCGGCCCGGGTCCTCCTGGCCCCTTCCGGCCGCTGTAGGTGAACTGCATATCGCTCAGCGAGGACAGGCCCGGCCGCATGGTCAGGATGTCGGCGCCGGGGTTGATCGCGGACTGCTTGATGCCGAATGCGGCCAGCAACTGGGGCGTGGCCACGTAAATCTGCCCGTCCCAGGAACGGCCGGGCGCGGCGTGAGTGAGGCTCGCGCTGGCCGTCTCCAGCGTGACCATGCTCGTTGTGCCGAGGTCGGCGGCGATCTCGCGGGCGACCCGCTGCGCTTGCGCCACGCTCACCGGCGCAGCCGGCGACTGCCCGTTGCCCCCGGGCGGGCCGAACGTCGTTCCCGGTAGCGGCGGCGCGTCGACGACGAGCTGGCTGGACGTGAGGTTCGGGCCGGCGTAGTCGAGGACGTTGCCGAACCGCGCGGCGCTGACCACGCAGATGATGACCGCGATCAGCGTGGCGACGCTGATCGCCGCCAGCGCCGGGCCGGAGCGCGCCCGGTAGCGGGCCAGGTCTCGCAGGGCGAGGCGGACGGCGATGGGGGCGCGCCGTCCGCCGGCGGCAACCACCCCGAGCAGCGCCGGAGAGAGCAGTACGATCGCGACGACGAGCGCGACGAGCCCGACGACGAGTTCCAGCATCCCGCTGCCCTGGCCCCCGCCGGAGGTGCCGACCCCCGCGCCGGCCATGCCGAGCAGCAGGAACGTCGCGACCAGGAAGCCGATGCCGACCGGGATGGCCAGGTGGCGGGTCTTCTTCGGCACGGGCGGGCGGCCGGCGAGCGCCGCCACGACCGGGACCTTCGCGATTGCCTTCGCGGGCCGGGAGGCGGCGAAGTAGGTCGCGATGACCGCCAGGGCCATCGAGATGACGATGACCGTCCACGGCAGCTGGAAGACGCCCATCACGTGATGTGCGCCGCTCTCCGCCTGCGGCCGGTAGGCCAGCCACGCCAGGAAGCCGAGCACTAGCCCCGTCACCGCGCCGGCCAGACCCGTCGCGGCGCCGTTGGCCTGCACGACGAGCCTGATGTCGCGCTCGGTGGCGCCCTGGGCGGCGAGCAGGCCGATCGCCCGCAGCCTGCGCTGCGCGAGGACCGTGAAGCCGCCGATGCCGACGAGCGCGATCAGCAGCATGCCGAGGACCGCGGCCGCGATCGAGATCGTCTCGGGGTTGATCTCATTGGTGTTCGCCACCGTCTGCGCGGTCGCTATGTGCAGCCCCTTGATGTTGAGCCCCGGCAGGCTGGTCCCGCGCGCGTCGAACAGCACGGTCACGTTGTCCGGGTTCGTGACCTGGCCGGGGATGACGAGGGCGAACTCGTCGAGCAGGCTCTGCGGGTTCTGCACGATGCCGCTCACCGTGCGGGGGACCCCGTCCACGGTCCAGCGGCTTCCGGTCCGCAGGCCGAAGTCCGTCGCGACCCCGCTGGTCACGGCGATCTGGCTGGCGGTGGCGGGGTACTGGCCGCTGACCAGGCTCAGCAGCGGCCCGCCGTAGGGGCCGTGCGGATCCTGCGACCGCAGGTCGAAAGTGTGCTGCGTGCCAGGGACCGGGACGCTCTCGTTCGCGATCACGTCGGTCGCGCCGAACCGGCTCTGGATCGCGTGTATCCCGGCGTCGATCGTCGCGGGCGATCCCGAGAGCGAGCCGGCGTCCTGCGCGGTGCCGAGCACCCCGGCTACCGGGGCCGGAGTGTCGGTCGCGACCGTGGACGCGACGACGGTGGCGCCGACCGCGACCGTGATCAGCGCGAGGATCAGGAACTGCTGCCGCCATTCGCGGCGCAGGAGCCGGAGCGCCCACCGGATCACCGCGCGCCGGGCGGGCATGCCGCCGTTCGCGGTGGCGCGCTGCGCGGGCCGGTCCGCTACCGCCGTGCCGCTCACTGGTTGCCTTCCGTGGTGAGGAGCGATTCCGGGCCGGCGGCAGGAGCGGTCTGATCGGTCACGACGCCGTCCCGCAGGAACACGACCCGGTCGGCCCAGGAGGCGAGCTGCGCGTCATGCGTCACGACGACCGCGGTCATGCCCGCGTGCTTGCACGCGTCGTGCACGAGCCGCATCACCGCCTCGCCGTTGACCGAGTCGAGCGCCCCGGACGGCTCGTCGGCCAGCAGCAGCCGCCGGTCGCCGACCATCGCGCGCGCGATCGCGACCCGCTGCCGCTCGCCGCCGGACAGCTGATCCGGGTAATGCCCGGCCCGCTCGGACAGGCCGAGCCCGTCGAGCGCCCGCAGGGCCGCCAGCCGCGCCTTGCGGCCGGACATCCCGTCCAGCTCGAGTGGCAGCGAGACGTTCTCCGCCGCCGTGAGCCCGGGGAGCAGGTTGAAGTCCTGGAACACGTAGCCGATCACCTGCCGCCGCAGCCGCGCCTTGGCGTTGCGGGACAGCCCGCGCACCGGCTGGCCGCCGATCAGCACGTCGCCGGTGGTCGGATCCTCGAGGGTGCCGGCGATCGTCAGCAGCGTGCTCTTGCCCGAGCCGCTTGGTCCCATGACCGCGACCATCGCGCCTTCGCCGGCCGTCAGGCTCACTTCCCGCAGCGCGTGCACCTCGGCGCCGCCTTCGCCGTAGGACTTGGATACCTGGCGCAGCTCTAGCATGCTCATCGCCGTATCCTCATTTCCCGCCGGTGCCGTGGCAGCGGCGCTCGTGTCTCGTTTTCGTCGCTCGTCTGGTCCGTGCGGGCCGTTGTGCCACCCACCGCCGCGGATCCGGCCGCCCCCGCGCGCCGGATCCGGGCTTCCGCGGCGTCCAGCCACCTGACCACCGAGTCGAGCCGGAACAGCTCGGCGTCGACCGCGAGGAGCATGTTCAGGTCTTCGCCGGCGTCGTCTTCCTTGATGCGGGTCCACTGCTGCATGAGCTCGATCAGGTAGCGCCGGTGCGCCTGGATGACGGCGTGCACGTCGGTGCCCGGCACGCGCAGCGCCACCAGGACCTTCATCACCAGCTCGTCGCGCGGCGGCGCGCTCAGGTCCGGCGGCGTGCGCAGCCACTTGGCGAGCTCCCGCTCGCCGTCCTCGGTGATCCGGAAGCCCTTCTGCGGGCCTTCGGCGCCGCCCTCGTCGGGCTCGGATTCCGCCAGCCCGTCGCGTTCCAGCCGCTGCAACGTCGTGTAGACCTGGCCGACGTTCAGCGGCCACACTTCGCCCGTACGCGCCTCGAACTCCTCGCGGAGCTGGAGGCCGTACTTGGGACCCTCACTCAGCAGCGCGAGCATCGCGTGACGAACGCTCATGACCTGCTCATTCTCGACACCATGCCGAGTATTATACTGCGTATGTAGATCGACCGCAGGGGTGCTAGCCCCCAAATGCGAGGTGGATTTCCTCCCACCCCGGCGGGTGGATTCTGGTGCACTCGGCCGCCTCCGGATCTCGCCGAGGCCGACCCGGCGGTGCGAGCCGGACGGCTGGCCGTCGAGATCAGTACCTGGTACTGACGGCTGGCCGTCGAGGTACTGCCCGCCCGGCACCATGACCCGCCCCGGCCGCGCGATCACGCTGCCGGAATGAGCTCCGCCGGCGTCACTGGCAGGCACCAAACACGGGCGTGACCCGATAGCCTCTCGTCATGCGTGACGAGACCATCGCTGAGTTCCTCGCCAAGCTCGCTGCCCGCACCCCCGCCCCCGGCGGCGGGGCCGCCGCCGCGCTGCACGCCGCCCAGGCCGCGGCGCTGATCGGGATGGTCGCCCGGTACAGCGACGGGCCGCGGCACGACACCGCGCTCGCCGGGCGGGTGCGGGCCGCCGCGGACGGCCTCATCGACGAGGCACTCGAACTCGCGGCGGCGGACGCCGCGGCGTTCGGGAAGGTCGCGGCCGCCTACCGGCTCCCCAAGGAGACGGACACGGACAAAGAGGAGCGTTCCCAGGCGATCGCCGACGCGCTGGCGGGGGCGGCGCGGCCCCCGGCCAATCTGATGGCCGCGTCGGCCCGGCTGGCCGGGCTGGCCGAGGAGATGCTGCCCGCCGCGAACCGTAACGTGATCTCAGATCTGGCGGCGGCCGCCGCCGCCATCACCGCCGCCGCCATCACGGCGCGGGTCAACATCGAGGCGAACCTGGCCGGTCTCAGGGACCAGCGGCTCAAGGACGATCTCGCGGAGACCGCCACGGTCGCCGACGAAGTGGCCGACCGCGCCGCCCGCCTGATCGACGCGGTCCGTGAGGAGATGAGCAGTTGACCGATATTTCCGGGAGACAACTGGCGGGGGAGATCCGCGCCGACACGACCACGCGGGCGTCCCGGCTGACCGCCGACGGACGCCAGCCCCGGCTGGCGGTCGTGACCGCCACCAGCGACGAGGCCAGCGCCTGGTACGTCCGGTCGATCGCGAACGCCGCCGCCAAGACCGGCGTCGCCTGCGACGTCCAGCACACGAACACCGTGGCCGGCATCGCCGCCACGCTCGCGCAACTGGCCGATGACCCCGAGGTGCACGGGATCCTCCTCCAGACGCCGCTCCCGGAAAACGCGCGGCTCGCCAGCCTGGCGACCGCGATCCCGGTCGCCAAGGACGTCGACGGGGCCAGCCCGGAGTCGCTCGGCCGCCTGGCCGCCGGGCTGCCGACGTTCGCGGCGGCCACCGCCGAGGCGGTGGTCACGCTCCTCGCCCACCACCATATTGAGGTGGCGGGCCGACGGGCAGTCATTGTGGGGCGTTCGGTGATAGTGGGGAAACCTGTCGCCCACCTGCTGCTTGACCGGAACGCGACGGTCACGATCGCCCACTCCCGCACCACTGACCTGCCCGCGGTGACCCGCTCGGCGGACGTTCTGGTCGTGGCGGCCGGCCGGGCCGGCCTGATCGGGCCGTCGCACGTGTCCCCCGGGGCGACAGTGATCGACGTTGGCACCAACGCCACCGCCGACGGCGGCCTGGCGGGTGACGTGGACCCCGCGGTCGCGGCGGTCGCGGGCGCGCTCACCCCGGTGCCCGGCGGCGTCGGGCCGGTCACGACCGCGCTGCTGCTCAGTCACGTGGTGCAGGCCGCCGCGGCGGTGGCGGCCGTCGGCTGAGGTCCGGTCGGGGCCGGCGTGGCGGCCGCCGGCTAAGAGGTTGCCGACGGGCTGCCGGCCGCAGTACGGCGCTCCGCTACGCTGCTGGGTTTGTGACGAGTGACGCGGCGTAGTAGGCCACGACCGGCACCGCCATCCTCGCACGCGGCTTGCCACCCGGCGGCGAGCCCAAAGCTCGCCCGCCTTGGGGCTAGCTAGGGGGCGGCGGTGACCGGCACGGTCAGCGTCCCGCTGCCCGCCTGCCCGCCGCTCCCGTTAGCACCGCTCCCTTGCGCACCCTTCGACTCGCCGCCGCCCGTCATGTCGAACGTCAGCGTCACCTTGACCGACTGTCCGAGCTTCAGCGGGCTCGTGAGCCCTATCAGCAGGATCTCCGTCGGGGCCGGCGGCCCGAACTGCACGTTGGTCCCAGCCGCCACCGGGACGCTGATCCGCGTCGCGGCGTGACCGTGGCTGAGCAGCTCCACGCTCCGCGCCGCCGGGGTGCTCACAGAGGTCAGTGCCACGGACGTGCCCGGCTTGACGACGGCCAGGGTCATCTCGAACTGCGCCTGCGTGACGCCTTTGGCCGGGGCGGGGATGCGCGCGTCGACGACGTCGACGACCGACCCGAGTTCCGCGGTGGTGCCGCCGTTCTGCTCGTCCGGCGCCACCTGCCCGGGGGCCTGCGCGCTGGGCGTGGTCGGGTCCTCGGACCCGCACCCGGCCACCGCGCCGACCGGGATCAGCAAGGCGGCCGCCACGCACCCGGCCCTGGCCAGCCAGCGAGCCCGGCCACGGCAGCGAGCCCGGTGACCACTGCGAGCCCGGCCACTGCCGGAAGAACCGAAAGACACGGCCGCCATCCCTTCTGTGCACCGATACTACAGGGCGTCGTAAGCGCCTCGCCGGCGCGACCGGCCGGCTGCGGATGTGCTCGTAGACGACGCTCGTGCGCACGTCGGCCACTTCCGGCCGCTGGGCGAGCCGGTCGATCACGAACGTGTACAGGCCCGGCGACCTCCGTGTCACCGCGTTCAGCCTGGCCGGCCCCCGCGACCGCGTCGACAAGATCGTCAAGCGGCTTCGCCTCATGCCTTAATTCACAATCATTTCCCCTGAACGCGCCCGGCCGGCTCCTCACCGTCCGATCCCCTCGAACTCCCACCAGGTGCCGGGCTGCCAGTCGCGTCCGTCCCAGATGGCCCGCTGGGCGGCGTCCGGGTCACCGGCCACGCTGGGACCATCGGTGCGGAACAGCATCGTCGCGCGGTCGGCGGGCGTGTAGCCGCGCCATTCCGGAAGGCCGTCGGCGGCCGGGGCACCGGTGACCGCGAACATGCCCCAGGCGTCGTGCATCAGCCGGCCGAGCCCGGAGCGGCCGCGCCAGATGCCGAGGCCGTCCGTGCCGTGGAACGCGGGCGCCGTCCCGCCCGGCACGACGGCGGCGGGCAGCCCGGTCAGCGGCCCGTCGTACCGGGACCGCCAGACCGGCGCGTGAGCGGCCTGCGCGTCCGCGAGCCGCGTGGTGGGAATGGCGTACCGCTCGTCGCTCATGACCGCGACGCGCAGCCGCACCGGGTCCGCCGCCAAGTCGGGCCGCGCCCGCTGATAGGCGGCGAGCATCTCGTCGCGCCCGGCCGCGCCGAAGTAGCTTTCGAGCACCGCGTCGGCCTGCCCGGCCGCGTCCGGGAAACCCAGCTGGTACAGCGCGCACTCCTCGACGCAGTGCTGGGCGAGCAGGGCGACGCCGGCCGCCGAGCCGGCGGCGACGGCGCCGACGGGGCGGGCGGTCAGGGCGGCGCCGTCGATCACCGGCCGCCACACCCACGTCGGGCGGGTCCCTTCGCCGATGCGCGACTGGGCGGCGAGAATGTCCGCTACCGGCACGTCCCTGATCCGCTCGGGTCCAGCGCCGAGCTCCCGGAAGAAGCGCCGCGCGACCGCCGCCGCCTGCGCGGGTGTGGCCACGTGCTCGCCGCCGCTGGAGGACGCCGCGCGGGCGACCAGGCCGCGGGCGAGCGGGGAGGCCAGCAGGTTGGCGACGGACTTCCCGCCCGCCGACAGCCCGTAGACGGTCACCTGCCGCGGGTCGCCGCCGAAGGCCGCGATGTT
>DASZKN010000137.1:0-14924 GCA_035552855.1 Trebonia sp. | reverse complement strand
TGTCAAGTTTTTGTCACGCCCGGAGGGAGTAAGCACTGTCCGTTAAGGATAATCGGTTGGACTTTGCCGGGCCGCAAAGGACCAATCCGCGGAAATCGGCCGGCCGTTAGCGCAGGATGTCGGTGCGGATACGGCCGTCCGGGGCGGCGCCCGGCTCGGTGAACCATTCCCATCCGGCGAGCAATGCGAAAATGGGGACCGGCAGCGAGACGGCCAGCCGGAATAGCCGCGCGGACCGGCCCTTGCCGCCGACCGGGGTGGCATGCGCCGCGAGCGCCGCCTGCTTAGTCGCGGCGTAGCGGCGCACGTTCACGCGGTGGGTGACCGCCGAGCGGGGTGTGCCGGCGGCGTGCGCCTCCCGGGCCGTGAACCTGGCCAGGCGGAGCGCGCGCAGGATGGCGGATCCCGCGACGGCGAGTTCCCGGGGAACGGTCGTCTC
Organism: Trebonia sp.; assembly: GCA_035552855.1. Taxonomy (GTDB): domain Bacteria; phylum Actinomycetota; class Actinomycetes; order Streptosporangiales; family Streptosporangiaceae; genus Trebonia. Next base: position 14,485 of record DASZKN010000137.1, on the reverse strand, counting down.
GAGCAGCCGGACGCCAGTCAGTTGCGCGGCGCGCGCGCCGACCTCATGCACCTTGACGTGGTCACGATGACCGTAGCCGCCGCGCGCGTCGTAGCTGAGCAGCAGGTCAGTGCCCTCCGCACGGATGATCGCGGCGAGCTTGGCGGCCGCCTCGCCGGTATCGGCGCGGGCGAAGCGGGTCCTGCCAGGCGGGTCGGGGTACAGCACCGGACCGTAGCCGCTGTCGGCATAGCCGAGGTACTCGGTGCGTGCCGCGCCCAGGACCGCGGCGCTGGCGCGGAACTCACCCAGCCTGCCGTTCGGCTCCCAGACGGCGCCGTCGCAGGCCATGACGATGACGACACGGTGGCCGGCGGCCGTGAGGCGGGCAATGGTCCCGCCGGTCAGCAGCACCTCGTCATCCGGGTGCGCATGGAAAGCGAGGACCGTCGCCACTGCAACAGGGTGTCATACGGTTTCGCCGCGCGCTGGGCAGGCTCGCGGTTTTCATGATCGAGGGCCGCCAGGCGGCTGCTTGCCCGCTTGACGGCCCGTGATCATCTGCTGCGCGGCCGGTCGCCACGCCGGCGTTACTGGCGGTTCCGGTGTGCCCGGCGGGAGCCGCGGTTCGCGTACATGACGGCGGCGACGAGGATCGCGATCACGAACCACGGGATGAAGAACAGGTGGATCAGCGCGTGCCAGGCGACGACGGCCACGAAGACGAGCGCCACCGCGGCCAGGACCGGGTGCGAGCGCCCGCGACGGCTCACGCCGTAGGGGCGGGACGGCCCGTAGACGCTGCCCGAACCGCCGGTGCCGTCTGGGCCGCCCGGGCCGCCGGTGCCGGCCGCGCGGCCGGGGCCGCGGCCCCGGCCGCGGTCGTCCGGTTCCGGCAGGTCATCGAAGAGACCGTCCAGGTCGCCGTGGGTCTTCGCGCTCATCGCGTGCGCGATGCGCTCGTCGAACTCGGCCTTGTCGAGCCGGCCGTCGCTGTAGTGGACGGCGAGCCGGTCGGCGACCTCGGCCCGCTCGGCGTCGGAGACCCGGATGTTGTCGTAGTAGCCGGGACGGATGCGGCGCGTCCAGGACTGAGCAGACGAGGGTGACATTCTCGGTAAGTCCTTCTTGTGGCTAGCGAACGGATTGGAGCAGGTCGTTTGCGATGGAGGTGTCGCTGCCCTCTTCTGGGATGAGGAGCAGGCAGGCGAGGTAGGCCGGGATACCCGCGCCGCCCATCACGGCCGCGACCGCGAAGGCGATACGGACGACGAGGACGTCCACGCCGATGTAGTCGGCGATGCCGGCGGCGACGCCGGCCAGCATGCGCCGGCGGTCGTAGGCGCGGCGGAGCGGCGGCCGCCCGCCGCGGCCGGTCCAGGTGGTCCGGCTGTCCTGATCGCCCCGGTAAGCCCGGGTGTACGGTCCCGGTCCCGCGCTGTCGGAGTGCTCGCCGCCGGCGTCGTTGCTGCCCGGCTCGTTGAGGACTGTGTCGTTGAGGACTGTGTCGTCGTTCATCGTGTCTCGGTCCGGCTCGCTGTTGTCCCCGTATGTGTTCATGGCTTAAGCGTGCGTCCGCGGGCCGCGCCGCCGCATCGGGGGAACCCCCGGCGCGCCCCTGATCCTGCGCGGACGGCATCGGGGATGAGGCCCGGCCGGGCGTGGCCCGGGGTCAGGGTCGGCTCAGGGATCGCCCGGATAGCCCTGGGCCCGGTCTACGGGTGATGATGGTGCTGTGGAGGAACCGCCCTTGCAGACCCGGCCCGACTGGCCCGGCGGTGACTGGCGCGACCGGCATGCCTGGCACGACCGGCACGACCGGCACGACCGGCGGCGGGAGCGGGCGGAGCGATGGCGCCAGCACGAGCCGATGCTCCGCGATCCCGAATACCGCCTGGCCGGCGGGATCGCGGCGGGCATCGCGGCCTGGCGCGGCCGCAAGGACAGGGTGACCGCGGTCCGGATCGTGTTCGTGATCGTGGCACTGATCTCCCAGGGCTGGGCGATCCCGTTTTACTTCCTCGGCTGGCTGTTCATTCCGGCCGCGGGCGCGCAGCGCAGCATCGCCAGCAGGGCTCGGCACGATTCGCGGGGCGTCGCGCTGGCGGTGGCGCTGGCATCGCTGCTGGCCGTGATCCTGTTGCTCAGCGGAATCCTGAACGACGGCCTGATCGAGACCTGGGGGTGGCCGCAGGTCGTCAGCGTGGGGTGCCTCACGCTGATCTGGCGGAACGCGCCGGCCGAGGAGCAGGAAGCGATGCGGCGCCTGGTCGAGCCGTTCGGCGGCATCGGTGCCGGCGGGCGGACCAGACGGGCCACCATGCTCCGGCTGACCACCGCGATCGTCTTGCTGCTCGGCGGCCTCGGCTGGCTGCTGACCTCCCACGAGAGCATCGCCCTGCTGCGCCCGCTCGGGGGCCTCGTGCTGGCGGCCGCCGGCATTGTCCTGCTCCTCGGCCCCTGGTGGTTCCGCATCGCCCGCGACGTGGTGCTGGAGCGGCAGGCAAGAGCCCGTGCGGAGGAACGAGCCGAGGTGGCTGCCCGCGTTCACGACTCTGTCCTCCAGACCCTGGCGCTCATCCAGCGCCGGTCCGATGATCCGGCCGCGGTAGTGTCGCTGGCGCGGGCGCAGGAGCGGGAGCTCAGGTCGTGGTTGTTCGAGGGCAAAGCGCCGGGAACCTCGTCATCGGAAACCCTGGCGGACGGATTGCGGGAAATCCAGCAGGACGTCGAGGCGCGTCACGGCGTGCCGGTCGAGGTGGTGACGGTCGGCGACTGCCCGCTTTCCGGCGACCTGGCCGCGCTGCTCGCGGCGGCGCGCGAGGCGGTCGTTAACGCGGCGAAGTGGTCGGGCGCCAGCGTGATCTCGGTGTTCGCGGAGGTATCGCCGGACAGCGCGGAGATCGTCGTGCGCGACAAGGGCCGCGGCTTCGATCCCGCGGCCGTCCCCGCCGACAGGAAGGGCCTGGCCGAGTCGGTTCGCGGCCGGATGGCCAGGCACGGCGGCTCCGTGACCGTGCAGTCCGCGCCGGGTGAGGGCGCGAAGGTTTCGCTGACGATGCCGCGTTCCGCGGCGGGGAGGGGGGCTGAGCGCCGATGAGTGCCGGGGCGCCGCGGGTGGTGCTGGTTGACGACCACGGGCTGTTCCGCTCGGGCGTGCGGGCCGAGCTTGGCCGCAGCGTTGAGGTGGTCGGCGAGGCGGCCGACGTCGAGCCGGCGATCGAACTGATCTCCCGCGTGCTGCCCGATGTCGTGCTGCTTGACGTGCACCTGCCGGGAGGCGGGGGCCAGGCCGTGGTGTCGGCCGTTCGTCCCGCGCATCCGACGGTGAAGTTCCTCGCGCTGTCGGCGTCCGACGCGCCCGAGGACGTGATCGCGGTGATCAGGGCGGGCGCGCGCGGGTACGTGACCAAGACGATCTCGACGGCGGAACTCGCCGACGCGATCCGCCGGATCGCGGACGGCGACGCGGTGTTCTCCCACCGGCTGGCCGGGTTCGTCCTCGACGCGTTCGCCTCGGGCGCGCCCTCCGATCCCGGGACGAAGCCGTCCTTCGACCCCGAACTCGACCAGCTCACCGGGCGTGAACGCGAAGTGCTGCGGCTGATCGCCCAGGGATACACGTACAAGGAAATAGCGCGGGAGCTTTATATCTCCGTGAAGACCGTGGAAAGCCACGTTTCCTCGGTGCTGCGCAAGCTGCAGCTCTCGTCCCGGCACCAGCTAACCCGCTGGGCCGCCGAACGCCGCCTGACTTAATGCCGACAACCCGCGGGAGTCATTCCGGGTCGCGGCCCCAGATGCGATCGTGGTCGGAAAGACGAGAGAGGTTCGCGGCGACTCGCTGGCGGCGAACGTCGTCGCCGCGGCGGATCTCGCTGATTAGCGTCCGCGCGTGCTCGCGGACGTGCAGCCGCCACGCGGTCGTCTGGGCCGCGCTCGCCGACACCGGCGGCGGGTCGATGCCGAGTATCTGGTTCGCGTACCGCTCCAGCAGCGTGCCGAGCGGGCCGCGCGAGCCGCGGACGCGCAGCGCGTTGATCTTCTGCAGGTCGAACAGGCGCTCCGTCTGCTCGGAGGCGATCACGCGGCGTTCCAGCTCCCACGCCGAGCTGGCCAGCCACCGCGGGTTGGGGGAGCCGTCAAGGTTCAGCGTCGGCACGATGTAGGCCTCGCGCGCACCCGGCGAGCGCCGCCACGCGCGCCGCTCGTCGCGCCGGAGGGACGCGAAGGCCCTGCTCTCCAGCTGCAGCTGGCGCCTGGCCCACAGGTACTCCTCGAGGAACCTGGCGTTCTGCGGCCAGCCGAGCTGGTCGAGCGCGTCGAGGACCACCTCGCGGATCGGCGGGCTGGCCGTTGCCGCCCGCAGGCCGGCGCTGGCCGTCCGGCGCAGTTCGCTGATCAGCGTCTCGCGCCGCTCGTCGAGCCGGTTCAGCATGGCGGACCGCGCCACCAGATCGGCGACGGGGACCGCGTCGTCGCGTGCGTCGGCCGCGAGCCGCTCCGTGACGCGCAGGGACTCCTCGAGCGCGGCCACGAGCTCGTCGCGAACGACAGGCATGTCCACGCCGGTGAATGTACCCAAATCCATGCGATTGACGCATGGAGAAGGTGGGTATCGACGTAGACACAGGCAGTGGGGCACTCGGGAGGTGCGCGATGGTGCCAGGGATGTCCAAGGTCAGGCAGTTGCCGCGGCCGGCGGCCACCAGGTGGCGGTTCCCCGAGCGAACGCTGCATGTCGTGGACATTGAGAATCTCGCGGGCAGCGCGATCCCCACCTCACTACAGGTCACTAAGGTGCAGCGGCTCTACCTCGCGCGCCTCGGGTTCGGTGCCGATGACCAGGTGGTGATGGCCGCCAGCCACCTGGGGCTGGTCAACGCCGCGGTCGGCTGGCCGCACGCGCGCTACCGGGTCCGGTCGGGACGGGACGGCGCCGACCTGGAACTGCTGGACGTGCTGCTCCACGAGGATGTCGCGAGCCGGTTCCGGCACGTGGTCATCGGGTCGGGGGACGGGATGTTCCGGACGGCCGCCCTGCGCCTCACCGCGCGGAACGTCCGGGTGACGGTGGCCAGCAGGCCGGAAAGCCTCTCGTACCTGCTGGGCCGGGCGGCCACGGACGTCGTCTACCTCGACGTGCCGCGCGCCGCCGCGGCGTAACCGGGGGCGGCGCGCGGTCCGCCCCCGCCCCGGGATCAGCTCTCGATAAGCGCGGCGAACTTCGGCGCCCCGGCGCCGGTCGCTTGGTCGTAGCCGGGCCGGGTCGGGAAGTGGCCGTTGTTAGTCGCGGGCACCACCCCCTTCTCGCTAGACCGCGCCGGGCTGGCGATGTCGGAGAAGTACTTGGAGTACTGCCCCGAGCTCAGCAGCCCGTACACCAGCGGGTTGATGTTGCCGGTGCGGTAGCCCTGGTGGCTGTCGCGGTCGGTGATCAGCGCGCCCCACAACGGCGCGGACAGGCTCGTGCCGCCGATGGCGAACCACCCGCCGCCGTTGCCGATCATCGCGCACGTGCTGTTCACCGTGCTGGCGTTGCCCGTGCAGTATTCGGCGTAACCGGTGAACTCGTCGGCGTTCGCCGAGACGTCCGGCACCTGCCGGCACGGGGTGGAGGTGCTAGCGGCCAGCGCGCACCACTTGGCCCCGTGCGTCGTGTACTTGCTGGTCACTCCCGGTCCGTGCTGGTAGAAGGGCGCCGGCCAGAACTTGCTTGACCCGCCGCCCCCGGCGCCGCCGCCGAGCTCACCGCACCACCAGTAGCCGCCCTGGTTGTCGTTGGCCGCGGACTTCGCCGCCGAGCTGCACAGGTTGTCGGGGTTCCAGACGGTCTGCACGCCGCGCGCCGGTGCACCCGGGTGCGCGTGCGTGCCCGGGTTGTCCGTGTCCAGCGAGGTGCCGCCGACGCTGGTCACCCACGGCTGAGCGCCGGGGTCGTCGACGGCGAGGCTCGTCGGCGAGCTGATCGTGATGCAGTCGAACGCGCCGGAGTCGCCCGCGGACGCCATCATGCTCTGGCCCTGCAGTGCCATCTGCTCGAACACCGTGTTCTCCGCCTGGGCGTAAGCCTTGCCGGCGTCGGCCTCGCACTCCCCCCAGCTGGAACTCACCGTGGCCACGACGTCCTGGTTCGCGATCGCGGTGTACTCGTCGAGTTCGGTCTGGCCGGTCTCGTCGTTCGGCGCGTTGTAGACGTAAACGCGCGCGTCTGGCGCCACCGCCATTTCCTGCTCGATGTCGGCGTCCACCTCGATGTCGCCAGAGTAGCCGTTGTACTCCGCCGGGCAGGTGTCGCCGGCCGGGCACTTCGGCGCCAGCGGCCCGCCGTCGACCGTCACGTTGGTGGTGGCCGGCTTGTAGCCGGAACCGTAGAAGTTGTGCGCCCAGGTGCTGATGTCCGAGGCTTTGTACGCGGACAGCTCGAAGACGGCCGCGTTGACGCCCGCGCCCTGGGTCCGCCGGCTGGCGGCCGGCGCGCCGTAGACCGAATTGGTCTGCGACGGGGTCAGCCCGGTGCAGCCGGGACCGCCGCCGTAGCCCAGCGGCACGTTGTCGCCGCTGACGAGCAGATTGAAGAGCTGCCTGGTGGTCGGGTAGCCGGTCTCGCAGCTCGCAGCGGACGTCGCGGACGCGGCCGGCGCGCTCCTGGCGACGGTTCCGCCGGCCGGGCGGGCGGTCAGCGAGTGCAGCCGCACCGTGTCGGTCAGGCCGACGACGCCCTGCACGGCGGACGCGATCGAGGCCGGCAGGTAGGCCGGCCTGGAGTTCGCGAAGTAGCGCACGCCCCGTGCGCTGACGTAGTTGTCCAGCGAGGTGCGGAAGGTGGCCGCGACGCGCGCGCTCGAACCAGTCGCCGTCAGCAGAAACGGCGAGTTCGTGGCGGCGACGGACAAGCCCTGGCCGTGCAGGTAGTTCTCGACCGCGGCGACCGAGGCGGCGCTGGGCGCGTACCGCGCGTCGAACTGACCCCTGGCCAGGAACTTGTGGTACTGGCCGCTACCCGCGGTGTAGACGCCTCGCAGTTCCCGCTGCAGTCCGGCCTGGTCTCGAGGCGCGAGCGCGACCTCAACCGTCATCTTCGCCGCGGAATAGGCGCCGCCGCTCGTGCTGGACGTCGGACTGACGCTGTCGTTGATCGCCGCATAGCGCGGCGTGGCGACGGATGTCGCCGCGGACGCCTGGCTGGTCGCGAACGCGCCCGTGAGCGCGATCGTCGCCAGCCCGATCACCGCGGCACCGCCGGCCCGCAGCGGACGCCGCCGCGGCCGCCGCGGCGAATGGTGAGGCACACGCATGCCAACCCTCCCCAGGGTCAGTGTTGATGGCTAACGCGGTTATACGGGAGAGTTGGGCGGGATTTCTAGAGCAAGGCACAAGTTAGGCCCAAAAGTTGGCTTATGAGGAAAAAGCGCGGGGAGGCGGGCCAGGCCCGCCTCCCCGCAGCCACCGGAAACTGGCTAGAAACCGGTTATAAAGGCGGTGAAGTCCGGCGATCCGGCGCCGGTCGCCTGGTCGTAGGCGGGCCGGACCGGGAACAGTCCGTTGCTGGTCGCCTTCTGCTGCAGCTTCCCGAAGCCGTTGATGTCGGTGAAGTACCTGTTGTAGAGCGGAGTGCTCAACACGGCGTACACCAGCGGGTTGATGTTGCCGATGCGGTAGTGCTGGTAGCCGTCGCGGTCGGCGATCAGCGCGCCCCACAGCGGCGAGGACAGGCTCGTCCCGCCGATCTCGAACCAGCCGCCGCCGCTGCCGATCGTCGCGCAGGTGCTGTACGGCGTGGCGGCGGATCCGGTGCAGTACTCGGAGTAGCCGGTGAACTCATCGGCGTCCGCCGAGACGTCAGGGACCTCCCGGCAGGGCGTGCCCTTGGCGGCCAGCGAGCAGTTCGTCGAGCCGTTGCCGTACTCGGTGGTCGAGCTGTTGACGCCGGGTCCCTTCTGATAGAACGGCCGGCCCCAGAACTGGCTGATGCCGCCGCCGCCGGCGCCCGTGGCCCCGCACCAGTACAGGCCGCCCCGCTGGTCGTTGTCCGCGGCGGGAGCCTGGTCGCTGCACAGGTTGCCGGTGTTCCACACGGTCTCGTCACCGCGGGCGGGAGTGCCCGGATGCGGGTTCGTGCCGGGGTTGTCGCTCTCGAGCGAGGTGCCGCCGACGCTCGTCACCCACGGCTGAGAGGCCGGGTCGAGGCTGTTGGCGATCGTCGTGCCGTCGGACCGGATGCACTCGAAAGCGCCGGTGTCGCCCGACGAGCTGAACATGCTCTGGCCCTGCAGCGCCATCTGCTCGAACACGGTGTTCTCCGCCTGCGCGTAGCCGGCGCCCGCGTCGTTCTCGCACTCTCCCCAGCTGGAGCTGATCGAGGCGACCGTGTCCTGCTTCGCGATCGCGGCGTATTCGTCGAGCTCGGTCTGGCCCGTGTAGTCGTTCGGCGCGTTGTAGACGTACACGTGCGCGTCGGGGGCGAGGCCGACCTCTTGCTCGATGTCGGCGGCCACCTCGATGTCGCCCGAGTAGCCGTTGTACTGCGCCGGGCAGGTGTCGCCGGCCGGGCACACCGGCGCCAGCGGCCCGCCGTCGACGGTCACGTTGGTGATGTCCGGCGTGTAGCGGTTGCCGAAGTAATTGTGTGCCCAGGTGCTGATGTCCGACGCCTGGTACCCGGACAGCTCGAAGACCGCGGTGCTGACGCCCGCGCCCTGCGTGCGCGGGCTCGCGTGCGGCGCGTTGTAGATGGAGTCGGTCTGCGACGGGGTCAGGCCGCTGCAGCCAGGACCGCCGCCGTAGCCGACCGCCAGGGGACCGCCGTTCACATACGCGTTGAACAGCTGCTGATCGGTCGGGTAACCGGTCTCGCAGCTGGCCGTGCCGGAGTGCGAATGCGCCGCCGACGCCTTCGTGACCTTCGCCTTCGCGCCGGGCCTGACCGCCAGCGACTGGAGGCGCACCGTGTTCGACAGGCCGATCACGCCCTGCACGGCGCTGCTGAGCGTAGTCGGCAGGTAGACGGCCCTGGAGTTGGAGAAGTAGCGGGTGCCGTGCGGGTCGACATAGGTGTTGAGGCTGGTGTTGAACGCGGACGTGACCCGCGCGCTCGACCCGGTGACCCGGAGCAGGAACGGCGAGTCAGTGGCGCGGACGGACAAGCCCTGACCGCGAAGGTAGTTCTCGACCCCGCTCACCGTGGCGGCGGACGGCGCGTACCGCGCGTCGAACTGGCCGGCGGTCAGGAACTGGTGGTACTGGTCGTTGCCCGTCCCGTAGACGGCTTGCAGTTCCCGTGACAGCCCAGCCTGGTCCCGGGGTGCGAGAGCGACTTCCACTGACATATTGGATGCGGTGTAGGCGCCGGTCGCTTTATCCGTTGTGGGCGTCAAGCTGTTGTTGACCGCGGCGAACCGCGGTGTGCCAGCCGACGTGGCCGCCGATGCCTGACTGGTCGCGAACGCGCCGGTAAGCGCGATCGTCGCCAGCCCGAGCACCGCGGCCCCGCCTGCCCGCAACGGCCGGTGGAGCATACGCATGCCAACCCCTCCTGGGTAGACGAAGCTGCCCTGTGCCTCCCCCGTCGCGCCTGTCCGGCGTCCCTGCACACTCGCGGCGTTGGCATCAGAACAATCCTGTGCACTAAGGGGGTTATACGTGAAGTTGAACCCGATTAGGGTAAAGATTTGGCATGTTTACTTCTCCGCAATCTTGTGCGGTTGTGAGAGGAAAGTCTCAGTGCCAGTAGATGACCAGCACGTTAGCCGGGGTCGGGAACGTGAACACGTCGCCGTCCGGCCCGGCCGAACCAGGACCGGACGGGTCCGGCCGCGGCCGGATTTCGAACCAGGGTTCGGCTGGCCGGTGTTTCCGGCACCACACGCCGATCTGCTCCGCGAGTATCTCCGCGAGGGACCGCCCATGCGGGCCGTGCCCGGTGACGCCGACTTCCCGCAGGCCCGCGTCGTCGGCGGGCCCGAACGTCAGGTACGCCAGGCTGCCCGCGTCCACCGCCGCCATGGCCCCCCAGCGGAACATCGGCGCCAGCAGCCCCCTGTCGAGGGCCGACTCCCGGGCGGACAGTCCGAGCAGCCCGCCCGGGACGGTGCACGTCAGCCACAGGTACAGCCACTCCGTCGATCCGGCGTCGCCGAACTTCGCCCCGGTCCAGACCACCGCCCGCTCCCGGTCGAGGACGCCCTCGAGCGCGTGCTGATCGATCGCGGCCACTTGCTCCTGCTGCACTTCGAGCAGCACGTCCGCGTCGGCAGTCAGCGGGACGGTCAACCGCGGATCGCTGGCGATGCTCGCGCGCATCGGCATGAATCCGCACATCTCACTTGACACGCTGCGCAGCACGCGCCCGCCACCCGGAGCAGCGGCCCACTCGAACGCGATCGACCTGGTCACGCTGCCGCGGAGCCGGAGGGGGAGCACGATCCGGCCGTCCGGGACGAGCTGGTCCTGCCACGCGAGCGGCACATCCCGCGCGCCCACGGTGGCGATAATCCGGTCGTAGGGGGCGCCGGGCGCGTAACCGAGCGCGCCGTCCCCGCGGACGACCGTCACGTCCGGGCAGTCCGCCGCCCGCAGGGCCGCGCGGGCGCCGGCCACGATGTCCTCGTCCACGTCGATCGTGACGATCGTGCCGTCCGGCCCGGCCAGGTGCGCGAGCAGCGCGGCGTTGTACCCGGTGCCCGCGCCGATCTCGAGGATCCGGTCGCCGGGCACGATGCCCAGTTGCTCGAGCATCGCGGCCACGATGGACGGCTGCGAGGCCGCGCTGATCGGCGTCCCGTCCGCGTCGCGCTTGGTAGCCGTGACGTCGTTCGCGTACGCCTGCCGGGCCGGCACGCCAGGGAGGAAGACGTGCCTCGGCACAGCGCGCAGCGCCATCTCCACAGGGCGCGTGCGTACCATGCCGGTCGCGAGCAACCGGTCGACAAGCGCGTCCCGCAACCGGTCCGCTTGGGTAGCCACGTCCTGATCCGTACCCGCGCCCTGCCGCGGCATGTCTGCCGTGGACCGCGGGTACGGCCGTCCGGGCGTGGCGCCTAGCTGTTGCGCGCGACGAAGCGCCGGTGCGCCTCAGCGAGCCGCAGGTAGGCGCGCGCGGCTATCTCGGCGCGCCGCGCCGCGTACTCATACGGCGTTACCTCGAACTGGGTCAGCTTCACTTGCACAGCCGCCAGCTCGGACTCGTACTCGTCCTCGATGCCCAGCGCGTCCGCGACGTACTGGCTGTCTGCCTTGCGGGTGTCCGGAGACCACCCTGGATTGCGTTCATCTCTCATGTGATGCCCCTGGCAGGACAGTTAACCCGATGACGTCGGCCACGCGCGCCCGCTCGCGACAGAACGTGAGCCCCACAACGTGGCCCTTGTAATGGGGGGCCACACGCGGCCAAACGCTTACCAGCCGGCCAGCGTGATCTGCGCCACTCTGGCCGCTCGTTTCATTCTCCCACGAACTCCGCTAGCACGTCGCCAGTGTCGGAACCCAGCACGGGCGCAGGAGCGACGTGGCCGACGCCGGGCTGCCCGAGCGGCGAGCCCGTCGCGAGGACCGCACCGATGCCTGGCTGGTCAATGAGCCGGACTAGCGGGTTGCGCGGCAGTTCTTCGTCGGCGGCCAGTTCCGCGAACGTCCGGTACCGCTCCCAGAGGACCGACGACCCCTGGAACGCGTCCGCCACTTCCGCCACGGTACGTTGCGCGAACCACGGCGCGAGCAGTGCGGCGATGACTTCCCGGTGCGCGTAGCGGTCGCTGTCCATGGCGAAGTCCGCGCCGAGCGCCTTGCCCAGTCCGGCGAAGGTCGCCGTCAGGCCGGTGGCCGCGCCCAGGTCGGTGAAATGCCGCGCGGTGAGCACGCAGATCATCACCGAGTCGCCAGGGCGCGTTAGGAAATCTCTGGCGAAGCCGCCGTAGAGGTGATTGCCGATCCGCGGGCGGCCAGCGCGGCCAAGCTGTGCCTCCGCGAGAAAGCCCAGGTGCCCAGTGACCGCCAGGGCGACGTCGGCGAGCGGGAGCGTGATCGCGCGGCCCTCGCCGGTGCGGCGGCGGTGCCGCTCGGCCGCGAGGATGCCGGTCGCCGCGTACAGGCCGGTCGCCACATCCCAGGCCGGGAGCACGTGGTTGACCGGTCCGCGCGCGTCCTGCGGGCCGGTGGCCAGCGGGAAGCCGGTCGCGGCGTTCACCGTGTAATCGACGGCCGGCCCGCCGTCCCGCCGGCCGGTGATCAGCAGGTGGATCAGGTCGGGGCGGGCGGCCTTGAGCGTCTCGTAGGACAGCCAGGGGAAGGCGGCGTTCGTCAGCACGATGCCGCCGTCTTCCCCCGAGTTCGCGACCAGCCGTGCCAGCGCTGCCCGCCCCTGGCCGGAACGGAAGTCAAGCGTGACCGAGCGCTTGCCCTTGTTCAGGCCCGCCCAGTACAGGCTCTCGCCGTTCGGGGCGAGCGGCCAGCGGGTGGTGTCCGCCGCGCCGCCGAGCGGGTCGACGCGGATCACGTCGGCGCCGAGCTGCGCGAGCGTCATGCCGCCCAGCGGGGCGGCGACGAAGCTGGACACCTCGATGACCCGCAGGCCGGCCAGCGGGGCGGACGCGCCGCTGGCCGCGGTCACTCCTCGTAACGCGTGGGCGGGAACGGGTCCTTGTCGTCGGGCGTGCGCAGCTCGCCGTCGCCGAGCTGGCGGCGGATCTCCGCTCGTTCCTCCTGGTACACCTCGGTGTCCCTGACGTCGGTGCTCGCGGGCGGGGTGTCGGTGGCCGGCGGCACCTCGTCGGGATTGAAGTCGTCGAGGCCGGCCTCCACCCGCTCGTCCTCGGCCAGTTCGGCGAGGCGGTCGTCGTCAAGGCGCTGCGGCGCGCCGCCGTGCTCGCGGCGGTCGCGGCGGAACTCTCCGGCGGGCTCGCCCGCGTCTCGTGGCACCATGAAAGGCTCCTTCCCTGGTCGGTTCCGCTGGCTGTAACCAGCATGCCACCCGTGCCCGCGCGCTACCCGTCAGGGGCCGCTGCATGCGGGCGCTGCCAGCGGCCGCGCAGATGTGCGATCTCACGTACGAGGCCGCAGCTCAGGACATACAGTGCAGCAAGTGGTGGTCCTACTGATCCTGCTGGTATCCGTGGCCGCGCTGGTATCCGTGGCGGGGGTGCTCGCCGCCATAGCGCGCTGGCGAACGCGCGCGTCCGCCAGCGCGGGAACCCGGCAGGCACAGCAGATCACCTTCCAGGCGCTGCACACCGCGAGCATGGCGGTTTCCGCCCTTCGCGACGGGCTCACGCCCGCCGCCGCGGCCACCGCGGCGCCCGCGCTCCAGCAGCTGTTCGGCGTGCCGGTCATCGCGCTCGCGGACCGGACGGGGCTCTTGCACTGCGCGGGCCCGGACCAGCACGATCACGCGCTCCGTCGCGGCCTGCGCGAGGTGGTGAGCTCCGGGCGGGAGCGGATGCTCGGCGCGGCGGACCTGTGCTGCGCGCACGGTGATGGCTGCCCGGCCCAGGCCGGAGCGGCGGTCCCGATCGTCGTCGGCGGCGCGACGATCGGTGCGCTGGCCGCGCTCGGGTCCGCGGCCGAGCTAGGCGGCCCGGCCGGGGCGGCGCTGCTGCGCACGGCGTCGGAGGTGGCCCGGCTGGTGGCCTCCCAGCTCGCGATGGCCGAGGTCGAGGCGTCCCGGCTGCGGGCGACGCAGGCCAAGCTGCACTTCCTTCGCGCCCAGATCAGCCCGCACTTCATCTACAACGCGCTGACCGCCATCGAGTCCTACGTGCGCAGCGACCCGGAGCGCGCCAGGGACCTGCTTGCCGGTTTCGCCGAGTTCACCCGGTGGGCGTTCCGTGAGCACACCCAGTACGCCACGCTGGCCGAGGAGCTGCGGTTCGTGGATATCTACCTGGAGCTCGAACGCGCGCGGTTTGGCGATCGCCTCGCGATCAGCCTGCGCATCGCTCCCGAGGTGCTGCCGGTCATGGTGCCGTCGCTGGTGCTGCAGCCGCTGGTGGAGAATGCGGTCAGACATGGTCTTGACAAGCTGAACGGTCCGGCCCGACTCGAGATCTGCGCCGAGGATCGCGGTCGGGAGGCAGTCGTCACGGTGGCCGATCACGGGGTGGGCGCGGACCCGCGCATGGTCGAGGAGCTGCTGGCGGGGCAGCGGGCCGGTGAGTCGGTGGGCCTGCGCAACGTGGACGAGCGGCTGCGGGCCATCTACGGCAACGATCACGGCCTGTCGATTCGGACGGGCGTCGGCGCCGGCATGACGGTCACGATGCGCCTGCCCAAGCTGCCCGCGGCGGCGGCGGCGGCGGCGGTCGGGCTGGCGGGCGAGCTATGACGCGGCCGCGCGTGAAGGCGCTCGTCGTCGACGACGAGGCGCCGGCGCTCGAGGAGCTGTGCTACCTGCTGCGGACCGCCTTCGGCGTCGCGGTGGTGGACCAGGCGCGCGGTTCCAGCGAGGCGCTCCGGCGCATCCAGCAGCGTCGCTACGACGTGGTGTTCCTCGACATCAAGATGCCCGGGGTGA
>DASZKN010000136.1:0-21416 GCA_035552855.1 Trebonia sp. | reverse complement strand
ACTCGACCACGCTCTTACAGGGTCGAGTGCGCACTCGACACGTTAGGAGCGGGCGCCGCTGGATGTCCGTCCGGCTGTCAGGCGGACTAGCGTCTAACTTTCGGTACTGCTGTGACTTGAGTGAACGAAGTTACGATTTGGGCGGGATGGCACCGGGACGAAAAAGGTCGCATTAGCCGACCATTAAGGATCCGACTCGCAATGCCTGAACATCGCGGATTCCTCAGCCCGGCTTAGCGTTTAGCACCCCGCTGCTGTTCTGGTTGACCCGCGGCGGCCGCGTGCCCGATTTAGCCCCCGCTAGCGGACCGGGAGCGTGTACTCGCGGCGGATGCTGGAGCCGACGCGGCCGATGTCCGTGCCGTAGACGTGCATCGAGACGGCGACGCCGGTGCCCTCGTTGCGGACCCGGTGAATGTCCCCGGGCGGCGCGAACCCGCTGATCGCGCCCACCTGGTTCTGGTTGCGGGCGACGACCTCGAGGTGGTCGTCCGCGAGGGCGAAGATCTCCTCGTACTCCGTGCCCTGCAGCACCGCGGTCACGCACCAGGTCACGTGGTCGTGGACCGGGGTCTCCTGGCCGGGCAGCCACACCATGACCGTCACCGAGAACGAGCCGTCGGGCTCGGCGTGCAGCAGGTGGGTCTGGTAACCGGCCGGGTCTCCGGCTAGCTGCGCGGAAGTGAGCAGGTCCGGGCCTGGCAGGTCGCGGCGGAGCACCGCGGCGACGCGGTTCGCGGTCTCCTGCCATGAGCCGTGGCCGGCCACGGCCGCGCGGATCGCGGCGACGAGCGATCGCGGGCAGGTGCCAAGGTTTGTCGGCAGCGGCGCGACGGCGGCACGAGAGACGACAGCGGAACCTGATGCGGACAATGGACACCTCCCTGATGACTACGTCTAGCACCGTAGTATCTCCCGCCACATTGGCACTAATGCCAGTCGCCGTCCCGACCCATAGGCGCCATCGATAAGTGACGGCCGGGCGGGCTAGTCAGCGAGCATGGAGTAGGCCACCACGCCGCGGCGCATCGCGTCGATCGCCGCGCGGGCGGTGGCGGCGACGTCGCGGTCCCGCGGCGCCACCGCCGAAGCAGTGGGGGGATGGGGGGCGGGAGCGGCTGCCTCGGCGGGAGCCGGCGTACGCATCGCGGCCGCCGCCCCGGCGATCTGGTCGAGCAGGTCGATCAGCTGCTTGATCGACCGCACGAAGTCGCCCGGCGTCAGGCCCGGCACCGATTCGAGCACGTCCTCGAGGCTGGCGCCGCGCACCCAGCGATACGCCGCCCACACGAACCCGGGGTCCGGCTCCCGCAGGAACGACAGCCCGTTCCGCTTCTCCAGCTGGTCCAGTTCACCCCACGTCCTGGTCATCGACGTGAGCACGTCGCGGACCGGGCCCTTGGGCAGCCGGGCCGGCGCGGTGGCGTCCTGGGCGGCCCGCGACTCGAACGACAGCACGGAGACGCAGGCCGCCAGCTCGGCCGGGTTCAGCCCGTCCCAGAAGCCGCGCCGCAGGCACTCGGCCGCGACGAGATCCAGTTCCGAGTACAGCCGGGCGAGCCGCCGGCCGTCCGGGGTGACCGTGTCGCCGTCGAGATAGCCGAGCCGGTCGAGCACCGAGCAGACCTTGGCGAAGGTCCGCGCGATCACGTGCGACCGGCTGCCGATCTGCCGCTCCAGGTCCACGATCTCGCGCTGCTCGCGGAAGTACCGCTCGGCGTATCTGGCGTGCTGCTCGCGGTCCGGGCACGCGTGGCACGGGTGCCGCCGCAGCTTGCGCCGCAGTTCGGCGATGTCCCCGCTGACCCCGTCCCCGGCGCCCGCCGCGTCGCCGCCGCTCGCGCCGCGACCTCCGTCACGATTTCCGTCACCGTCGTCGAAGTCGCACCCGGCGAGCTTGCTGCGCATGGCCGACACGAGGTCGCGGCGGTGCTTAGGCGAGCGCTCGCTGAAGGAGTTCGGGATCCGCACCGACTCGACCGGCTGGACCGGTGCGGTGAAGTCCATCGCCGACAGCTGCTTGACCTGCCCGGCGATGGTGAGCACGAGCGGGCCGTCGCCGTGATGCCGCACGGAGAAGTCGTCGCCCGACGGCGGCGGGGCGAGGACGACCGCCATGCCCGCGCGCCGCCCCGCGGGCACCTTGATGATGTCGCCGCGCCGCAGCTCGCCTAGTGAGCGTGCCGCCTCGGCGCGCCGGGCGGACGCGCGGGACCGGGACACGGCCCGCTCGGTCTCGGTGAGCTGGTGCCGCAGCGCCGCGTACTCCATGAAGTCGCCGCGGTCACACGTCATCGACTTCGCCAGCTCGGCGGCGTGGGCCTGGGCGCGGCGCAGCCGCCGGGTCACGCCCACCACGCTCCGGTCGGCCTGGAACTGCGCGAACGACGACTCGAGGAGCGTGGCCGCGCGAGCGCGCCCGGCCCGCTGCGTCAGGTTGACCGCCATGTTGTACGACGGCCGGAAGCTGGAGTTCAGCGGGTACGTGCGCGTCCCGGCCAGCCCGGCCACCATACCGGGGTCGACGCCCGGCTGGTACATGACGACCGCGTGGCCCTCGACGTCGATCCCGCGGCGGCCGGCGCGGCCGGTCAGCTGCGTGTACTCCCCCGCCGTGAGGGTCGCGTGCGTCTCGCCGTTCCACTTGTCGAGCCGCTCGATCACCACGGTCCTGGCCGGCATGTTCACGCCGAGCGCGAGCGTCTCGGTCGCGAACACGATCCGGACGAGGCCGGCGGCGAACAGTTCCTCCACGACCTCCTTGAACGCGGGCAGCATGCCGGCGTGGTGCGCGGCGATGCCCCGGCGCAGCCCGGTGACCCAGTCGTGGTAGCCGAGGATGGCGAGGTCCTGGTCCGGTATGTCGGCCGTCCGGCGGGACGCCACCGACTCGATCGCCTCCGCCTCGTCCGGCGTGGTGAGCCGGAGCCCGGCGGCGAGGCATTCCATCACGGCGGCGTCGCACCCGGCCCGGCTGAAGATGAAGTCGATGGCGGGCAGCAGGCCGGCGCGGTCCAGCCGGTCGATGATCTCCGGCCGGTACGGCGGCGGCGTGCGCCGGGGTCGCGCACCGCCGCGGCGCGGCCGGGAGGACGGCATCCGGAACGCGTCGCGCTGGGCGAGCCGCAGCAACTCCGGGTTGACCTGGTGGTGCTCATCGTCGGTGAACAAGTCGAACAGGCGGTGCCCGGCCATCATGTGCTGCCAGAGCGGCACCGGCCGGTGCTCGTCGACGATGACCTGGGTGCCCCCGCGTACCTGCGCGAGCCAGTCGCCGAACTCCTCCGCGTTGCTCACCGTCGCCGACAGGGCCACCACCCGTACCGGCTCCGGCAGGTGGATGATCACTTCTTCCCAGACCGCGCCGCGGGCCCGGTCGGCGAGATAGTGCACCTCGTCGAGGACCACGTAGCCGAGGCCGCGCAGCGTCGGCGACCCGGCGTACAGCATGTTGCGCAGCACTTCGGTGGTCATCACGACCACCGGCGCGTCCCCGTTGATCGCGTTGTCACCGGTCAGCAGGCCGACGGTGTCGGTGTCGTAACGCCGGACCAGATCGCCGTACTTCTGGTTGGACAGCGCCTTGATCGGCGTGGTGTAGAAGCACTTGCGTCCCTGGGCGAGCGCGAGGTGCACCGCGTACTCCCCCACCACGGTCTTGCCCGACCCGGTCGGCGCGGCCACGAGCACCCCGTCCCCCGCGGTGAGCGCGCCGCACGCGGCCACCTGGAACGGATCGAACTCGAAGTCGTAGCGCGAGCGAAAGGCGGCGAACTGTGGGTCAGACTGCCGATCGCGAAACCGGGCGTACTGCTCCGCCGGGGAAACCGCCGGTGTGCTCATACCCGCGAGCTTACCGGCGACCCGAGCGGCGCTAGTTCACCGAGTTGTCGGAGTCGACCGGCTCGGCGTCATCGACCGTGGAGATCTCGTCGTCGGACAGGTCCGCGTACGGGGACGGGTGCAGGCGCGCCCGCCGCTTGTCATTGAAGTACACGAAGATCTCGGCCAGTTCGACCAGCACGACCGCGAGGCCGCCGAGCAGCAGCATCGTCCACGGGTCGGGGCTCGGGTTCACGATGCCCGCGAGGACGAAGATGCCGAAGATCATCAGCCGCCGCCACTTGCGGAACCGCTCGTGGGTCAGGATGCCCGCGAGGTTCAGCATCACGATCACCAGCGGCAGCTCGAAGACGATCCCGAAGCCGACCAGCATCCCGGTGAAGTATCCCAGGTACGTGTCCCAGCTGGGCAGGACCAGCGTGTTCTGCGGGGCCAGGCCGAGGAGGTAGTGCAGGCCGCGGTCCATCACCTCGTAGGCGAGCACCGCGCCGCCGGCGAACAGCGGGGCCGCGGAGAACGTGAACAGGTACGCCCACTTCCTTTCCCGCGAGTACAGCCCGGGCGCGATGAACGCCCAGAGCTGGTAGAGCCAGACCGGGCAGGTGCCGATCAGCGCGAAGAAGAAAGCGATCTTGATGCGGAGGAAGAAGGCGTCGAACACGCCGGTGACGATGAGCTGATCACCCACGACATGGCAGCCGCTGTGGCCGTTGATCACGGCCGAGCAGAACGGGCGCGCGACGATGTTCAGCGTCGAACTCGAGAAGATCAGCGCGACGATCATCGCCAGGATGATCGCCCCGGCCGCCTTGACTAGCCGGTTGCGCAGTTCCCGCAGATGATCCATGAGGGGCATGCGCCCCTCAGGATCCCTGCGGGCGTGTTCGCGCGCGTAGGTCTCCCCTACGATGCGGGCTCCCGCGAGCGCAGAAGGCCTCTTCGCCATGCCGTTAAGCCCGTCTTCCTAGCAGGAACGTCTGGCGTCAGACAGAAGGCTTGGCCTGCGCCGACGCCGCTTCGCCCGCGCCCACCGGGGACTGCTGAAGGCTGTTGAGCTGCTCCTGGAGCGCGGCGATCTGCGCCTGGGCGTCCGGGGTGGCCGCGGTCTGCTGGAGCTGGGCGGGGGCAGCGGTCGCGGTCTGCGCGGTCGCCGCGGCGGTAGCGGGGTCGTCGTCGTGCATTCCCTGGACCTCGGTCTTCAGGATGCGCATCGACCTACCGAGCGAACGGGCAGCGTCGGGCAGCTTGCGCGACCCAAACAGCACGATGATCACGACCGCGACGATCAGGATCTTCCACGGGCTGTCGAACAGGTCACCAATCATTTGCGTCCTCGCGTAGCAGGGTTGAGTCCCGCGCGTTGAGACTCGGGTCAATTCCGGATCCGATTCTACACGTCGCTATCTGACAAGGGCAGGGCCCGAAGCCAAACGATTCGTGAACCTGCCACATGCGCTCAAATGCGCACGAGACACCACGATCGCCGCACACGCCTCAGCGGCCCCGAAACGTACCAGCAGACCCAGCAGGCGGGACGGCGCCGCGAGGGTGTCGATCGCGCGGCTTCAGACGGGGTTTCTTCCGCTGTATTCCCTCCTAACGGGCGCGGGTGTCTCCTCTCGGCCCCGTTAACTCGGTAAGCTCGGTAGAGCCACACTCCTTAAGATCTCTTAACCAGCCTGATGAAACCCCCAGCGGGTTCCGTACGTTCTCCCCGCGGCGGCTGAACCCGCGGGCCAACGATGTGGACCACGATGCCAACGAGCAGCATTAACTACCAGCGGCTATACGCCTACCGGTTCCGCGACGTCGACCAGGCCAGCCGGCAGGAGGTCTGGCGGGAGATCGCGCGCTACATCCACGAGCGGCTAGGAGAGCCGGAGACGGTGCTCGACCCCGCGGCCGGCCGCGGGGAGTTCATCACCGCCGTGCCCGCGGCCGAGCGCTGGGGGGTTGACCTCGTCAGCCAGGGCAACCTGGAAAGCGCCGGGGTAAAGATGATCATCGCGGACATCATGGACGCCAGCCTGCCCGCCGGCCATTTCGACGGCGTTTTCATTTCGAACTTCCTTGAGCACCTGCCGGATCAGAACGCCGTGGCGGCGGTGCTGGCGAAGCTGCACGATGCCATGCGCCCCGGCGGCCGGATCGCGATCATGGGCCCGAACTTCAAGTACTGCGCGCGCGAGTACTTCGACTGCGCCGACCACACGCTGATCTTGTCCCACGTCGGGCTGGCCGAGCACCTGCACGCGGCCGGGTTCGAGGTCAGCGCGCTGCACCCGCGGTTCCTGCCGTATTCGTTCCGCGGGCTGCTCCCGCCGTCGGCCGCCATGACCCGGGCCTACCTGCACACGCCGCTTGCCTGGAAGGTGCTCGGCAAGCAGTTCCTGGCGATCGCCCGCAAGCCGGGCTAGGCGCCGCTGACCTTGCCCGGGAAGGACCGGCCGCGCAGCCTGGTCAGCAGGTTGTACTTGTACACAAGGATCACGTACTCCCCCACGTGATACTCGTGCGCCGGCGCGCCGAAGTCCTTGCGGGCAGCGCGCACTGACAGCCCGCCCATCAACTGCGTGCTGACGACGAAGTCCGCCCGGTGCGTGGCCGGGTTGTACCAGCCGGAGTCCATTTCCCAGGGCCGGACCGACGAGCCGGACGCCGAGACCGCGGCGACGGTCACCTTGCCGCCGGTGGCCACCGTCGTGCTGGCCGCCTGCCAGTACGTGGCCAGGCCCTCCTGGTAGCCGTGGCTGACCAGCCACGTCGCCAGCGCCTGGTTGCCCGGGGGCAGCGGCGACCATGTGGCCGCGTAGCACAGGGCCGCCAGCAGGCAGGCGAGCCAGGCACCGAGCACGGGCAGCAGCACCCGGCCGGGACGCCAGCCCCGCTGGCGCCAGCCCGCCGGGAGCAGCCCGGGCAGCACACGTCCGGCGAGCACCGCGCCGAACGGCGCCAGGACCGCGACTTCGTGCGCGTGCGCCAGGCTAGGCAGTTCGTTGCCCAGGATTCCCGCGGCCAGCAGCGCGAGGGCCGCCACGACCACGGTCTGTGTCACGCGGTCCTGGCGCCGGGCGAAGAACGTGGCCAGCGCCACCGCGAAGGCCACGACGACGAGCGCGAGCCCGATCCAGTGGAAGTAGGCGATCGGCCGCAGCCAGGCGCGCCGCGTGCCCGGGTCCTGCGCGCCGAACAACAGCAGAATGGTCTGGCCCATCACGCGGGCGCTGTGCGGGACCTGCGACGGGCTGTTCAGCAGCTTGCCGGGCAGCGGCCGCAGGACGAAGCCGCCGAAATGCCGCAGCGCCTTCTCGGCGAGCCGGGCCAGCCCGACCGAGACGCCGGCCGCCACCACGAGCAGGGTGTCGTAGCCGAACTCCGCGCGCGGCCGCCGGCGCACCGCCAGCTGGCCGAGCCTGACCACCGCCACGATCGCGACCGGCGCGGTCGCCGCGACGAGCGTGAGCTGGTCGGCCACCTGGGTCCAGGCCAGCAGCACGCACACCGCCACCGCGGTCGGCCAACGCTCCGCCCACCGGTCCAGGACGAGCAGCAGCAAGAGGACGGGCACCGCGGTGCCGGCGTGATCGGGGTTCTCCAGCAGGACCGGGGTGCCGCCGAGAATGCCGGGCGCCAGCAGGATCCCGGCGGCGAGCGCCGCGCGGACGATGCCCGGCCGGCCCTTGTCCCGGCCCCTGGCCACCAGCGCGGCGAGCAGGACGGTCAGCGTGTAGGTCAGCGCGCCGCAAATGTGCACCACGTCCGGCGTGATCCCGCGGATCGCCGTGACGATCACGTACTCCGGCAGTTCGGTGGTGTAGAACGACACGTCCGACACCCACCAGCCGCGCAGCAGCGGATTGCCGTGCAGCATGGCCCACGCCTGCAGCACGTTGCCGCCGCCGTCGGAGTTGAACGCCGAGATGTGCGACTGCCGCACGTAAAGGGTGAAGAGCCCGGCCCCGATCAGGACCAGCCCGGCCCCCCACAGGAGCCGTGCCCGCCAGGCAATCCGGGGAGCGGTGCCAGCGGTCGCGGTCTCCTCATCCGTTTGATCCGTCAGCACGGGCTTGTCACCAAAATCTCTTGTGCGGCGGGTTGACATCGAAATGGAATCCTATAGCCGTGAACCGGTGTCCGGGTTCGGTTGAACGGGCTTGCTCACCGCCCGCAGCAGGTTCTTGTCGTAGACCATGACGACGTAGCTGCCGACCTGGTACTGGCGGACCGGCCGGCCGAAGGCCGCCTGCACGCTGCTCACCGGGTAAACCGTGTTACCCGGCGCCACGCTGGCGATCACGAAGTTCGCGGAGTACTGCCCCGGGTCGTACCACGAGGGCCTTGTCACCCACACGTACGGATGGGCGGGGTTCGGGCCGGCGGCCGCCACGCGCACCCGCTCGCCGCTGGCGAGCGTGGTGATGTTAGCCGTCCAGTACCGGGCGAGACCGCTGGTGAGATGGTGCCGCACCAGCCAGTCGGCGAGCGCCTGGGTCGCCGCGGGCTTCGCCGGCTGCGCCGCGGAGTACCCGAGGGCGGCGAGGTAGCACGCTAGCGCGACGCTGAGCAGCGCGGCGAGCGCGAGCCGGGCCGCCCCCCGGCGCCGGGGGGCCCGGGGCCGCGCTAGCCACGACCCGACGGCCCGGCCGGCCAGGACAGCACCGAACGGCAGCGCCACGGCGATGTCGTGCGAGCCGCCGAACCCGGGCTGCATCTGCGTGATAAAGGCGCCCGCCCCGAGCGTGAGCGCCGTCGCCGCCGTCAGGATCTGGGTGACGCGGTCGCGGTGCCGCACCAGGCCGGCGATCCCGGCCACGACTCCGCACAGCGCGAGCGCCACTCCGGCCAGGTGGACGTAGGCGATCGCGGTCAGCAGCCCCGTGGGCTGCTTCCAGTACTCCGCGCCGAACAGCAACAGCAGGTTCTGCCCGGTGTGCAGGAGCTGGGTGCCCCACTGCGCCACCGGCATGACCGTGGTGACCGTCGACAGCGCCCGCATGCTGACCCCGCCCGCGGCCCTGATCGCGTGCACCGCGATCTCGGTGAGCTCGTACGAGAGGGCGGCGGCCACCGCCAGCGCCGCGTCATACCACCACGATCCGCGCCGATCCCGCGCCAGCCCCAGCGCCGCCCGCACCAGGCAGACCAGCGCCAGCGGCGCCGCCGCCGCGAATTCCGCCACCGGGTCGTCGAGCTGTGCCCACACCAGCAGCACGCACACCACGACCGGGACCCACCAGCGTGCCCGGACGCGGTCCACGAGCAGCAGGGTCAGCATGATCGGCACCGCGACGCCGATGTGGTCGGGCGGCCCGAGCAGCAGGGCCGTCGCCGTGAGCGAGGGCGCCACGCAGATCCCCGCCGCCAGCACCGCCCGGATCACGCCCGCGCGGCCGCGGGCCGTCCCGCGGGCCAGCAGCGCCGCGACGAGCACGAGCGCCATGTAGACGAGGGCCGCGGTGACGTGCACGACGTCCGCGCTCAGCCCGCGCACGCCCGCCACGAGCGCGTCCACCGGGATCTCGAACGTGGAGAAGCTGACGTCCGCGGTCCACCAGCCGCGCAGCAGCAGGTTGCCGTGCAGCATGTCCCAGCCCTGCAGCGCCATCCCCGCGCCGTCCGAGCCGGCCGGGTTGGCCCGCGCCTGCAGCAGGTAGCACCAGGAAAGCGCCACCGCGGCCACGGCGAGCCCGGCCGCCCACAGTCCCCGGCCGCGCCAGCCGCCGCCTGGCCGCTTTACCGCCGCCTCGTCAGCCGGCCCTGTGTCCGCCGGCCCTGTGTCCGCCGGCCCTGTGTCCGCCGCGACGGCCAGCCGGTCCGTGGTGTCCTCCCTGTCCTGCACGGCTCACAGCCTAGCGGGCAGCTTCAGGGACGAGAGAATGTTGTGGTTCCACACCATGATCGTGTACTGCTCGAAGTGGTACACGTGCGCGGGCTTGCCGAACCGCTTGACGACACCCGGCGTGGTGATCGGCGGCCGCGCCGCCTGGGGGCCGTTCGCCGTCACGAGGAAGTCGGCGTAGTTGTGCGCGGCATCGGTCTGCGGCAGGTAGATCTCCCAGATGTCCCAGATGGGCTTGCCGGCGAGGCCGCCCTTCACCGGGCGGACGGTGACCTTCGTGCCACTGTTGAACGTGACGCTGTTGGCCTGCCAGTACCCGCCGATCCCGCTGGTCAGGTGGTGGCTCCGCAGCCATCCCGTGAGCGCCAGGTTGTCCGGCGCCCCGGCCGGCCCGGTGAGCGCCGGCCCCATCGTCAGCAGGTAGGCGAGCAGGCCGGCGCCGAGCACCGGTTCGAGCCTGTTCCGCACCAGCGGGCCGCCGAGCACGCGCCCGGCCAGCACGGCGCCCAGCGCGAGCACCGGGGACACCTCACGGATCTGGTTCGTGACGGCCGAGTAGAGCACCAGGTAGGCGACCAGGTTACAGGCGATCGCGACGAGCGCGACGTCGGTCACGAAGTCGCTGCCGCGCGGGAAGCCGCGCGTCATGGTGCGCGCGGCCAGCCAGATCCCCAGCGCCACCACAATCACGCCGGCCAGGTGCACGGCGACGGGAACGATGCCGCCGTTCACCCGGCGCCCGAAGAAGTTGGCGCTGAACAGCGCGAAGAAATACTGGACCTCGACCGCCACGTTGCCGGGCAGTTTCGCCGACTGCACGAACACCTTGTCCGGCCGCACGGCCACCCAGCCGCCCGCGTTCACGATGACGTGCACCGCGGCCGCGGCCACGGCGGCCGACGCCGCGCCGGCCCCGGCCAGCGACAGCTCGTACCACCGTTCGCGCAGCCGCACCTGGCGCTGGAACAAGCCCGGCACGGCGCGCGCGGCGCCGACCAGGGCGAGCGGTCCGCACCCGACGACCTCGATCAGCGGGTCACCCACGGCCGCCCAGGCCAGGATCAGCCCGGCGAGCACGGGCACGTACCAGCGCCGGCCGCCCCGGTCGATCACCAGCAGCGCGAGCAGCACCCAGAGCACGGTGGCCGCGTGGTCCGGGTCATTGAGCAGCCAGTTGGCCGCCGCCATCGTCGGCGCCAGCATGACGCCGGCCGCCAGCAGCGCCCGCACGGTCCCCTCGCGGCCGCGGGCGCTGCCCTTGGCCAGCAGGGCGCCGCACGACACGATCAGCGTGTAGTTGATCGCCTCGGCGATCGCCACCACGTCCGTCCGCAGGCCGCGGACGGCCTCGACCAGCATCAGCAGGGGCATTTCGGTGGTGTAGAACGACACGTCGGTGACGTGCCAGCCGCGCAGCAGCAGGTTCCCGTGCAGCATCTGCCACGCTTGCAGCGCGATGGACGCGCCGTCCGACTGCACACCGTTCTGCCGTGCCTGCCGCCACGCCGCCAGCAATAGCAGCACGACGAGCAGGCCCCAGCCGGCCCACCAGGCCGCCGTGCCCAGCCCGGGCCGCCGGCGCCGTGCCGAGCCCCCGCCTGCCGAGGTGATTTCCGCGTCGGTCTCCAAAACCACGGCCGCTCCCGATCTCCACGGCTCCCCGCGAGCCGCACCCCCGCTAATTCTTCGTCGCTAGATTATTTCCACAACTTCCAACGCGGCCCGAATCCAAATAGTTCTGTGGCGAAATTGTGAGTTTGCCGGGCAGCGGCGGCCGCTACGAAACCGCCGGGCCGAGCTCGCGCAGCAGATTCTCGCGCCACACCATGATCGTGTCCCCCGCGGCCCGGTAGACGCGGACGGGGCGCCCGAAGCTCCGTCGCGCTTCCGCTTCGGTGATCACCCCGCCGGGCGCCACGACCACGAAGTCGGCGCTGTCCGTGGCCGGGTCGGCCAGCCGCAGGTCCTCCTCCCAGTGCCGCGGCGCCAGCCGCCCGTGCCTGCCCACGACGACCGAGACCATGTCGATCCGGCCGCCAGTGTCGAGGGTGACGCTGGTCCCCTGCCAGTACGGTGCCAGCCCGCTGCGCAGGTCGTGCCTGGTCAGCCAGGCGGCCAGCGCGACGTTCTGCGGCGGCGGCTGGGCGCGCGCGGCCGCGACCCCGAGCATGGCGGCGTAGCAGGCCAGCCCGGCGGCCAGTGCGGCCCGCGCGGCCACCCGCGCCCGCGAGACCGGCCGCGCCCGGGTGCCCGCCGCCGGCGCCCAGCCGCGATCCCAGACACGCGCTCCGCCCGCGATCCGCCCGGCGAGGGCCGCCCCGAGCGACAGCACCGGGCCGATCTCGTGGGCGGCGTAGATGTTCGGGATCCGGAAGCCGAGGAAGTACCCGGCCACGTTGGCCACGACGGCGATCACCAGCACGTCGGCGGCCAGTTCGCCGCGGCCGCCGAGGTACCGCAGCAGCCGCCACGCCGCCACGGCGACCGCGCCGAGCACCAGCGCCACCCCGGCCAGGTGCACGACGGCGAAAGCGACGTTCAGCCCGCCGCGCGCGGCGCCGACGTCGGCCCCGAAGATCGCCAGGAAGCTCTGCCCGGTCAGCGACACGTTCCCCGGCAGCACCGAAGCCGGCACCAGGCTGGACACGCCCTTGTTGGTGGCGAATCCGCCCAGCGCGCGCACGGCATGCCCGGCCGCCAGCGCGACGGGGACCGCGACGAGGGCGGCGGCCGCCAGCGAAAGCTCGAACCACCGGCCGCGGCGGACCCGGAGCAGGCAGGCGAGCGCCAGCGGGGCGACGCCGATGACCAGCGTCAGCGGGTCGCCGACGATCGCCCAGGCGAGCAGCGCGCAGGCGATGACCGGCACGTACCACCGGGGACGGGCCCGGTCCAGCAGCAGCACCAGCACGAGGACGGGCACCGCCGTGCCGACGTGGTCGGGCGAGCTCAGCAGGATCCAGGCCGGCGCCCCCGGCTGCGGCGCCAGCATGATCGCGGCGGCGAGCGCCGCGCGGGCCAGACCGGCCCGCCCGCGGGCACGGCCGCGGGCCGCGAACGCCGCGAGCAGCACGAGCAGCGTGTAGGTCAGCGCCGCGCAGATGTGCACGACTTCCGGACGCAGTCCGGCGACCGCCTCGACGAGCATGTACTGCGGCAGTTCGGTGGTGTAGAAGGACACGTCCGTGACCCACCAGCCGTGCAGCAGCAGGTTCCCGTGCAGCATGTCCCACGCCTGCAGCGCGTTGCCCGCGCCGTCGGAGAGCACGGGCACCGTGCCCGCGGTGCGCAGGTAGGCGAGGAGCAGCACGACGGCGACGGCGATCGTGCCAAGACCCCAGGCCGCGCGATCCCGGCCCCGGCCCCGGCCGCGCGGCGCGGCCCCGGCCGGCCGGCGTGTTTCGCTCCCCATAGTGCGCACGGCGCGAACTGTATCCGAGGGAATATCCATTGCCGGGTACCTGAAGAAGAAGCGAATAATTTATTCGTATTGGGCCAGCGCGGCGGCGGCCTCGTCGCGAACTTCCGCCGCCAATTCTGGCGGCGATATCACTCGCGCCACTTCTCCCAGGCGCAACGCCAGGCGCCGTATCCACTGCGTGTCCGGCGTGCGCAGCGTAATGCGCAGCCGCCCGTCGCCTAGCTCGGTAACCGATTCGCACGGGTAGTACTCGGCGACCCAGCGGGCCGCCGCGGACAGCTCGAACTCCACGAGCAGGTCCGACGCCGACGGCAGGAACAGGCCCTGGTCCACGTCCCGCCCGGCCGCCTGCTCCGGCACCGACGCCGGGGTGTCGAGCACCGACAGCGACAGGATCCGGTCCAGCCGGAACAGCCGGACGCCCTCGGCCAGCCGGCACCAGCCCTCCAGGTAGGTGCGGCCCTCAACCACGAGCAGCCGCATCGGGTCCACGTCCCGCTCGGTGGCCTCGTCCCGGCCGGGCACGTAGTAGCGCAGGTGCAGCCGGTGGCCGCCGGTCAGCGCGCGGCGAATGTCGGCGGCGAGCATGGGACCGTTAGGGATAATGTCGACCGCCACCTGCGCGCTCGCCGCGCCGGCGGCACCGGCCGCGGCCTCGAGCTTCGCGATCAGGCTGACGAGCGCCTCGTCGTCCCGGTCGGTCACGTCCTGCACCATGCGCAGCGCGACGAGCAGCGCGCTCGCCTCGTCGGCCGCCAGCCGCAGCGGCCGGGCGATCGACTCGGCCTGGCTGACCGAGATCTCGCCGCCCTCGTAGGACAGGTCGATCGGGCAGTACGGGTCGGGCGCCTTCAGCTCGACGCACCAGACCAGGTTCAGGTCGTCGACCAGCTCGCGCTCGGTCATGCCGAACGCCGCCGCCGCCTCCGCCAGCCCCACCGACCGCCGGCTGACCACATAGGGCACGAGCGCGAGCAGCCGTCGCAGCCGCTCCGCCGACGTCACCATGCGCGGCGTCGTACGGGGCGATGTCATCCGAGCACTCCCTTCAGGTGCTTGACGACCGCCTGCCGCAGGTCCGGCGGGTCGGTCACCACCACGTCCGGGCCGAACGAGGCCAGGTATTCCATGTACCACCCCGCGTCCGGGTAGGAGACCCTCACCTTGTCCCAGCCCGCGCCGTCCGGCTCGATCTCGCCGTCCGCGTACTTGCGCAGCATCGTGCCCGCGCCCGCGCGCACCCGCAGGGTCGCGGTCTTGCGCTCGGTCTCCGGGGACTGGTTCCAGCCCTTGACCAGCTCGCGCACGTCCGTGCCGTCCGGCACGGTGACGCTGCCGGGCGGCCCGGACATCTTCACCGGTCCCTCGATCCGGCTCAGCCGGAAGACCCGGGTCGCCTGCCGGTCGCGGTCGTGGCCGGCGACGTACCAGTGGCCGCGGCGGTTGACCACGCCCCACGGCTCGAGCACGCGCTTAGCCGCCTCGGCGCGGCCGGAGGCGCGATAGGCGAACGTGACCGGGCGGCGGTCGCGGACCGCCTCCCACAGCGGCCCGAACGCGGGCTCCTGCGTGGTCAGCCGCGGCTCGATGCCCGGTCTGCCGCTGTTGTCATCCTCGACCCCGGCGGCCCGCAGCTTCTGCAGCGCGCCCGCCGCCGCGCCGGCGAGGGCCGCGCTCTCCCAGACGCGGGCCGCGATGCCGAGGACGGCGGCCTCGTCGGCCTCGAGATGAATCTCCGGAAGCTCGTAGTCCTGCCTGCTGATGCGGTAGCCGAGTTCGTCGTCGAGCGGGTTCGTCAGGCCGGTCTCAAGCGGGATGCCCAGGTCGCGCAGCTCCTCTTTATCCCGCTCGAACATGCGCTTGAACGCGTCGGACTGCTCCGGGTAGCCGTGGACCGCGGCCCGGATCTCTTCGGCGGTCAGGTGACGGCGGGTTGACAGCAGCAAGACGACGATCGACAGGAGCCGTTCGGTCCTGCGCTTGGACATCGCGTGGTCTCCTGCTCTACTAGTCTTCCGTCGTGATCAGATGGCGCAGCGGAATCGTCACGGCACTGCGGCGGGAGTGGCCCGGAGCAGCCGAGATCATCGTAACCGTGGACGGCGACTCGGTACGCGCACTCGCGTACCCGGCGCTGACCGGGTCGCCGCGGGTCGGCGACCGCGTGCTGCTGAACGTCTCCGCGCTCGCGGCCGGGCTCGGCACCGGCGGGTACGCGTTCGTGGTGGCGATCCCGGACCGCCTGCCGCCGGACCCGCCCGCGTCCGTCGGCTCGCCCGCGCCCGATAGCGCCGATAGCGGACATATCGTGAAATCCAGGTATACACCCCTGCAGGCGATGGTGGCCAGCGTCGACGAGCAGGGCTCGCCATACCACGCGGCGCTCCGGGACGCGTCCTCGCTCGACGGAATGCCGGTGATCGTGGCCGATCTCCACTCGGCCCTGCCGGCGGTCCTCTCCGGCCTGTTCTCCTCATCCCTAACGAACGATGCCGGCTCCCCCCCGTTCCGCGTCGCCTATGTGATGCAGGACGGCGGCGCCCTGCCGGCGTGGTTCTCGCGGGCGGCCGCGGGGCTGCGCGCGGCGGGCTGGCTGGCCGGGACGATCTCGACCGGCCAGTCGTTCGGCGGAGACCTGGAGACGGTGACCGTGCACACCGGGCTGCTCGCCGCGCGGCATGTGCTGGGCGCGGACGCGGCGATCGTGGCCCAGGGACCGGGCAACCTCGGCACCGGGACCCGGTGGGGATTCTCCGGCGTGGCGGCCGGCGAGGCCGTGAACGCGGCCGCGGTGCTCGGCGGGCGACCGGTCGCGTCGCTGCGGCTGTCCGGCGCCGATCCCCGCGCCCGGCACCAGGGCATCTCGCACCACAGCCTTACCGCGTACGGCGAGGTCGCGCTGGCGGCGGCCGACGTCGTGCTGCCCGCGCTGCCGGCGCCGCTGGGCGCGCGGATCGCGGCCGCGGCGGCACCGCTCGGCGCTCGTCACCGGCTCGTGACCGTGCCAGTGGACGGGCTCGCGGACGCGCTGCGCGCGTGCCCGGTTCCGCTGTCCACGATGGGGCGCGGCCTGGACGAAGATCTCGCGTACTTCCTCGCGGCCGCCGCGGCCGGGCGGCACGCGGCGGACTTGCTGCGCGCTCGCTGACCGCGGTTCCGGGTGCTGTGACACCCGGAACCGCGGTCAAAGCCGGGCTATGCGTTGACCGCGCCCAGGATGTCGACGACGAACACCAGGGTGTCCGTGCCCTTGATGCCGGCCTGGGACTGCCCGGACTTGCCGTAGCCGTCGGACGGCGGGATCGTGAGCATGACGCGGCTGCCGACGGTCTGGCCGAGCAGCCCCTTGTCCCAGCCGGGGATCACCTGCTCCGGGGTCCCGCCGAGCACGAAGCCGAACGGCGCGCTGCGCGACCACGAGGAGTCGAAGACCTTGCCGGTCCGCCAGATCACGCCGGTGTACTGGACCACCACGGTCTGTCCCTTGGCCACCTTGGCGCCGCTGCCCTTGATCAGGGTCGTGACGGTCAGATTCTTCGGCGCGTTCTTGCCCTTGGGAATCGTGATCGTGGGCGACTTGCCCGCGGCCGGGGTGCTCACCGTCGGCAGCGCGCCGCCACCGTTCGACACGTGCGTGCCGTTGGCGCCGGCCGTGTTGCCGAACTCCTTGACCAGGTCGACGACGAACACCAGCGTGTCGGAGCCGGTGATGCCGAGCTGGGAGTTGCCGCTCGCGCCGAACCCTTGCTTGGGCGGGATGACCGCGAGCACGCGGCTGCCCTCGGTCGCGCCCTTGATGGCGGTCGACAACCCCGGCAGCAGCGACCCGGTGAACAGCGACGGGCTGTGGGAAGAGAACGTGCTCGTGGCGAGCTTGTGGGTGGTCCCGCTCCAGACGTACGCCACGTAGTTGCCGACGAAGGACTCGGCAGAGGTCAGCGTCGGACCGGTCCCCTTGATGAGCGTCTTGGTGTACAGCGCGGTCCCGGCCTTCTTCGACGGGATCGTCACCTTGGGCGCCGCGCCGAACGCGCCGGTCACGGACACGGAGCTGCTGGCGCCGGCGGCCGCCGACGAGGAGGAGGATGAACCGGACGAGGGTGACGAAGAACCGCAGCCCGCGATGGCCGCGACGGCCAGCAACGGGACAACGAGAAGCGCGTGTGCGCGTCGCATTAAATAACCTCACGGTCTGGCCGCGGAGATCGGCTCTACGGCCTGTGCTTGCTAGGGGTCCGGTAAAGACTACCCACGTTACCCGCATGCGACGGGCGGCTTTCCCTTCAGTTTCTTCACCAGCCAGGGCGGTGGATTGGTCATGTTGTTCACCAGTTTCTGCCGCACGGCCAGCAGGTTCCCCTGGTAAACGCGCGTCTGGTAGTTGTAGATCTGGTTCCCGTCCTGCACCGCCAGCACCCCGCCCGTGTTGATGTACTGATGCGGGAACCACTGGTTGAGCAGCAGCAGCACGCCCGGGGTCACGGCGAACTTGCTGAAGTACCCGGGCACGTTGCTGAGCAGGAGGAAGTTCGCCGCGTGCTGGGACGGGTCGTACCAGGAGGGCTTGGACTCCCACTTGTACGGCTGCAGGCACGCGGGCGTGACCGCGCGGATCGTGACCGCGCCGCCGGACTCCACCGTGATGAGGCTCGCCTGCCAGTAGCCGCCGACACCGTAGGTGAGGTGCATGTTCTCCAGGTCGGCGACGAGCTGCGTGTACGGGGTGGGCGCGGCCGGGGTGTCCGCCTGCCGCCACAGGCCGAAGCCAAACCAGCCCAGCAGCACCACGAGCGACGCGGCTATCACCCGGACGCCGACCTTCTTGCCGCTGTTCTTGCCGCCGCCGTTCTTGCCGGGCAGCCGGAACGTGGCCAGCGGGCCGCCCAGCGGCGCCCGGAGCAGCCGGTCGCCGAGCATCCGGCCGGCCAGCACGGCCGCGAAGGGCAGCACGGGCGCGATCTCGCGCGTGTTCAGCGCCGAGTGATCGGCCAGCGTGGTCGGGAGGTAGGCGAAGACGTTCGCGACGATCCCGGCGAGCAGCAACTGGCTGACGAAGTCGGCGTCGCGGAAGAAGAAGCGGCGCGCGATCGCGCACGCGCCCCAGATCGCCAGCACCACGCCGATGAGGTGGGTGTAGGCGATGACCTGGTCAAGGCCGCCGAGCGGAGGCGCGTCGCCCTGCGGCGACTGCGGGCCGGGCACGAAGTAGGCGCCGAACATCTCGAGCAGCCCGTGCACCACGATGCGGGTCTGCATGAACCACTTGTCCGGCGAGTCGAACTGGTACAGGACTGGGTTCTGCACGTACCCGCCGGCCCGGCGCAGCAGGTGGCCGCCGATCCAGGCGATCGTGTAGCCCAGGCCCGCCGCCACGGCCAGCCCGACCTCGAACCACTTGCTCAGCAGCGCGGCGCGCAGCCCGGCCAGGGCGCCGCCGTGTCCGCCCTGTCGCACGCCGGACAGGGCGGCGGTCAGCAGCCTGACGGCGCAGACCACCACGACCGGGAAGATGGCGATCACCAGCACCAGCGGGTCGGTGGTCTCCGCCCACGCCAGCATCACGGCGGCCACCGGCAGCACCCACCAGCGCCGGCCGGCCCGGTCGATGACCAGCCAGGTCAGCATCACCGGCAGCGCGGTGCCGATGTGCCCGACCGAGAAGATGACCACGAAGATCCCGACACCGGGCTGCGGGGCGAGCATGATCCCGAGCACCAGCGCCATCCGGGCGACGGCCTGCCACTTGTGCGCCTTGCCCTTGGCGAGCACCATGGCGATCGCCACGACGAGCGTGTACGTGGTCGCCGCCGCGATGTGCGCGGTGTTGAGGTGCAGGCCGAAGAGCCACACGAGCAGCGCCATCTGCGGCAGTTCCGTGCTGATGAACGGCACGTCCGACACGTTCCAGCCGGACAGGTAAAGGTTGCCGTGCAGCATGTCGCTGGCCATCAGCAGGATGTTGGCCTCGTCGGAGTTCTCGGCGTACGTCTTCGACAGGTGCAGGTACGCGTCGAACAGCACGACGACGAGCAGCAGGAAGACACCGAGGCCGGCCCAGCGCCAGCGCCACGCGCCAGCGCGGGCGCGGGACGCGGGCGCGGGACTGCCTTCGACGCCGTCCGCAACGCGTTCAGCGCCAGGCGCGGTGTTAGGCATCCCTACCAGCCACCATTCCTGACCGACACAGATCGATCATCTCCGGCTTTGCAAGCTGTCCCGGCTTTACAGGTCATACACTCTTACACGATCAGCCCCGGTCTGAGACGCCATCCGGACTTAACCCGTCACAGACTAGCCGGAAAGAACGTCCGGGTAGTCTGCGTGCGCCGTCTCCCACGCGTCTCGCTAACGTGAGGACCGGCGGTAAACCACGCATAGGACGCGAAGGACCTGGGAGAGCGGGTTGCAGTTGACATCGACGGACGCGTCGGAATCGGAAAGATCCGTCGCGTCGCCGGCCCTGACGAGGCTGAACCACCCGGCCGTGGCGGCGGCCATCGGGTTGCTGGGCTGGCTCGCGTTCGTCCTCGCCCGCTGGCAGGTCTGGGCGGCCGGCCACATCACGCTGTTCATCATGTCCGGCGTCAAGTTCAGCCACCCGGCCCAGATGGTCCCGCGGATCAGCCATGTGCCGCTGGCGGGCTACGACGGGCAGTTCTATTACCGGTTCGCGCTCAACCCGTTCAACTGGCACGCGACCGCCTACGGCATCACGGTCGACCACAACTACCGGTACACCCGGCTCGGCTACCCGGTCGTCGCGTGGCTGCTGTCGGCCGGCCAGCACCGGGCCGTGCCGACCGTCCTGGTGCTCATCAACCTGGCCTGCGTCGCGATCATCGCCTGGCTCGGCGCGAAGTTCGCCCGCGAGTCCGGGCGGCACGCCCTGTGGGGGCTGCTGTTCGTGGCGTACTTCGGGCTGGTGATCAGCGTCGGGCGGGACACCTCCGAGCCGCTGGCGGACGCGTGCATGCTCGGCGCCCTGCTCGCCTACCGGCGATCGCGCTACATCCTCGCGGCGCTGCTGCTCGCTTACGGGGTGATCACCAACGAGCCGCTGCTGGCGCTGGCCGTCGGGATCGCGCTGACCCGGCTGTGGGCGATGTACAGGCGCCGGGCGCGGCCCGGGCTGGAGGACCTGATCTGGGTGCTGCCGGGCGTGGCGTACGTGGTGCTCCAGGGCCTGGAGAAGGTGCTCGTGAAAGGCAAGGCGGGCGGCACCGCCGACATCACGGCGAACTTCACGCTGCCGTTCAAGGCGCTGGTGCGCGGCCTGTTCACGGACTTCCGGCTGATGAGCTGGACGCACCTGGGCATGTACGACATCAACCTGATCGAGTTCATCGTGCTCGCGGTCGTGGTGGTGTCCGGCCTGCTGGTGCTGCGGTCGACTCGGGTGCC
This sequence comes from Trebonia sp., assembly GCA_035552855.1. GTDB lineage: Bacteria > Actinomycetota > Actinomycetes > Streptosporangiales > Streptosporangiaceae > Trebonia. Next base: position 912 of record DASZKN010000136.1, on the reverse strand, counting down.
GGTGCATGAGCGGGTCGCGTTCGTGGTCTTCGTGCTGGTGGAGATCGTCTGCGCGTCGTGGCAGTTCTGGGGCAGCGTGTTCGGCGACGGCCGGACGTACATCGACGCCTTCCTGCTGGCGGTGATCATGCTGCTCGGCACGCCGTCGGCCCGGACGGCTGCGGTCGCGGACGCCGCGACCGGCCCGGCTGGCGGCCGGCTCGCCCGCCTGCTGCCATCCAACCGCGTGATCACCAACAAGCACCTGGCCTGGATCACGGCGTTCGTGGTCGTGGGCCTGATCGTCGTCGCCCGCCGCCGCATCCTGTTCGAGTAGGCCGCTCCCCGCTCCCCGCTCGCCGCTCGCCCGCCGGGGTGTATTCCATGATCACGGGCCGTTCGCGGCGAATAGGACGCGTCGGTTTATTATTTGGTTGTTTCGGGCGTGTCGCTGTCTTGTCGGGTATGCCGGTTTTCGTCTGGTGCGGATGTTTCTGCGGGGATGGTGAGGGTGATGCCGGCGGCTGCGGCATGCTGCAGGGAGCTTGCCGGCGGTGTTGAGGCAGGGGGTTGCGGGCTGCCGGGTGATGCCGTGTTTTTCCAGGAGGGGGATGGCGGCGGCGGCGGGTTTGCTGATGCTGGAGGGGTGGACGCCGAACAGGCGGCCGAGGAGTGCCCAGGGCACGCGGAGGCGGACGTGGCAGGCGGCGGCCGCGAGGAGGGCGGCTTCGGAGAGCCTGGTGTAGCCGCCGTTGCCGCCGGGGCGGAGGGGCTGGCGGCCGCGGTCGAGGGTGAGCTGGCCAGCGCGTGCAGGGCCTCCGGGTCCCCGGCCTCCTCCATGCCCTTCTTCACCGTGGTCTCCGACGCCCCGGCCGCCCGCGCCACCGCCGCGATCCCGCCGTAGCCCAGCGCCCGCGCCTCGGTCCCCAGGTA
>DASZKN010000135.1:0-26252 GCA_035552855.1 Trebonia sp. | reverse complement strand
CGTGATGGTCAGTTCGATGTTGAGCTGTAACCCCCGCAATTGAAGATCGTTAGCAAACCGCCCCGTACCAGGGCACATATCTGTCCCGCGAGCAGGGCCGCGTCGACGCTCTCGCCGGCGTCGACCACATGCCGCTGGCCGATCCCCGCGCTGGCCAGCGCCGCGTTCCCGAACTCCCCGTACATCCGGCGAGCGGCGTCCAGGTCCGTGAACCCGTGCCCGGAGCGCTCGCGGACCCGTTCGATGCACGCGTCCTCCGGCGGGCGCAGGATCACGTAATGCACGCCGCTGACCGTCCGGTCACCACGATCAAGTTAGCCGTTATCATGCCACCCCGCATGTGTCAAGATCAGTATCCACCATCCGGAATGCCCGCTAGCCGTGGCTCGCACAGTTTGCCTAAGATCTTCCGGACACTTCAGAGCAGAAGAGGGGACGTCCCATGGCCGATATCGCACGCCCGCCGTTCCGGGCCGATCACGTGGGCAGCCTGCTGCGCCCGCCCGAGGTGCTCGCGGCCCGCGACCAGTTCGCCAGCGGGCAGCTCACCGCGCAGCAGCTGCGGGAGATCGAAGACGCCGCGATCGCCGACGCGATCCGCAAGCAAGGCGAGGCGGGCCTGCGGTCGGCGACCGACGGCGAGTTCCGCCGCGAGTCCTGGCACATGGACTTCATCTACGCGCTCGGCGGCGTCACCAAGGTGCAGGACGACACGATCAAGGTCGCGTTCCACAACAAGGACAAGAACTTCGAGTGGGCGCCCGCCTCGGCGCACATCACCGGGCGGATCGCGCTGCCGGAGACGATCTTCGCCGACGCCTTCGCGTTCCTGCGCGACAACGTCGGTCCCGGCCAGACGCCCAAGATCACGATCCCGTCGCCGAGCATGGTGCACTACCGCGGCGGCCGGTCGGCGATCGACGAGACCGTCTACCCGGACCTCGCCCAGTTCTGGGACGACCTCGCCGCCGCGTACGGCCGGCAGCTTCAGGGCCTGTACGACCTCGGCTGCCGGTACCTGCAGCTCGACGACACGTCCCTGGCGTACGTGAACGACCCCAAGCAGCGCGAGCACGTCGCCGAGATCGGCGGCGACCCGCTGCACCAGCACGAGACCTACATCGCCACGATCAACAAGGCGATCAGCGGCCGCCCGGCGGACATGGCCGTCACCACCCACATGTGCCGCGGCAACAACCAGTCCATGTGGGCAGCCGAGGGCGGCTACGACTTCGTCGCCGACACGCTGTTCAACCAGCTCGACGTCGACGGCTTCTTCTGCGAGTGGGACGACGAGCGGTCCGGCGGCTTCGAGCCGCTGCGCTACCTGCCGAAGGGCAAGCACGTCGTGCTCGGGATCATGACCACCAAGAACGGCGAGCTCGAGTCCAAGGACTACCTCAAGCGCCGGATCGAGGAAGCCGCCAAGTACGCCGACATCGACCAGCTCTGCATCTCCGGCCAGTGCGGCTTCTCTTCCACCAAGGAGGGCAACGACCTCACCCAGGAGCAGCAGTGGGCCAAGCTCCGGCTGATCGTCGAAGTGGCTGAGGAAGTCTGGGGCTAACAGCAGAAGGCGATTTTCCCCTAACGAGCCATGGTGGCCGCCAGCAGTCGCCATGGCTCGTTAAGGAGCTGATTACCCAGATTCCTGCCAGGCCGAGACATCTTCCCGGTACGTGTACGGGTTGGTGAGCGTCTCGTGCGCCGGTACCTCCGGGTGCATGCCCTTGTCCCACTCCTCCGGGCCGTGCTCGGCCCGGAGGTAGGAGATCGTCTCGTCGATCGCCCGGCGAGCCGCGCCCAGGTCCACGCCGGTGAGCTTGTGGTCGAACTTGACGACCTTGCCGTTCACGGTCACCGTGTGCACGTCGCCGCGCTGCGCCTGGTAGACGACGTGGCCGCAGGGGTGCAGGACCGGGAAGCTGACCGGCGAGCTGTCGTTCTTGATCAGCACCAGGTCCGCCTTCTTGCCCGCCTCGACGCTGCCGGTGACCGAGTCGAGGCCGAGCGCCTTCGCGCCGCCGCGCGTGGCGTAGTCGACCACGTCCTCGGCACGCAGGATGTGGTTCGTGACGGTGTTGTCCCCGGCGTGCGCCTCGAAGTGCTCCATGGCGCGGTCGGCGTTGAGCGTCGCGCGCATCGCGGCGAAGAGGTCACCGCTCCACCAGACGCTGGTGTCGTTCGACAGCGAGACCGGGATGCCGTACCTGCGCAGCTTCCAGGTGGGGGAGTACCCCTGCCCGGCGTTGCACTCACTCTCCGTGGAAATCGACGCGAAGCCGCCGGTCGCGGCGATCTTGTGGTAGGAATCGGCGGACAGCGACGCCGCGTGCACGTAGATCGTGCCCGGGGTCATGTACCCGCCCTCGTACATCTGGCCGAGGCCGGTGTCGCTCGTCACCTTCCACACGCCGGCGTGCGTGGTGACGTTGACGCCGAGTTCGCGGGCCACCTCGAACGCGGCCTTTTCGGCGAAGGCCTCGTCACCGGGGATGTCGAACGCGATCTGGAAGCCGAGCATGTCGCCCTTGCCGTCGAACCGGCGGGCGTAGAAGTCGCGGAACTCTCGTGTGGTGGCCCACTCCCACGCACCCTGGAAGATGTTGCCGTAGGCGAGGACGAAGCGGCCAGGCACCGCTTCGAGCGCGTCGACGGCGGCCTCGGCGTGGTCGGTGGTCCGCAGCCCGTGTGACCAGTCCACCGCGGTCGTCACCCCCGCGTCGACCGACTCGATCGCCGACAGCAGGTTCCCCGCGTACACGTCCTGCGGGCGGAAGATCTTGCCCCAGTTCAGGTAGTAGTAGACGAAGTACTGGGTGAGGGTCCAGTCGGCGCCGTATCCGCGCATCGCGGTCTGCCACATGTGCCGGTGCGTGTCGATCATGCCCGGCATGACGATGCCGTCGGTCGCGTCGATCTCGGCCGTGCCGTCCGGCACGGTCAGCCGGGGGCCGACCGCCGCGATGCGCTCACCGTCGGCCAGCACGTCCGCGCCGGTCAGCACCGTGTGCGCGTCGTCCATCGTGAGCACGGTGGCGTTCCGGAACACAACCGGCTGACCCGGCCGCGGCTCCGTTGCTGTCATAGGAAACCTCCACTGGGCGGCGGATGTGCTAGCCTGCGGCGCACTCTCGGACGAATGTCCGGCAGTCGGTCGCCATGAGTCTGATCGGAACACTGTCCCGTAATCCGCCCGCTGTCAAGTGGGCGAAACGACAGGATCTGTCCGGTGCTCTGATTGACCTGTCCGCCATGCGGACAACACGGCCGAAACGCGTTACAGTGCGCCTAAGGCCGCGGAATGGCACGGTCGGTATCCTCGCAGTTCCATCGGCCGTGCAGCCGGGGGTACGGGGGGGTCGTCCCCCGGGAGATAGGAGAGCCCGTGGCACGTCGGGACAGCAGCCCTGACTTCATCGAGGCGATCGCGCGCGGCCTCGACGTGATCCGCGCCTTCGGGCCCGGTCAGCCCGTGATGTCGCTGGCCGGCGTGGCGGCCGCCAGCGACCTGCCGCGCCCGACCGCGCGCCGCATCCTGCTCACGCTCGAGCAGCTTGGCTACGTGCGGCAGGCGGCGCGGTCGGGCTACGAGCTCACCCCGCGGGTGCTCGACCTCGGCATGTCGTACGTCCTGTCCCGCGGCCTGTGGGAGATCGCCCGGCCGCACATGGAGGCGCTGGTCGCGCGGACGTCCGAGTCGTCGTCGATCGCCCAGCTGGACGGGTCCGACATCGTGTACGTCGCCCGCGTCGCCGTGCCGAAGATCGTCGCGCTGGCGGTCACGGTCGGCACCCGGTTCCCGGCGATGCAGACCTCGCTCGGCAAGGTGCTGCTCGCCGCGCTGCCGCCGGAGGAGGCCGAGCGGGTGCTGGCCGAGCCGAGCCGGTCCGGCGTCACGCCGCGCTGCCAGCCCGATTCCGCGCGGCGGTCCGCGGCGCTCCGCGAAGTCAGGGCGCGCGGCTGGGCGCTCACGGACGGCGAGCTCGCCCCGGCGATCCGGTCGGTGGCCGTGCCGCTGCGCGACGGCGACGGGCGTGTCATCGCGGCGCTGAACGTCAACGCGCACGCGGCCGAGACCACGCTCGACGTGCTGACCGGTCAGTACCTGCCGCTGCTGACGCAGACCGCGAGCGCGATCAGCGCCGACTGGGCGGCCTGTCAGGGTGTCCCGCAGGCCATGGCCGGGGATGTGTCTTGACAGCAAGCCACGCAAGTCACCATACTCCGCATGACGGACATGTGTCCGCTGTACGGACAGTAGGCCAGATGGAGGATTATTCATGAGCGATCCTGACCGGTCCGGCCCGCTCGCCGGGCTGCTGGTCGCCGACTTCTCCCGTGTGCTGGCCGGCCCGTACTGCACGATGCTCCTGGCCGATCTGGGCGCGGACGTGATCAAGGTCGAAAGCCCGGCCGGCGACGACACGCGAGCCTGGCAGCCGCCGGTCACCGAGGACGGCGTCTCCACGTACTTCCTCGCGATCAACCGCAACAAGCGGTCGGTCGCCCTGGACCTCAAGGACGAGCGTGAGCGCGCGCTGGCGAAGACGCTCGCGCGCCGGGCCGACGTGTTCGTGCAGAACTTCAAGCCGGGCGGGCTCGCCCGCTACGGCCTGGACTACGAGTCGGTGCGCGCTGACAACCCGGCGGTCATCTACGCGTCGATCAGCGGTTTCGGCACCGCCGGCGGCCGGGACCTGCCCGGCTACGACCTGATGGTGCAGGCCATGTCCGGGCTGATGAGCCTGACCGGCTCGCCGGACGGGCCGCCGTACCGGGCGGGCATCTCGGCGTTCGACGTGATAGCCGGGCTGCACACGACGATCTCGGTCCTGGCCGCGCTCAACCACCGCAACGCGACCGGCGAGGGCCAGCACCTGGACGCCAGCCTGATGGCCTCCGCGATGTCCGGCATGGTGAACCAGACCAGCGCCTACGTGGCGGGCGGGGTCGTGCCGTTCCGGATGGGCAACTCACATCCCTCGCTGTTTCCCTATGAGCCGCTGCCCACCGGCGACGGTGAACTGATCGTCACCGCGGGCAACGACGCGCAGTTCCGGAAGCTGTGCGAGCTCATCGGGGCACGCGAACTGCCCGCCGATCCGCGCTTCGCGACCAACCCCGGCCGGACGGCCAACCGCGCGGAGCTGAGGCCGCTGCTCGCGGAGAAGCTGGCGGCGCGTTCGGCCGCCGAGTGGTTCGACGTCCTGATCGCGGCCGGGGTCCCGTGCGGGCCGATCAACACCGTGGACGCCGGGGTCGCGTTCGCCGAGAAGATCGGCCTCGAGCCGGTCATCCAGGCGGGCTCTGGTTCCCGGGTCCGGCCGGGCGTCCGCCACCCGGTGACGTTCTCGGCGACGCCGGCTGACTACCCGCTGGCACCGCCCGAACTCGACGAGCACGGCGACGAGATCCGCGCGTGGCTCTCGGCGGAGACATCATGACCGCTGAGTACCCCACCTCGCTCGGGACGTCGGACGCCGACACGATCACGCTGCTCGGGCAGGATCTGGCGGCGGACCTGATGGGCAAGGTGGGCTTCGGTGAGCTGGCGATGTGGCTGGTCACCCAGCGGCGGCCGTCGGCGTCGGAGGTGCGGGTGTTCGAGGCGGTGCTCGTCGCGCTGGCCGACCACGGGTTCACGCCGACCGCGATCGCCGCCCGCCTGACGTACCTGTCCGCCCCCGATTCGGTGCAGGGCGCGCTGGCCGCGGGCCTGCTCGGCGGCGGGTCGCGGTTCCTCGGCGTGACCGAGGACTGCGGGCAGTTCCTGGCCGGGGTGCTGGCGGCCGCCGACACGGTGCCCGCCACGGACGCCGGGTACGACTCGCTGGCGCTGGCGGCCGTGCGCTCGGCCCGCGCGGCCAGGAAGTTCGTGCCCGGCTTCGGGCATCCGGTGCACAAGGCGGCAGACCCGCGCACGCCGGTGCTCATCAAGATCGCCGAGGAAGAGGGCCTGCGCGGCCCGCACCTCCGCCTGCTCGAGGCGATCGGCCGCGTGCACCCGCAGGTGCTGGGGCGCACGCTGCCGCTGAACGGCGCCGGGGTCTGCGGCGCGGTGCTCGCCGACCTGGGGCTGCCCCTTTCCCTGCTGCGCGGCTTCGCGCTGCTCGCCCGGTGCGCCGGGCTGCTCGGCCAGCTCGCCGAGGAACAGCGGCGGCCGATCGCGAACGACATTTATATGGCCGTGGACCGCAACGCGGTTTACGTTAACCCCGAGTCCTAACCCTCATCGTTCATCGTTTACGGCAAGGGAGCCGCCATGGCTACCGTCGCAGCGGTCATCGCCTCGACTCACCACCCGTTCTACTACCGGGCCAGCACCGCTACCGGGGCGGACCGGCCTGACTTCGCCGACGAGTGGGTGGCGAAGATCACCGCGTTCCGTAAAACGCTGACCCGGGCACGGCCGGACGTGCTCGTCATGGTGGGCAGCGACCACTTCCACCAGCTCTGGCTGGACAACATGCCGCAGTTCCTCGTCGGCAAGGCGCCGGGCTACGACGCGAACTGGTACAACGAGGAACGCGAGTTCGGGCTGCCGCGGCTGTTCCTCAAGGGCCAGGAGGACCTCTCGGCGCACATCCTCAGGGGCGGCCTCGACGCGGGCTTCGACCTCGCGTTCAGCAACGAACTGCGGATCGACCACAGCGTCACCTGCCCGATCATCACGCTGCGGCCGGAGGCCGACCTGCCGATCGTGCCGGTGTACACGAACATCTTCGCGCCGCCGCTGCCGCGGCCGTCGCGGTTCGTGGCGCTGGGCGCGGCGCTGCGCTCGCTGGTCGAATCGTGGTCCGCTGACCTGCGGGTGGCGATCATCGGCACCGGCCACCTGTCACTCGAGCTGGGCGGCCCGCGGCAGTTCGGCCCGCACGGGCCCGACCCCGAGTTCGACCGCAAGGCCGTCGAGTGGATCGCCTCCGGCGACATCGAGAAGGCGGTTGGCGAGGTGTCGCTGGACTCGCTGTGGGAACCGGGGAACGCGACCCACGGGTTCATGGACTTCATGCTGATGATGGGCGTGGCGGGCGCCGGCGTGAAAGCCGGCTACGTGGACACGCTCGATCTCTTCCACACGATGGAGGCCTACTTCACCTGGTACCCGAACGGAGCGGGCGCGTGAGTAAGTACCTGCTGAACAAGTTCCTCTACACCGTCGACCGCGATCCCGGACTGGTGGAGCGGTACCGGTCGGCGCCCCGGGAAACCGTGGAGTGGTGGGAGGCCGAGCGCGCGAACGTGATCCTCAACGTGCACGGCGCCGAGGCGTCGACGTGGCTGCGCTTTGACGACGCGGAGCGGGAAGCGCTGGCCACGCACGACTACGTGAAGCTGTTCGAGCTCGGCGCGCACCACTTCCTGACGCTCACGCTGTTCATCGCCCTCTTCGAGCGTGACTACACCGAGCCGCTCGGCTTCCAGCGCGAGTACGCGCAGAAGCTGTCCCGGTTTTCCCTTCCGTACCCCGATATCACGACGTAGCCGGGTGGAATTACCTTCAAACCCACACTAGTCGCGGGCGGGGCGGAGGGTGGCCGCCGCGAGGACGCCGGCGAACAGGACCAGGGCGGCCGCCAGGTAGAGAGCCGCGTGGAGACCGTCGCCGAATGCCCTGTACGCCGCCTGCAGCACCTCGCCCACGATCGGCCCGAAGCCGGCGTAGTGGCTGGCCAGCCCGGCTTGCCCGGTCTCGATGACGTGAATGATGAGCGGCTCCACGGCGATGATCTCCGATTTCTCGGCCGCCGGGACGCGGAGCTGCTGAAGGTTAGCCGTCAGCGAAGAACTCAGCCGGGCGAAGACCAGCGCGCCCAGGACGGCCACGCCGAGGACCGCGCCGATCTCCCGGCTGGTGTTGGCGGCCGACGCCGCCATGCCCGACCGGTCCGGCGGCACGGCGTCCAGCACGGCCGAGGTGATCGGCACCACGGTGATGCCGATGCCGGCCCCCGCCAGCGCGAGGGCGAGCGCGAGCGCGACGTAATCGGGATGCGCGCTGATCAGCGGGTTGGCGATGAGCAGCCCGGCCCCGAACAGCAGGCAGCCGATCGTGACCGGCCAGCGCGGCCCGGCCGTGCCCGTCCAGTACCCGGCCAGCACCGACGAGATGATCATGAGCGCGGTCATCGGCAGGAAGATCAGCGCGATCCGGTAGCCGGAGTCGCTCACGACCTCGACCAGGTACAGGGCGGTGAAGAAGAAGATCGCGAACGTCGCGAAGTACACGCACAGCGCCACGATGTTGGGCACCGTGAACGCCGCCGTCCGGAAGTGCCGGAGGTTGATCAGCGGGTTGGCGGCCCGCCGCTCTCGCCAGCCGAAACCGGCCGCGAGCCCCGCCGCCACGCAGAACAGCGTGACCGGCACGGCGGCACCGAAGCTCGAAGTTTCCGCGTCGATGATCCCGAACAGCAGCGTCGCCAGCGCCCCGGCCCCGAGGACGGTGCCCGCCGCGTCGACGCGCGCCGCCTGCGGGTCCGCGCTCTCCGGCACGACGATCGCGGCGACGATCAGCGCGGCCAGCCCGAAGAACAGGTTGAACCAGAAGATCCCGCGCCAGCTCCACGCGCCCACGATCGCGCCGCCGATCACCGGGCCGAGCGCCAGGGCCAGCCCGGAGACCGCCGCCCAGACGCCGACGGCCCGGGCCCGGCGCCGCTCGTCGCCGTAGATCTGCCGCAGCACGGAAAGCGTGCCGGGCTCGCTGGCGGCCGCGCCTAGGCCCATGATCGCGCGGCCCGCGATGAGCGTTCCGGGGTCAGGCGCGAGCGCGCACAGCACCGAGCCCGCGCAGAAGACGCCCGCGCCGGACAGCATGACCTTCTTGCGGCCGAGTTTGTCGCCGATCATGCCGCAGGCCAGCGTGAGGCTGGCGAACGTCAGCGCGTACGCGCCGACCACCCACTGCAGGTCGGTGATCCCCGCCTGCAGGTCAGTCTGCATGTTGCCGAGGCCGACGCTCACGATCGTGTTGTCGAGGAACGTCAGGAACAGCAGCGTGCACAGCGCGGCGAGCGCCACCGAGTTCGCGTGGTGGCGCCCGCCGCTTGTGCTGCCGGGGCTCCGGCGGCTCAGCTTGCTGAGCTGCATGCCGCTGGCAGCTTGATATTCAGGAACGACGACCCTTCCTTGAGCAGACCGCAGAAGCTCGAGTCGCCGACCTTCCAGGTGCCGCCCTGGAGCACGGCGCTGCCGGTCGCGCCCTTGGCGACCGACGTGCCCGCCGCCGTCAGGTCATACGTGACGGTCGCCTGGGTGGCCGAGTTCACCTTCACCGAGTCGACCTTGGCGGTGACGGCGGACGCGAGCGGGCTGGCGGCGAACGCCTTGACCGCGCTGGCGAACTTCTGGCCGTTCTGCAGCAGGGCCAGCCGCTTGCTCTCCGGGGTCGACGAGGCGAAGAACGTCTCCCAGTTGGACGTGATCGCGGCGACCGTGCTCGCCGTGCCGGTGCCCGACGCCGGGCCGCCCGGGTTCACGCTGGTCGTCGGCGCCGCGGTCGACGACGAACTGGCCGGCGCGGAAGTGGAACTTGAAGCGGTGGAGGAACTGGAACCGCTGCTCGAGCAGGCAGTTATCGCGGCGGTGAGCACCAAGCCAAGCGCCGGGGCCAGAAAGACCCGGTGGAATCCCATGACGTACGCCTCCCTCGGTCGGCGTTGAATTTTGCAGCCAACCTAATTGTCCGCCCGGCCACCACGCAGCCGCTTCCGATAACCGACGCCGGCGTCAGCTCAGCGGTTCTTATTCCGGTACATCCGCACCGCTAGCGGGGCGAAGACGGCGAGCATCGCGATCGCCCACAGGACGACGGTGAGCTCGGGATGCTCCTCCGGCCAGGCGTGCACGGCCGTCGCCGGGTTCGGGTTGCCGAACAGCGAACGGCAGGCGGCCGCGAGCGCGGTCATCGGGTTCCATTCGGCGACGGGCTGCAGCCAGCCGGGCATGGTCTGCGTCGGCACGAAGGCGCTCGAGATGAACGTCAGCGGCAGGAAGATGATGAAGCCTGTCTGCTGTGCGGCCTCGGGGCTGCGCAGCACCATCCCCAGGCACACCCCTGCCCAGGTGAACGCGTAACCAAACAGCAGCGCGAGCGCGAACGCCTCGATCGCGTCGCCCGGGCTGGTGGTGATCCGCCAGCCGATCGCGAGCCCCACGGCCGCGACCACCGCCGCCCCGATCGCCTGGGTGATCAGGTCGGCGATCGTCCGCGCGGTCAGCACGGCCGCGCGGGACATCGGCAGCGAGCGGAACCGGTCGATCAGCCCGGTCGACATGTCCGAGACGACCGCCACGGCCGTGCCCGGCGCGGTCTGCGCCATGCTCATGCCGAGCATCCCGCCGATCAGGTAGGAGTGGTAGCTCCCGCCGGCGCCGCCCACCCCGATCGCGCCGCCGAACACGTACGTGAACATCAGCACGAACATGACCGGCTGGATCGTGACGTCGGAGAGGGTCTCCGGCTCGTTCTTGATGCGCGCGATGCTGCGCTTGGTCAGCACCCACACGTCGCCGAGGAACTGGGCCGCCGCCTTGCGGTCGGTGGTCAGGTCGGCCGCCGGCAGCGCGGTGATGGCGGTCATGCGGGCACCTCTTCCTTGCTGTCTCCCGCCGCCTTCTCTTCGGCGGCGTGGCCGGTCAGGGTCAGGAACACGTCGTCGAGCGACGCGCCGCGGACGGCGATGTCGCTTACCTTCACGCCCGCGTTGTCCAGGACACGCAGCACCTCGGTCGCCAGGCCGTCAGTGGCGGCGACGGGAACCTCGATGAGGCGGGAGGGACCGTTCGGGAGCGTGATGGCGCCGGTGGCGAACGGGGCCAGCGCCCCGGCGGCGGCCGCGCCGTCGGACTCCGCCGCCAGCGTGAGCAGCAGCCGCCGGCCGCCGACCGACGCCTTGAGCTCGGCCGGCGTGCCCTCGGCGATGACCTTGCCGGTGTCGATGACCGCGATCCGGCTCGCGAGCTGGTCGGCCTCGTCGAGGTACTGCGTGGTGAGCAGCAGCGTGGTCCCGTCGGCGACAAGCTGGCGCACGATATCCCACATGAGCGCGCGGGCGCTCGGGTCGAGGCCGGTGGTCGGCTCGTCGAGGAACAGCACCGCTGGGTGGCTGATCAGGCTCGCGGCCAGGTCGAGGCGGCGGCGCATGCCGCCGGAGTATGTCTTGACCGCCCGGCCCGCGGCCATCGTCAGCTCGAAGCGCTCGAGCAGCTGATCGGCGCGCTTCCGGGCCGCCCGGGCGGTCAGCCGGCTGAGCTGGCCGATCATGATCAGATTGGCGCGGCCGCTGAGATACTCGTCGAGCGCCGCGTACTGGCCGGTCAGCCCGATCGTCGACCGGACCTGGGACGCGTGCCTGACGACGTCGTTGCCGAGCACCCGCGCGTAACCGTCATCGGGCCTGATGAGGGTGGACAGCACGCGGACCGCGGTGGTCTTGCCCGCGCCGTTCGGCCCCAGGAGGCCGTAGACCGTCCCCGCGGGAACGGTGAGGTCCAGTCCGTCCAGCGCTCGTGTCTTGCCGAATTGCTTGACCAGGCCCGCCGCCTCGATGGCGGGTGCCCCGTGCACGGCAGTGCTCATGGCTTCCCCGTTCGATGATACTCGTACGCTGTACTACGTCTCGTACGACGTACGATAACAGGACGGCGAATTAGAAAGCAATAAGATATTACTCGATTTGAGGAGCCGATATGGGTGCGGATGACGACGAAGACGTTTTCGTGCCGCTACGCCCGCTGTTGCCGCATGACGCCGGGCGGGGCGACCGGCGGGGTGACCGGCCCGGCTCCCGGCGGGTGCGCGGGCTGAGCCGGGCCGACATCATCGACGTGGCGATCGCGGTCGCCGACGCCGAGGGCGCGGATGCCGTCAGCATGCGACGGATAGCGCATGAGATGCACGTGGGCGCGATGTCCCTGTACTGGCATATCGCGTCTAAGGAGGAGTTGCACCGGCTCATGCTCGAATGGGTGCAGGCCGAGGTCGAGGTGCCAGAGCCGACCGGCGACTGGCGGGGCGATCTGCGCTCATACGCGCATTCCACGCGCGCCGTGCTGCTGCGCCACCCATGGGCCATTGATTTTCTCGGCAGCGGTCCGCCGTCCGGGCCCAATGACGCCCGCAACGCCGAGCGGCTGCTCGCCGCGCTCGACGAGCTTGGTCTCGACCTGGCCACGACCATGATGGTCGCGATGAGCGTCGGCACCTACGTGATCGGGGCGGCCCTGCGCGAGGTGCAGGAAATCCGCTCGCAGCACGCCGCCGAGGCGGCCGCGGCGAATTTGCCCCCGGAGGAGGTCGCGGCGGCCCTGGCCGAGTTCGGCCGCCGGATCCGCCGGTCTGGCCGGTATCCGCACATCGCGGCCGCGCTGGACGCTGGCCTCGACCCCGACTCACCGGACACGCGGACCAGGCGATTCGATTTCGGACTCGACCGCATGCTGGACGGGATCGAGGCGCGGGTCAAGGCTGACCGGAGTGGAGCCTGATCGCGCGCGTTATCCGGCGGTGCACCGGCGACATCGTCTGCTCGTGCGGGCTGCTGAGCGCCGCGGAGCGTTCCAGCGTGCGGAGATCGGCGGACGCGAGGGTCGCGTCCAGGAGCGACCAGCTGAGCTCGTCGAGCGCCTGCCGGACCGCCCGCGAGTCGCTGGTGCGCTCGCATACCCGGTCCAGGTCTCCTAGCAGCTTCGGGACGGCCGCGTCGGGCGCCATGTCCAAGCGAAACGAATTCACCATCGGGCAGGGCGCGGTTACCCGGGCCATCGCCTCGAACGAGTTGAGCAGGGGACTCACGTCTCCGGCGGTTAGCGGGTCGTACAGGCCGGGGAAGGCCACTTCCTCATAGCCCGGGTCGTAGCCGCTGATGTAGACGGGAGTCGCCGAGTTTCGCGCCGTCAGCATGCCGAGAGCGACGTCAAGCAGGCCGAGCGGCCAGCCGAGGTCGGCGATGGCGTGTATCCGGAACTCGCCGGGCGCGGCGCCGAGCATCGCGAGCAGCAGCAGCTGCGCTGACTCAAGCGCCGACTGCACATAGAACGCGATCTCCGCGCTGTGCAGCCGGAGAGCCGTCCGGCTGCCGTCCGGCTGCCCGCTGGCGGTAGCACCGTCAGCCCACGCGAGCAGGCGCTTATGCACGATGGAGTTGTCGATGACATGGGTGAACCGGGCAGCGGAACAGAGCATTTCGCCGCTCGCCGCGGCCGCCGTGGAGACCCACTCGGCCGCCCGCTTAGACGCGGTATATATCTCGGGCGAGTAGGGCCGCAGCGCCTTGCCCGTAGACGCGCACACCACCTGCGGCACGCCTGTCGCCGCCGCGGCGGCGAGGACGTTGCGGGTGCCCAGGACGTTGGTCGATACGGTGCGGTGCACCTCGACTTCCGCGAGGGCGGGCGAGCGCTGCGCCGCCACGTGGAACACGATGTCCGGCCGCACCTCGGCCAGCAGCCGGTCAAGAGCCTGCCGGTCCGTCACGTCCGCGTGCCGGTACTCGGCGCCGGGCTGACGCGGCCAGCCCTCGGTAAGGCCGCGGCTGACGCTGACCAGGCGGGCGGGCCCCCTGGCGGCCAGCTGTCCCATCAGGGCCGACCCGATGCAGCCGGTCCCGCCGGTCACGACGACGGTTGTGCCGCCCAGCCGGCAGGCGAGTTCGGCCTCCGGCAGGCAAAGTCCGCGGCCGGCGATCGCGAGGAAACGCGCGTACTCGTCCGGGGCTTCCGGTCTTGCCGCCATGAGCGCCGCGGTCAGCTCGCGCAATGCGGCCACCCCGGCATCGTCAAGCCGTGACTGGCCCGGTGGTACGGTTCGCCGCATCGCGTCGATGATCGCCGCGGAGTTAATCACCCTGTCGCCTCCCGCCAGAGGTGCGCAAAGTAACAGCCCACATCCGTGTGCTCGCGTAAGGCGCCACCAGGTTACGCAGAGACGACCAGATGCCGACATTTTGTTGAAGATATTTGATGACAGTAAACCGCAGCGGTCACCGCGATATCCGGTAAACGGCATCGTTGATACCGATTTGGAACCAGTGCCGAGACCGCTCTACTTCCACTTGAAGTGCACGAACAATCGGCCGAAGTTCTTCGAGTCCTTCTCCACCCGGTGGTACAGCGGCTTGATGTCCT
The DNA here is from genome assembly GCA_035552855.1 of Trebonia sp. GTDB lineage: Bacteria > Actinomycetota > Actinomycetes > Streptosporangiales > Streptosporangiaceae > Trebonia. The sequence goes on along the minus strand of DASZKN010000135.1, from coordinate 12,119 downwards.
TGCGCTCAAGGAACCTGAGCACGTGCTTCTTGAGCTGACCTGATCCCTTGCCGGGAATGATCTCGATGACAGGCGCCTTCTTCGCGGCCGCCTCATCGAAGATCCGCTGGAGCGCGCGTTCGATCTCGCCGCCCTGGTTGTAGATGTCGTGCAGGTCTAGCTTCAGCTTCACGATTCCAGGCTACGCCGCCGGGCTACGACGCGCGGAGGCCGAGCGCGGCGATGGCCCGCTCCGCGGTCCGGCCCGGGTCGTCGTCGGCCACGATCGTGTGCACTCGCTCGCCTGGCCCCGGCGGCTCGAGCGCCGCCAGCTGGCTGTCCAGCAACTGCCGCGGGAAGAAGTGCCCGGAGCGGGCTGCCAGCCGGCGCAGCAGCTCATCGCGGCTGACCTGGAGCAGGATCATCTCGACGGCGGGCCCGCCGGAGCAGAGCAGGTCACGATAGCTCCGCTTGAGCGCCGAGCACGTCACCACCGCGGACACGCCCTCGGCGACCCGCGAGTCCATCCAGTCCGCGATGGCCCGCAGCCACGGCAACCGGTCTTCGTCGGTCAGCGGGATGCCGGCCCGCATCTTCGCGACGTTGGCTTCCGGGTGGAACGTGTCGGCGTCGGCGAACTCCCAGTGCAGCCGCCCCGCGATCAGCGCCCCGACCGTTGTCTTGCCGCTGCCCGCCACTCCCGTCACGATGAGGATCACGGCCACGGAGTCTAGTCGCCGGTGTAACGGCGCGCCGTTCCGCGGAGTTGACTCCAGTGGCGGTGCTGAGCTCCCCGCGGGCAACGAAGCTGGCGGGAGGGTAGAGCGGCCCGCGGGCACATGCGTTGGGAGCGTCATCTAGTCTGCCCGCGGGCCTTCTCTGCTCTGAGATACGGCTCAGAGCCCAGACCGGTTCAATCGGGCGTCGGGCGTCGGCGTTGGCTGGGCGGGGAGCTAGCCCGGCCCCGGGTATCACCGGTCTCTCCTGTCCCGGCAAGACGAAGACTTCTTTTATTGGGTTAATTGGACGTGCTATATACACGCCAAACTCACCCGTTGATTAAAGGCTTCATACCACCTGTCACGCATGTCGCGGTGGTATCAGGAGCCACAGGCCGTGCCATAAGCCGGCGTGATCATGGAAAATCGCTCCTCGGCGAGCGCGCGCCATCGGTGCGGGAGCCCGCCGTTAGTGCGGGAGCGCGCCGTTAGTGCAGGAGCGCGCCGACCGCGACCGCGACGAACAGCAGCGTCAGGTAGAGCACCGACAGGTGGAACAGGCGCATCGTGACGAGCTTGGCGCCGCCGTCGGCAGCAGCGCCGCCGTCGGCACCAGCGTTACCGCCGGCCACAGCGTTACCGCCGGCCACAGCGGCCGGCTCCCGGCGCGACAGGGCGTACAGCCGGTGCACCTCGTAGAGGAAGCCCGCGCCGAGGACGACCGCCGCCGCCCCGTACACCGGCCCGATCCAGTGCCAGGCTACGACCGAGGACGCGACCATCAGCCAGCTGTAGAGCACGGACTCGGCGAGCACCCGCCGGGTGGTGGCCACCACGGGCAGCATCGGGATTCCCGCGCTGCGGTAGTCGTCCTTGTACTTGATCGCGAGCGCCCAGAAGTGCGGTGGCTGCCAGAAGAAGATGACGAGGAACAGCAGAAAGGACGGCCACGACAGGCTGTCCCTGGCCGCCGCCCACGCGATCAGCACCGGCGCCGCCCCGCAGACGCCGCCCCAGAGCGTGGACTGCGACGTGTGCCGCTTGAGCAGCATCGTGTAGATCACGACGTAGTAGAAGATGGCGCCTAGCGTCAGGCCGGCGGCCAGCAGGTTCGTCGTCACCGCGAACAGCGCGACCGAGACCGCGCCGATGGCCAGGCCGAAGATCAGCGCCGACCGCGGCGCGACCGTGTGCTGCACGAGCGGCCGCGACGACGTCCGCCGCATGATCTCGTCGATGTCGCGGTCGATGTAGCAGTTCAGCGCGTTCGCGCTGCCCGCGGCGAGCGCGCCGCCGAAGACGACCACGACCGTGACGGCCAGCGACGGCAGCCCGCGGTAGGCGAGGAACAGCGTGGGCACCGCGGTGATGAGCAGCAGCTCGACGATCCGCGGCTTGCACAGCGCGACGTACGCGCCGGCCCGCGCGCGCAGCCGCGCCAGCCCGGAAACGTCTTGCGCACGCTGCTGCTGGGCAGCACTAGGCAACTGCCGGACATTAACCGCGCTCACCAGGGAAGAAACCACCTTTCGGCCCGCGGAAGCCCGGGCACCACATCGAGACTACACAACGTCGTAATGTGCTGCCGCGACCGGGGTCAGGCAGCATGGTTGACTTTCCGCCCCGGTGGTAGAAGGGAATGCGGCGCGAGACACCATGGGACCGTTCGGGAAAACTGGTGTGCCGGAACCGAAGTGCGACCTTTCAGGGGGAATCTTGGCGGAGCGGCGCGGGCCTGCCGCAACCTACCGGCTTCAGCTCACACCTGACTTCGGGTTCGCGGACGCGGCGGCGCTAGCGGAGTACCTGGCCGACCTGGGCGTGACTCACGTCTACCTGTCGCCCGTGCTCGAGGCCGCGCCCGGCTCCATGCACGGGTATGACGTCGTCGACCATTCCCGCATCAGGGAGGCGCTGGGCGGGGAGGCCGCGTTCAGGGACATGGCGGCGCGCTTCCGCGCGCACGGACTCGGCATCGTGCTCGACATCGTGCCGAACCACATGGCGATCCCCGTCCCCGAGAGCCTGAACCGCCAGCTGTGGTCGGTGCTGCGGGAGGGACAGGGGTCGGAGTACGCGCGCTGGTTCGACATCGACTGGGCGGGCGGCGATGGTCGGATGCTGCTGCCGATCCTGGGCGGCCCCGTTTCCGAGAGCATGTGCGACCTGACAGTCGGCGAGGCCGGCGGCGAGCCGGTGCTGCGCTACTTCGACCACGTGCTGCCGGCGCGGGCCGGCACGGAGAAGCTGCCACTGCCCGAACTGCTCGACGCTCAGCATTACCGGCTGGCCTTCTGGCGCGACACCGCCACCAAGCTGAACTGGCGGCGGTTCTTCGACATCACCACGCTGATCGGGATCCGGGTGGAGGACCCGGCCGTGTTCGAGGCCACGCACGCCGTGCTGCTCCGACTGCTCGCGGAAGGCCTGGTGGACGGGCTCCGGGTCGATCACCCCGACGGCCTCGCCGACCCGCGCGGGTACCTGCGGCAGCTCGCGGAGGCGACGGGCGGTGCCTGGGTCGTGGCGGAAAAGATCCTCGCCCCCGACGAGCGCCTGCCCGGCGACTGGCCGTGTGCCGGGACGACGGGCTACGACGCGCTGCGGGTGGTGGACGGGCTGTTCGTGGACCCGGACGCGGGGGGCGCGCTGACCGGCGAGTACGCGCGGTTCGCGGGCGCCGCCGGGCCGGGCGGCGTGTCCGAGGATTTCGCGAGCGTGGGACTCGCGGCCAAGCGCGAGATCGCTTCCACGGTGCTGGCCGCCGAGGTGACGCGGCTCGCGCGGCTCTTCGCGGCGGTGCGCCCTGAGCCGGCCGGCGACGCCGCGCTCGACGACATCAAGACCGGGCTGGCGGAGGTCCTGGCGGCGTTCGAGGTATACCGGGCGTACGTGCGCCGGCCGGAACCGTCGTCGCCCGCGGCGGTGACCGCCGTCCGCTCCGCCGTCGCGGCGGCCCTCACCCGGCTGCCGGAGCATCTGCACCCGATCGCGATCGCCGCCGGCGACCTGGCGCTCGGCGAGGAAGCGGCCGCTGGCCAGGCCGCCCGTGCCGCCGGTGCCGCCGCCGCCGGTGCCGGCGCCGGTGCCGCCAAGGCGGCGGAGTTCACGGTGCGGTTCGGGCAGACCACCGGGCCGGTCCTCGCCAAGGGCATCGAGGACACCGCCTCCTACCGCTGGCCCCGGCTGACGGCGCTGAACGAGGTGGGCGGCGACCCGGACAGGTTCGGCGTTCCCGGGCCGGAGTTCCATGCGTTCGCGACGCACCTGGCGACCGAGTGGCCGGCCACGATGACCACGCTGTCCACGCACGACACCAAGCGCCAGGAGGACGTGCGCGCCCGGCTCGCCGTCCTCGCGGAGCTGCCCGCCGAATGGAGCCGCCGGGCGGCCGAATGGCATGCCCGCGTCACCGGGATAGCGCCGTCCGCCGGCGCCGTCGACCCGGCCACGGAGTACCTGCTGTGGCAGGCGCTCGTCGGCACTTGGCCGATCGACGGCGAGCGGCTGTCCGGCTACCTGACCAAGGCCATGCGCGAGGCGAAAACGCACACGTCGTGGACCGACCAGAATGCGGAGTACGAGGACGCTGTGCGGCAACTGGCCGCCGCCGCGCTCGCCGACCCCGTGCTGCGGACCTCGATCGAGGAGTTCGTGTCGTCGATCTCGGCCGACGCCACGGTCAACTCCCTCGGCGCCAAGCTCGTCCAGCTGACGATGCCGGGCGTCCCCGACGTGTACCAGGGCTGCGAGCTCACCGGGCTGTCACTCGTGGACCCGGACAACCGCCGCCCGGTGGATTTCGGCCGCCGCCGTGAGCTGCTCGCCGCGCTCGACGCCGGGCACACCCACGCCGGCGGCCTCGATGCCGCCAAGCTGCTCATCACCGCGCGGACGCTGCGGCTGCGCCGCGAGCACCCGGACTGGTTCGTCGGCGGCGGCTATGAGCCGCTCACGGCCACCGGCCCCGCCGCGGATCACGTGGTCGCCTTCGTCCGCGGCGGCCGCGCCGTGACGGTCGCCACCCGGCTGCCGCGCAGCCTCCGCCGCCTCGGCGGCTGGGCGGACACGACGCTGACGCTGCCGTCCCCGGCGGCCTGGCGGGACGTCCTGTCCGGCGTCACGCACGCCGGCAACCCGGTGCCGCTAGCGGAACTGACGAAGCGATCGCCAATCGCGCTGCTGGTACCCGAGGCACGGTTCATACCGGAGGAACAGTGACACTCTTCAGCGTGTGGGCGCCCGCCGCCGAGCACGTCGAGGTGGAAGTGGACGGCGCCCGGCACGCGATGGCGGCCGCCGGGCGACCGGGCTGGTGGCGGGCCGAGGTCCCCGCGCCCCCCGAGGCCGGCTACGCCTACCGGCTGGACGGCGGGTCACCGCTGCCGGATCCGCGCTCCCGCAGGCAGCCGCATGGTCCCGCCGGATTTTCCCGAACGGTCCCTCCTGACTCCTTCCCCTGGACCGACTCGGCGTGGCACGGCGCGCCGATGCGGGGCGCTGTCATCTACGAGCTGCACGTGGGCACGTTCACCGGCGAGGGCACGCTCGACGCGGCGATCGGCCGGCTGCCCTACCTGCGAGAGCTCGGCGTCACCGCGGTCGAGCTGATGCCGTTGGCGTCGTTCCCCGGCGAGCACGGGTGGGGATACGACGGGATCAGCCTGTTCGCGGTGCACGAGCCATACGGCGGGCCGGAGGCGCTGAAGCGGTTTGCGGACGCCGCGCACGCGCTCGGCCTCGCGGTGCTTCTCGACGTCGTCTACAACCATGTCGGCCCGGGCAACAAGCTGGCCGAGTTCGGTCCGTACTTCACGTCCGCGCACTCCACGCCGTGGGGCGACGCGGTCAACCTCGACCAGCCGGGATCGGACGAGGTCAGGTCGTTCATCGTGGACAACGCGCTGATGTGGCTGCGCGACTTTCACATCGACGGGCTGCGGCTGGACGCGGTGCACGCCCTCGAGGATCACCGCGCGGTGCACATCCTCGAAGAGCTGGCCGTGGCGGTGGAGGCGCTGGGCAGCGCGACCGGCCGGGGCCTGGTGCTGATCGCCGAATCGGACATGAACAACCCGCGCGTGATCACGGAGCGGGCCGCCGGCGGGTACGGTCTGGACGGGCAGTGGTGCGACGACTTCCACCATGCCGTCGTCGCGGCGGTCACCGGGGAACGGCAGGGGTACTACGCAGACTTCGGGTCGATGGCCTGCCTGGCGAAGACGTATTCGCGGGCCTTCTTCCACGACGGAACGTGGTCGTCGTTCCGCGGCCGGCGCCACGGCCGGCCGGTGGACCGGCTGGCGATGCCCGCCTATCGCTTCGTCGTCTTCCTGCAGGACCACGACCAGATCGGGAACCGGGCGATCGGCGACCGCGTCGCGGCCGCGCTGGCGGACAATCCGCTGCGGGACGGGCTGCTGCGGGCGGCCGCCGGGCTCGTGCTGCTGTCGCCGTTCACGCCGATGCTGTTCATGGGGGAGGAGTGGGGCGCGGACACGCCGTGGCAGTACTTCAGCGACCACCAGGACCCGTTCTTCGCGTCGGCGGTGAGCGAGGGGCGGCGGTCGGAGTTCGCGTCCCACGGCTGGGACTTCGCGGACGTGCCGGATCCGCAGGACCCGGAGACGTTCCGGCGGTCGAAGCTGGACTGGTCGCAGCCGGCGGGAGAGCCGCACCAGTCGCTGCTGGCCTGGTACCGGGACCTGCTGGCGCTCCGCCGGGCGCGGCCGGAACTCACAGATCCCCGCATGACGTCGGTCGATGTCACTTGCGACGAGCCGGGCCGCTGGCTGCTCGTGCGGCGCGACGGGATGGCCGTCGCCGCCAACCTGGGCACGGTGCCGGTCACGGTCCCGCTGACCGCGCCGGGGGCGCCCGCCGCCCCGGCCGCCCCGGCCGTGCTGCTGACGTCGGACAAGAATGTGCGGACCAGGCCGGACACGATCGTCCTGCCGCCCGCCTCGCTCGCGGTCCTCGCCGCGTCCTAGCGGCGGCTCTGTGCCGCGAGCTGGATGTAGACGGGGAGCAGGACGGCGGAGAAGGCCAGCTGGGCGACGATCGTGCCGCCATATACCTGGCCAGGAAGCACTGCGCGCAGCATCGGATAGCAGCCCACGATGCCGAGCACCAGGCTGAGCACGCGTGCGATCACCCAGGCCGGGACGTTACCGATCGGCAGCTCGAGGCCTTGATCGTCGGCAGTGATCGTCCCCGTGCGCGCTATCCGCAGCACGGCTGGCGTGGTTCCCGGCCCGGCCAGCAGTCCGAGCAGCGGCCAGGCCCAGCCCGACAGGACGCCGCGTCGTCCCGCGGCGGCGCGCCGAGTACCTGCAGGGTCCCGGCGGCCGGGCGGCGCGACCCGGCCAGGCAGCGCAGCAGCGTCGACTTACCGGCGCCGTTTACCCCGGTCACCGCCACGATCTCGCTGTTGGAAACGGTCAGGTCCATGCCGTCGATTACGACGGAGCTGCCGTACGCCACGCGCATGCCGCGAACCGCGACCGCCTGCCCTGTCACGGAGCAACGGTATCGCGGGGGAGTCACCGGCGTTCGTTAGGGAAATCAGGATTTGTACCGGCGGCACAAGCGGGCGCCGCCGAATCTCCGCGCGCGCCCCTTCAACCCGCCGCCGACCGGAGTTACGCTCAGGCAACTCCGGGGAGGTGAGTGAGTTGTCGGTGCGATTCCCGGACGAACCCGGGTTCCAGGGCCGGTCGCCCCGGTGCGGATGGAAGGCGAGATCCGCGGTCTCGAGGTGGTCCAGGGCGAGGTGCCCGCCGCGCTGCGGGGCACGTACTACCGGGTCGGCGCGGATCCCGCCTGGCCGCCGTTCACCGAGCGGGACTTCCACTTCAACGCCGACGGCATGGTCGCGATGTTCCGGTTCGCCGACGGCTACGCGGACTTCAAGTCCAGGTATGTGCGGACGCCGCGGTTCGTGGCCGAACGGGCCGCGCGCCTCCAAGGGCTACCTGTCCCGCTGGACGGTGGACACCGCGGCCGACCCGGACGCCGGGTTCAGCCAGACCCGGCTCACCTACTGCGCCGGCGAGTTCCCGCGCACCGACGAGCGCTGGGCGACGAGCGAATACCGGTTCGGCGTCCTGAACCTCACCGAGGTGCCGGACCAGCCGGCCGGCGACGGATTGCCGGGCTTCCGCTGGCTCGCGTCGATCGACCCGGAGACCGGCGCGATGCGCACGAGGTTCGCCGGCCGGGACAGCACCGCCCAGGAAGCGGTCTTCGTGCCGCCGGCGGCGGCCGCGCCGCACGGCCACGGCTACGTGTTCCAGCTGGTCGACCGCCACGCGTCTGCCACCACCGAGCTGCTCATCCTTGACGCGCAGCGCATCGACGCCGAGCCGGCGGCGACGCTGCGGATCCCGGTCAGGATGCCCGGCGGGCTGCACGGCAACTGGGTGAGCGAACAGCAGCTAAGCAGCCGCGCCGACTGACACGAAGGAGCCACGATGACGGCTGAGGAGCAGATCGCCGAGCTCGAGCGCCGGCTGGGCATCGTCGAGGACGTGCTCGCCATCCGCAACCTGCAGCACGCTTACGGCTATTACCTGGACAAATGCCTGTACGACGAGGTGGTGGACCTGTTCGCGGAGGACAGCGAGGTCGTCTTCATCGGCGGCGTATACAAAGGCAAGAAGGGCGCGGCCCGGCTGTACGCCGGACGGTTCCGCAACAACTTCGCCGACGGCAAGAACGGGCCGTCGCCGGGCCGCCTCCTGGACCACCCGATCTTGCAGGACATCGTCCATGTGGCCGACGACCGGCGCGCCGGGTACGCGCGGTTCCGCGTGCTGATGCAGGCGGGCACGCACGAGAGCGCCGGGCCGGTCCGCCAGTGGTGGGAGGGCGGCCTCTACGAGAACACCTACGTGCGCGAGGACGGCGTCTGGAAGATCAAGAAGCTGTTCTACCGCGCGTTCTGGCACGGCACGTTCGAGGAGGGGTGGGCTCATACGCCGCCGGACTACGTGCCGAACGCGTCGGTCACGTATCCCGAGGATCCCTACGGCCCCGACGAACTGCTCGCTAACACGCCCAGGCTGTGGCCGGACACGACGACGTTCCCGTTCCACTACCGCCATCCGGTCACCGGCCGCGAGGTCACTCCCGGGGCGGTGGTCTGAGCAGGCCGCGGCGGCGCGGCTAGCATTCGGTTGTGCCTGACAATGCGAAAAGCCCTGGTGCCCCGCGGCATCTGCCCAGGGAGGTCGATGCCTCGGTCCCGAACGTGGCCCGGATGTACGACTATTACCTGGGCGGCAAGGACAACTTCGAGGCGGACCGGGTCGCGGCGGAACAGGTGCTTGCCGTGCTGCCCGCGCAGCGCCGGTCGGCGATCGAGAACCGGCGGTTCCTCCGTCGGGTGGTCCGGTACCTGGCCGGCGAGGCGGGCATCGACCAGTTCCTCGACATCGGCGTCGGGCTGCCGACGCAGGGTGCGGTGCACGAGGTCGCGCACGAGATCAACCCCGATGCGCGGGTCGTCTACGCGGACTTCGACCCCGTGGTCGTCTCGCACGCCAACGCCCTCCTCTACCAGCGTGACCTGTCGGTCGTGGTGGAGGGGGACCTGCGCAAGCCGGCCGGGTTGCTGGCGTCCCCGGTGGTGCGGGAGCATCTGGATTTCCGCCGGCCGGTGGCGGTGCTGCTGCTCGCGGTCCTGCACTTCGTTTCCGACGACGACGATCCGGCGGCCATCGTCGCCCGGTTGCGGGACGCGGTGCCGCCAGGCAGCCATCTCGTGATCAGCCACGTCGGCCTGGACCTCGTCGACAAGGCCGTGGCCGCCCGCGCGATGGAGATCTACCGGCGGGCCAACGAACCCATCTGGCCGCGGAGCCACGAGGAGATCCAGGGGTTCTTCGGCGACTGGGAACTGCTGGAACCTGGCCTGGTGCCGAAACACCTGTGGCGTCCTGTCACTGGTGAAGCTCCAGCCAGTACAGATAACACGAGCTGGGGCGCGGTGGCCCGGAAGTAGCGAAAGAAATAGCGGAATCGCGGGGTGGAGCCACTGTCCGTTTAGAAAAATGATCTCGTGCCTTTTACGCGGACCTGATTACGCGGAGGAGCGACGGCTCTTGTTCGTCGGCATGACGCGCGCCACGACCAAGCTGACGCTCCTGACCGCGGCGCGGCGAACGATCAGGGGCACCGCGGCTGACTGCTCGCCGTCCCCGTTCCTGGGGTCAATTGACCCGGCGCTGCTGGACCGGCGCGGCGGCGGTCCGCCTGCCGCCCGCGCCAGGCGGCGGGACGACAACCAGCAGCTACGCCTTATCTGAGGGTCTCTTTAGCGGGCCGGCGAGATGACCTGCGTGGCGGCTCGCGCCTCGGTGAGCGCGGCCGTCATCATGTCGGCGGCCTGACCCGCGGCCGCGAGGGCTTCGATCACGTCCGTCACGGACTCGTCGGGATCGATGCCGGGTTCGTGCGTGAGCTGGCGGTCTTCGTGCTGAGTGACCACGAACCGCGCGAGGTGCTCGCACAGCTGGGGCAGTCCCTGGCCCACTAGTTCAAGGCTGGCGATGATGTCGCGGACATCGCGCGGGCCGGTCAGCTCGCCGCCCCCTGAGGTCAGCTCGTTGAGAGCGCGGATCGCGTGGGCAACTTGACGAGCGATCTCGCGCGGGGTCATCGTCCCGGTCAGGTCGGTCACAGGCCGACCTCGACGGCGCGCTGGCCGGACGGCATTCGCTGTTCAAGCATCCATCTCCTCGGGGTTTCGAGCCGGAACCGCTCCGCTATAACGATACGAGACCTTTCCAAGGGGTGCAGCGACCATAACTCGCATCTTGCGCGGAAGCCGGCGGAAGTAGCCGCGAGCCGGCGGGAGCCGGCGGCACGCCGGGTAGCGGAGAGTCGTGGGACTGGCCTTACCATTTTCGGCGTGGTCTTCTCGATCACGAGTGGCGCAGCCGCGCTCTCTCATCGCTCAACAGAAGGGCACGCCATGACCGCCGGATCCCTGATGGCAGCCGAGCTCGGTGAGCAGCCAGAAGTCCTCGGCCGCCTCGTCAGCCGCCACGCCGCCGACCGCGAACAGGTGCGCGCCGTCCTGCCTGGGCGCCTGACGCCCGGCCGGCTGGCCGGCACAGTCCTGCTGGCCCGCGGCTCGTCGGACAACGTCGCCGTCTACGGCCGGTATCTGCTCGAGATGGCTACCCGCAGGCCCGCCGGGCTCGCCGCGCCGAGCGTGCACACGCGGTACCACGCCGACGTCGATTTCAGCGGGTATCTCGCCGTCGCGCTGAGCCAGTCCGGGGCGACGCCGGAGATCGTCGAGACCGCGGCGCACATGCGGAAGGCGGGCGCGGTCGTCATCGGCATCACCAACGAGGGGGGAAGCCCGCTCACGGAAGCCTGCGACCTGACGCTGCTGACCGACGCGGGCGCCGAGCGGGCGGTGCCGGCGACGAAGACCGTCACGGCGCAGATGCTGGCGGTAGCGGCGATCGGCGGGGTCTTCGATCCGGCGCTCGTCTCGCTCGATGACCTGCGGACGCTGCCGGACGCGGCGGCCGCGGTGGTAGCCGACCCGGCGGCGGCACAGGCCGCGGCCGGCCGCTGGGCGCGGGCGCAACGGTTCGTGGTGACGGGCCGCGGGCTCGCCTACGCCGCCGCGCTCGAGACCGCGCTGAAGGTCAAGGAAAGCGCGCGGGTACATGCCGAAGGGCTGTCCTCGGCCGACCTGCTGCACGGCCCGATCGCCGCCCTCGACTCGGCGCTGCCGGTGCTCCTCGTCGCGGGCGGTGAGCGCTTCGCGGCCGATGACGCGGCGCTGGCCGAGCGACTGGCGGCCGTCGGCGTGCCGCATGAGGTCTGCGGTACGGCGGCGGGCACGGACCTGCCGCTGCCGCCGGGAAGCTCTGAGGTCATGGCACCGATCCTGGCGACGATCAGGGGCCAGCAACTCGCGCTGGCGGCCTCGTTGCTGCGCGGCCTGGACCCGGACGCCCCGGTGGGGCTGTCGAAGGTGACCGCGACGCACTGAGCCTTCCCTGGCTAGCCTGGCCGAAGACCGCCGCGTGGCCGGCCACCTCGCCGTCGGCCAGCACCGTGCGCACGATGACCGCCGGATCGGATCGCACCTTGGCCCAGTGCGCATCGAAGGCAGCCCGGTCGTCGTGGTAGCCGCGGCGTCCCAGATCTGGTCCAGGTACTCCCACCATCGCGTTAGCTCGCAGCACTTCCACTCGCCCTTCGGCCGGGACGATGGGCCGAACGCCGCACTCGAGGACCCGCCGCTTAAAGATCGTTTAGCTGGATCTCGAAGAGCTGGTCGGGGTCGAGGCCCATGGATGCGAAGTTCCCGGCGATTTCGAGGCTGACGATGCCGTGCAGGCGGCTCCAGACGAGGACGGCGCGCAGGGCGGTGGCTGGGTCGATGCCGGGATG
>DASZKN010000134.1:0-3099 GCA_035552855.1 Trebonia sp. | reverse complement strand
CACGCCGAGGGCGCCCAGCACGCCGTGCACGGGCGTGTGACTGTCCGAGCCCACGACGATCGTTCCCGCCAGCCCCAGCGACACCGCACCAGGCTGACCGCGGCGCCCTGGCCGGAAGGGACGAAGGCGACCGGCGAGTGCGACATAGCCGCCGTGCGCCCGCCACCACCACGCCAGGCACGCCCCGGGGTGGAAGCTTGAACAGCCCGCCCCCGGCGTGATGCGATGGACCACGCCCGGCGGCCGCGTCTACACCACCCGCCCCCACACCTACGAGACCTGACCCTAGGAGCCATATGGCGGCCATCCTCGCCCTTGATCGCGCTATCTTCCTGATCGTCGCGCTCGTCGTGCTGCTCGCCGTGGCGGTCCAGCACATGGATGAAGTGGCCGGCAAGATCCGCGCGTACGTCAGCGCGCGTACGCGCAGGATGCGCCCGTGGCACCATGACGCCAGCGGGCCGCCGGCGTAGCGTTGCCGCTGTGACGAATGCTCGGCTGCCAGGCTGGACGCCGGACGTGGTGGCCGCGGCGCTCGCCGCCGGCGTGCTCGTAGGCATCTCGGTGCACGCCCATATCCCGGGCGGCCGGCCGCTCGACGCCCTGGCGTACGTGCTGCTCACGGCCGCCGGCCTCGCCATGGGCCCGTGCCTCGCTGGCCGCTGGCCGCGGCCGCCGTCGTGACGGTCGTGCTAGTGATCTTCGTGGCACGCCGCTACCCCGGCGGCCCGTGTGGATCACCGGTTTGATCGCGCTCGCCGCGCTGAGCTGGCGCACCAGCCGCCGCGTGGCGATCGCGGGCGCGGTCGCGATGCTCGTGGCGCTCACCCTGGCCGCCGTCTTCGCCGGGGGCGACGGGCTGGCGCAGCCGGCCGTTATCTTCGGCGGCGACGCGCTCCGCAACCGCCGCAGCTACCTCGCCGGGCTGCGGGAACGCGCCATCTTCCTGGAGCGCACCAGGGAAGAGGAGACCCGCCGCCGCGTCGCCGAAGAGCGCCTCCGCATCGCGCGTGACCTGCACGACAGCGTCGCGCACGCCATGGCCACGATCAACGTCCAGGCCGGGGCCGCCCGCCCACGTGCTCAGCAAGCGCCCGGAAGGCGCGGGCGCGGCGCTCGCCGTCATCCAGCGCGCCAGCGGCGACGTCCTCGACGAGCTGGGGGCCATGCTCGCCGTGCTCCGCGATGAGACGCAAGGGGCCGACCGCGCCCCCGTGCCCGGCGCGGCCTAGATCGAGCGGCTGGTCGCCGCCACCGCCGCCTCCGGCATCCACGTCGACATGAACGTGCAAGGTGAGCCGCGGTCGGTGCCCGACGTGGTCGGCACCGCGGCATACCGCGTCGTGCAGGAGTCGCTCACCAACGTGCTCCGGCACTCGCAGGCCAGGAAAGCCCGCGTCCGCCTGGTCAGCGCCGCCGACGGCGGGGTCCTGCTCGAAGTCGCCGACGACGGGCCCGCGGTCCCGCAAGCCGCCCCCGGCACCGGAGTGGGCCTTCGCGGCATGCGCGAGCGCGTCGTCTCCACCGGCGGCACGTTCGACGCCGGGCCCGGCCAGGACGGCGGGTTCCGCGTCCGCGCGGTCTGGGGGGGCCGGTCATGATCCGGGTCGTGCTCGCCGACGACCAGCCCCTGGTGCGCGCGGGGTTCGCCATGATTCTCGGCGCCGAGGACGACATCGCGGTCGTGGGCGAGGCCGACGGGGCCGCCGCCGTCGGCCTCGCGGCCGCGGCCCGGCCCGACGTGGTGCTGATGGACATCCGCATGCCGGGCATGGACGGGCTGGCCGCCACCAAGCAGATCAGCGCGGACCCCGGCCTGAGCCACGTGCGGATCCTCGTGCTGACCACGTTTGAGCTGGACGAGTACGTCTTCGAGGCGCTGCGCGCCGGCGCCAGCGGGTTCCTCGTCAAGCACACCCAGCCCGGCCCTGACGATGACCCGTTCACGTTCGCGGTAGGGGTCTCGCGCCGTTGCATTGCTAGCGGCGAGTGCTAGCATTGCAAGCAGGAGGTGGTTCCAATGGCAGCCCTGAGCATCCGGGATCTCGACCAGACCGTCAAGCGGCGTCTGCAGTCTCGCGCGGCAAGTCACGGCCGGTCGATGGAGGCTGAAGTACGGGCGATTCTTACGGACGCCGTACGTGAGCCCGCTGATTCTGCCGGGCTGTTCACGGCTGTACTGGACCGGTTCGGTGTGCTGGGCGGGGTTGAGCTGGAACTGCCTGAGCGCACAGAGCCGGCCCGTGCCGTGGATTTCTCGGCATGATCATCCTTGACACCAACGTTGTTTCCGAACTGATGCGCCCGGAACCAGCGTCGCGAGTGGCCGACTGGGTACGCCGACGGGACCGCCGTGAACTGCGGATGACCTCGATCACGCTCGCCGAGATCCGCTTCGGCATCGCCAGGCTTCCAGAGGGCCGCCGGAAGCAAGCCCTGCTAGATACCGCGAACGACACTTTCAGGGCCTTCGATGAGCAGATCCTGCCGGTCGATGCCGCAGCCGCTGAGCAGTACGCGATCATCGCAAGTGCCCGTGATCGGGCCGGGAAGCCGCTCGCTGGTTTCGACGCTCTCATCGCCGCCGTCTGCCGTTCCCGCAGCGCGGCCCTTGCCACTCGCAACCTGCCTGACTTCGATGGCACCGGCATTGAGATCATCAACCCCTGGACGCCGCAAGCGGCCGAGAGCTGAAGAAGGCACGCAAGCCCTCGCTGGGCACCAGCTTGGCATGCGAAGTCCGCAGTCGGCGCCTATGGGGATATGAAGGGCAGTCCGCACTGGCAAGCTGGTGATCGCGGCCACGATGAGCTGCTCGTTGCGCAGCTCATTTAGAATGGGCCGGGCACTACCAGTACGGGTGCCTGCCTCCTCGCGAGTGGCCTCGACTCCACCAACTCTAAGCCTCGATCCACCGAGTGAATGCCGAGTGCGGCGGTTGCGGGCTCTTTCCTCCACGGGCTGTTTTCGGGCGTGTTTGTACTGCCGCTGACGGTTCTGCGGCTTGTCCGCAGGTCCTGTGCCGGGGCCGGGGGTCTGGGTGGCCATTGCGGCCGTGGGGTGCGGGCCGTTTCCGGGCTGGTCAGGCCGCTGCGGCCG
>DASZKN010000133.1:0-13308 GCA_035552855.1 Trebonia sp. | reverse complement strand
CCCGTAGACGGTCACCTGCCGCGGGTCGCCGCCGAAGGCCGCGATGTTGTCACGCACCCACCGCAGCGCCGCCGCCTGGTCGTGCAGCCCGAAGGCGCCGGACGGACGCTCCCCCGGCACCGCCAGGAAGCCGAGCGCGCCGAGCCGGTAATTGAGGGTCACGACGACGAGCCCGTGGCTGCGCGCGAAGACGTCGCCGTCGCCCGCCATCTCGGTACCGCTGCCGGTCACGTACCCGCCGCCGTGCAGCCAGACGAGAACCGGTCGGCCCCGCGCCCCGGCGGGCGCGGTCACGTTGAGGAACAGGCAGTCCTCGGCGGGCGGCGGCAGCTTCGGCCCCAGGGCGATCGCGCCGAAGCTCGCGGCAAGGCCGACGGGCACTTGCGCGGCGGGGGCCCGGAACGCGGTCGCGTCCAGGACGCCGCTCCACGGCTCCGCCGGGACCGGGGGCCGCAGCCGGAGCGGCCCGACGGGCGCCGCGGCGTACGGGAGGCCCCGCCAGGAGATCACGTCCTCGCTGGTCTCGACGCCGCGCACCTTGCCCGTGCTCGTCTCCGCGACGACACCGACCATGGACACCCCCACCGCATCCGACCCAGCACCCGACCGGCCCCGGGACCGGCACCCGTACACGACCCGGCACCCGACCCGGCACCCGCAGCGACTGTACCCGGCACCGGCGGCGACGATCCGCTCCGCCTCGAAGCATTCCCGGAGACTCTGGACTACCGCCCGCAAGTGTCCTAACGTGCTTGGTATGGCTTCGACGGCGACGCCCGCGCTGCTCTTCGAGCTGCGCAGCGAGCCCGCACGTGACCTCGCGAAGCAGGCAGGCGCGGTCGCCGACGCCTGCCACGCCATGGCGGTGCGGTTCCACCGGGGCGGGAAGCTCATGACGTTCGGCCCGGGCGGCGCCAGCGCCGACGCCCAGCACGTCGCGGTCGAGTTCGTGCACCCCGTGATCGTCGGCAAGCGCGCCCTCCCGGCCATCTCGCTGACCACCGACGTCGCCACTGTCACCGGCATCGCCGAGCGCGAAGGCGTCGCGAGCATGTTCGCGCACCAGATCCGCAGCCTCGCCGCGCCCGACGACATCGCCATGGGCATCTCGGCCGACGGGACCAGCCCCAGCGTGCTGGCCGGGCTGGAGACGGCGAAAGAACTCGGCCTGCTCACGATCGCCCTCACCGGCGGCACCGCCCGGACCAGCCCGATCGCCACCAGCCCGGCCGTCGACCACCAGCTCGTCGCCGCCTCCGACGACCCGCGCGTCGTCAAGGAACTGCACGTGACCATGTACCACGTCCTGTGGGAGCTGGTGCACGTCTTCTTCGAGCAGCCGGGCGTGCTCGGCCCCGGCGTGACGTCATGACGTGCGACGGCGACGCCTGCATCACCTGCGGCGACATCGCGGTGGAAGTGAGGGTCCTTCGACTCCTGCCCGACCGGCTGGCGCTGGTGGATCCCGGACACGGCAAGGCGGAAGCGGAAGAGGTCAGCGTCGCCCTCGTGGACGCCGGCCCCGGTGACACGATCCTCGTGCACGCTGGGGAGGCGATCGCGGTCGTCAAACGCTCCGGAGAGGTGAGCATCCAGTGACCCAGCCGGGCAACGACGCGATGGAGTCGCTGTACCCGTTCCTCTACGCGGATTCGGGCGACCTGACCGCCGTCCTCGACCAGGTTCGCGCCTCGACCGAGGCCAAGGCGCGGGAGATCCTCGAGCTGCGCCAGATCGTCCTGCGGCGCGACGGCGACCGGCTGGCCGAGTGCGCGCGCCAGGTCGCGGACCGGTTCCGGACGGGCGGCCGGCTGTTCGCGTTCGGCAACGGCGGCAGCGCGACCGACGCGCAGCAGCTCGCCACCTTGTTCCTGCACCCGGGCGGCGGCGCTCCCCCGCTGCCCGCGTTCGGTCTCGCCAATGACACGTCAGTGGTAACCGCGCTCTGCAACGACATCGGCGTCGAGGTGGTCTTCGCGAGACAGCTGGGCGCGTTCGGAAGAAAAAATGACATTGCTGTCGGGCTTTCTACCAGCGGAAACTCGGCGAACCTGCTGCGGGCGTTCGATGAGGCGAGCAGACGCGGGATGCTCACGATCGGGCTCGCCGGCTACGACGGCGGCAAGATGGCGGAGGTGGCCACGATCGACTGCCTGTTCGTGGTGCCGTCGTCCTCCGTGCACCGTATCCAGGAAGCGCAGACCACTATCTACCAGGTGCTGTGGGAGCTCACCGCGGAGGAGGTGTCCGATGTGCCTAGGCATACCGGGTGAGATCATCGAGATCCGGGCCGACCAGCCCGACCTCGCGAAAGTGGACGTGAGCGGCGTCCGGCGGCTGATCAACATCGGGCTGCTGTCCGAGGACCCGCCGAAGCCCGGCGAGTGGGTGCTCATCCACGTCGGCTTCGCCTTGTCCAAGATCGACGAGGCCGAGGCGGCGGCGGCCATGCAGTTCCTGGAAGGGATCGGGCAGGCTTACGACGACGAGATCGCGGCGCTGCGCGATTCCCTGATCGAGTGACAGACAGGAGGCGGATCCGTGCGGTTCGTCGACGAATTCCGTGACGCGGACGCCGCGCACGCGCTCGCCGCCAAGATCGCGGCGCTGTGCGAGCCCGGCCGCCAGTACAAGTTCATGGAGGTGTGCGGCGGGCACACCCACACGATTTACAAGCACGGCCTCGAGGACTACCTGCCCGAGTCGATCACGCTCGTGCACGGTCCCGGCTGCCCGGTGTGCGTGATCCCGATGGGGCGGGTGGACGACGCCATGCACCTGGCGGCGCGCGCGGACGTGATCATGACGTCGTTCGGGGACATGATGCGGGTGCCGGGCAGCAACGGGTCGTTCTTCGACGCCAAGGCGCACGGCACCGACATCCGCATGGTGTACTCCCCGCTCGACTCGCTCAAGATCGCCCGGCAGCACCCGGACCGGCAGGTCGTGTTCATGGCGATCGGGTTCGAGACCACCGCGCCGTCGACCGCGATGACCATGCTGCGCGCCCGCGCGGAGGGCCTGAAGAACTTCTCGGTGTTCTGCAACCACGTCACGATCGTGCCGGCCATCAAGGCGATCCTCGACTCGCCCGACCTGCGGCTCGACGGCTTCCTCGGGCCGGGCCACGTGTCAACGGTCATCGGCTGCCGGCCGTATGAGTTCATCGCGCGGGACTACGGCAAGCCGGTCGTGACCGCGGGCTTCGAGCCGCTCGACATCCTGCGGTCGATCCACATGCTCATGTGCCAGCTCGCCGAGGGACGCTGCGAGGTCGAGAACCAGTACGCCCGCGTGGTGCCGTGGAGCGGCAACCTGGTGGCGCTGCGGGCCATCGGCGAGACCATGGAACTGCGGCCGTACTTCGAGTGGCGCGGCCTCGGGTTCATCTCGCACTCCGCGCTCAAGGTGCGCGAGGAGTACGCGGACATGGACGCCGAGCTGCTGTTCTCCGTGCCCGGCGTGCGGGTCGCCGATCCCAAGGCCTGCCAGTGCGGCGAGGTGCTCAAGGGCGTGCTGAAACCGTGGGAGTGCAAGGTGTTCGGCACCGCGTGCACGCCGGAGACGCCGATCGGGACCTGCATGGTGTCGCCGGAGGGCGCGTGCGCCGCGTACTACAACTACGGGCGGATGAACCGGCACCGCGTGCCGGTGACGATCGGGACGCGGCCGGCAGCGGGTGCGTCATGACTGTCGCGGTGCCCGGCCGGGACGCGGCGCCGGAACGGGATAACCGCGAGCACGCGCGGGATGACCGCGAACAGCAGGTGCTTGAGCGCATCGGCCGCGCCCGGCGACGGCGTCCGCGGGTGCGCGAGGAGCGCATCACAATGTCGCACGGGGCGGGCGGCAAGGCGACCAGGACGCTGATCGAGGCGGTGTTCCTGGAGGCGTTCCGCAACCCGCTGCTGGAACCGCTCGAGGACGCCGCGGCGCTGACGCTCGCCAGCGGCCGGGTGGCGCTCACCACGGACTCCTACGTGGTGTCCCCGCTGTTCTTCCCCGGCGGCGACATCGGCGACCTGGCCGTGAACGGGACCGTCAACGACCTGTCGGTCGCGGGCGCCCGGCCGCTGTACCTCACCGCGGGCTTCATCCTCGAAGAGGGCTTTCCCGTCGCCGACCTGCTCCGGGTCACGGCGTCGATGCGGGCGGCGGCCGAGGCGGCCGGCGTGCGGGTGGTCACGGGCGACACGAAGGTCGTGCAGCGCGGCAAGGCCGACGGCTGCTACATCAACACGGCCGGCGTCGGCCTGCTGACGCGCGACGCTCCGCTCGGCGTCGCGCGGGCGCGGCCGGGCGACGCGATCATCGTGTCCGGGCCGGTCGGCGACCACGGGATCACGATCATGCTCGCCCGCGGCGAACTGGACATCGAGGCGGACATCGAGTCCGACACCGCGCCGCTGGGCGATGTGACCGCCTGCCTGCTCGACGCCGTTCCCGGGACGCGGGCGATGCGCGACGCGACCCGGGGCGGCGTGGCCACGATCCTCAACGAGATCGCCGGCGGCGCCGGCGTCGGGGTGCTCGTCCACGAGGACGCCATCCCCGTGCGCCCGGAGGTCCGCGGCGCCTGCGAGCTGCTCGGCATCGACCCGATGTACGTGGCCTGCGAGGGCCGCCTGGTCGCCGTCGTCCCCGGGCCCGACGCCGACCGGGCGGTCGCGGCGCTGCGCGCCTCCCCGCTGGGCGCGGAGGCGGCGGTCATCGGGCACGTGACGGACGACCAGCCGGGGATCGTCCAGCTCAAGACGTCGTTCGGCGGCACCCGCATCGTCGACCTCCTCGTGGGAGATCCGCTGCCCCGCATATGCTGACGGGGGCATGCGGAAATCCTGGTCGCCGGCATAACGGGCGCCGTGAGACCACGATGGCTTGGTGATAGCGACTTACTCGAAGACGGACGGGTCACCCGCGCCACGGCGGACGATCTCCGGCTCGGGCTGAGAGAAGTCGATCACGGTGGTCGGCTCGGTGCCGCAGTCGCCGGAGTCGATCACCGCGTCGACCGTGTGGTCGAGCTGCTCTTTGATCTGCCACCCGTCGGTCATCGGCTCGTCCTGGCCGGGCAGCAGGAGCGTGGCCGACACCAGCGGCTCGCCCAGCTCGGCGAGCAGCGCCTGCGTCACCACATGACGCGGGATCCGTACCCCGACGGTCTTCTTCCCGGGATGCTGCAGGCGGCGCGGCACTTCCTTGGTGGCCTGCAGGATGAACGTGTAGCTGCCCGGCGTCGCCGCCTTGACCGCGCGGAAGATCCGGTTCGGCACCACCACGAACTGGCCGAGCTGCGCGAAGTCCCGGCACACGAGCGTGAGGTGGTGCTTGTCATCGAGGCCGCGCGCCGCCCGGATCCGCGCGATGCCCTCGGCGTTCCCGAGTGCGCACCCGAGCGCGTAGCAGGAGTCTGTCGGATAGGCGATCACGCCGCCCGCCCGCACGATGTCGGCGACCTGCGTGGTCGCGCGGTGCTGCGGATTAGCAGGATGGATGTCGAAGTAGCGGGCCATTCCAGGATCTTAAGCTACGGGCCGTGGCTAGCGATCACCGCCTGGCCGAGGCTGATGCCGCCGTCGTTGCACGGGACCCGCGAGTGCGTGAGGACGGCGAACCCGCTCGCTTCCAGCCGGTGCACGACCGAGTCGAGCAGCAGCGTGTTCTGGAAGACGCCGCCGGACAGCGCGACCGTGGCCAGCCCGTGCCGGGCGCGCAGGAGCGCGCAGCCCTCCTCGATCAGCGCCGCCACGCCGTGGTGGAACCGCCCGGCGATGACTGGGCGCGGCACGCCCGCCGCGAGATCCGCCGCCGCCGCGCGCACCAGGTCGGCGCCGCGGACGACGAACGGCTCGCCCGGCTCGATGCCGGCGCGGTAGGCACCGGGCTCGACGGGGTCGGCGAGCTGCTCGAGCTCGATCGCCGCCTGGCCCTCGTAGCTGACCGTGTCGCGGACGCCGAGCAGCGCCGCGACGGCGTCGAACAGCCGCCCCGCGCTGGACGTGAGCGGCGCGTTGACGCCGCGCCTGGCCATGGCCGTGACCGCGTCCCAGCGGTCGGCGTTGCGGTCCCGGACGGCGGCGGCCAGGCCCCCGTCGCCGGTGTCGGCGAGCCCGCCGGCGTCAGCGAGCCCGCAGCTGTCCGCGTAGGCCGCCGCCATCCGCCACGGCTGCCTGATGGCGGCGGCGCCGCCGGGCATCGGCACCTGGGCGAGATGGCCGCCCCGGCTGAAGCCCGCGTAGTCCGCGACCAGGAACTCCCCGCCCCAGATGGTGCCGTCGGCGCCGTACCCGGTCCCGTCGAACGCCACCCCGATCACGCGGCCGCCGCCGGGCGGCCAGCCGTTGTCCGCCAGGCACGACGCGATGTGCGCGTGATGGTGCTGCACGCCGACCAGGTCGACGTCGTCGACCTCGGCGACCTCAAGCGCGTGCTTGGTCGACAGGTACTCGGGGTGCAGGTCGTGGGCGACGACCCGCGGCGTGATGTCGAACAGCCGCGCGAAGTGCGCGATCCCCGCCGTGAACGACCGCAGTGTCTCCGCGTTCTCCAGGTCTCCGATGTGGTGCGAGACGAACGCGTGCCGCTCCTTGGCCAGGCAGAACGTGTTCTTGAGCTCGGCCCCGCAGGCGAGCACGGGCCGCGGGAAGCCGGCCGCCACGACCACCGGCTCCGGCACGTAACCCCGGGACCGCCGCACCAGCGCGGGCCGGCCCCGGAACACCCGCGCCACCGAGTCGTCGGTCCTGATGTGGATCGCCCGGTCGTGGGTCAGGAACGCGTCGGCGATGCCGCCGAGCCGGGCGAGCGCGTCGTCGTCCCGGTACGCGATCGGCTCGTCGGAGACGTTTCCGCTGGTCAGCACGAGGGGACCGCCGACCGCGGCCACCAGCAGGTGGTGCAGCGGCGTGTACGGCAGCATGACCCCGAGCTGCCGGTTGCCGGGCGCGGTCGACGGCGCGACAGTGCCGTACGGGCCGTCGGGGGCGTCCGGGGCGCCGGGGCGCCGGGGCAGCAGCACGATCGGCCGGGCCGGGCTGGTGAGCAGGTCCGCGGCGGCCGGGTCGACCGCGCACAGCGCGCGCGCCGCGTCGAGGGAGGCGGCCAGCACCGCGAACGGCTTGTCCTCCCGGTGCTTGCGGGCGCGGAGCGCCGCGACCGCCGGCTCGCGGGCGGCGGACGCGGCCAGGTGATACCCGCCGAGCCCCTTGACCGCGACGATCCGCCCGGCGCGCAGCAGCGCGGCGGCGCCGGCCAGCGCCGGGCCGGGCAGCGGTTCGCCGGACGCGGCGGCCGGGTCGTCAGCGCCGGCGCGCAAGGTCAGCCGGGGCCCGCAGTCCGGGCAGCACACGGGCTGGGCGTGGTAGCGCCGGTTCGCCGGGTCGGCGTACTCGGCGGCGCAGGCCGCGCACATCGTGAACGGCGCCATCGTCGTGAACGGCCGGTCGTACGGCACGTCGCGGACGATCGTGAACCGCGGCCCGCAGTTCGTGCAGTTGATGAACGGGTACGCGTGCCGCCGGTCCGCCGGGTCCGCCAGCTCGCGCAGGCAGTCCGCGCAGGTCGCGGTGTCCGCGGCCACCAGCGCCCGGCGCCGCCCGGCCGGCCCGCTCGCCGCGATCGTGAACGTCGCCGTGCCCGCGGCGGGCACGGAGGTCGCCGTCACCCGCTCGATGCGCGCCAGCGGCGGCGCGTCACGTTCCAGCCGCCGCAGGAACTCCTGAACGATCCCTGGTGGCCCCTCCACCTCAACGAACACGCCGTCCACGTCGTTGCCGACGAGCCCGGCGAGCCCGAGGCCCGTGGCCAGCGAGTACACGAACGGGCGGAAGCCGACCCCCTGGACGATCCCCTCCACGCGGACCGCCGTCCGGACCACGGCCGCTCCGGTGGTCACCTCACTGCCTGGCCGCCTTGTTCAGGTCGGCCTCCACCTCGACCCCGACATCGTCGCGGAGCTTCAGCGCGCCGAAGAAGCCGGAGTACGGCGTGATGCCGTGGTCCGTCTGGCGCACGACGGCCGACGCCTGGAACTGGAGCGGCCCCGTGCTGGTCACCTGCAGCCGGGACGGCCGCGCCGTGCCGTTCAGCGCCAGCGTTCCCTCGATCACGCCGCCGGTGCCGGACGGGGTGACCGCCGACGACACGAAACGCGCCCTGGCGTCGCCCCCGCCGCCCAGGATCTTGCGCGCCGTCGACTCGATGTCCCGGCGGTCGCGGTCGGTCAGCGGCTTCGCGCCGCCGGAGCCCGCGCGGACGGCCACCGAGCCGAGGTCGAGTTCGGCGGTCACCGTCACGTCGCCGGCGGTGCTGCCCGGGGCCGCGGCGTCGGGCCCGGTGACCACGGCCGACCACCTGGTGACCTCGATCGTGAGGTCGTGCCCGGCGCGCGCGGCGAGCCCGGCGCGCGCGGTCTTGAGTATGACCCGGCCGGAATCCGGGCCGAGCGTGTACGT
Organism: Trebonia sp.; assembly: GCA_035552855.1. Taxonomy (GTDB): domain Bacteria; phylum Actinomycetota; class Actinomycetes; order Streptosporangiales; family Streptosporangiaceae; genus Trebonia. Next base: position 4,855 of record DASZKN010000133.1, on the reverse strand, counting down.
GCCCGTGATGTCGTCCACGCTCCCACCGTACGCCCGCGCGGGCGTAACCGGCACGACCGCCGCGCCTACGGGAACGGGACCTCGCCGAGCAGTTCGTGGATGCGGCGAAGGTCGCGCAAGCCGGGCTCGGTCGCGCCGCCCGCCCAGCGGTTGACGGTCTTCACCGAGACGCCGAGTTGCCTGGCGGCGCTCTCGATCGTCGACACAACCACGACCGGCAAGACCTCGATGTTGCGAGCGGGCCTGCCGCCGACGGGCCGGACAGCTATGTCCGCACTCCCCGCCGGTTGTGTCTTGTTCTCCCCCGAACACGGGTTTACGCTGAGAAAACGTTAAACGGCCGCGGCCCCGCGGGCCGGGCGGCCTGAGCCGACCGGAAGGCGGCACGCCATGACAGAGGACTCACAGGCAAAGTACCGGAGCCGCTGGCAGTCCTGCTCGTCGCCTGCGAGCCGGGCGGCCTGAGCCCGGGCATGGGGTTGCCGGAGCCCGTGGCGGCCGCCGTGCCGCACGCGGTCCGCGCGGTGGAGGAGATCATCGACGAGGAGGGGTAAGTGCACGAGTTCGGGCTCTGCGAAGGGGTACTCCAGGCCGTCCAGAACCGGGCGGGCGGCCGCCGCGTAGCCAGGATCCGCCTGCGGTGCGGTGTCCGGCACGCCGTGGACAGCGCGGCCATGACGCAGGCGTTCAGCATGCTCGCGGCGGGCACCGAGGCGGCCGGCGCGGACGTGGAGGTCGTCGCCGTGCCCGCCACGGTCACGTGCCGCGGCTGCGGCGCGGCCAGTGAGAGCGGCGACCAGCTCGCGGTCTGCCCGCGCTGCGGCGGCGCCGACGTCGAGGTCAGCGGGGGCGACGAACTGATGCTCGAGTCGGTCACGTACGCGGGCTGACCAGCCGACCAGCCGGCCTGGAAGGCTCGCCGCGGATTGATGGCGAGTTACCAGCTTCGTTAGAGAGAAAACGTCCGGTAACCGCCTGCGGGTAGACGCTTTTTTGACCTTTTTGTAGGAGGTCGAGGTCGGCGCCAGCCAGATGCTCGACGCGATGCCGGACGTGCGGCTGCGGGACGGGTTCACGCCCGCCGAGCGCGGCGTGTTCACCCGCGGCCCGGCGGCGCTGCCGGTGGAGTTCACGCCGGCCTGATCACCGCGGGGCCTGGTCACCGGGCTGACCTGATCACCGGGCTGAACTTGACCGGGAGCGCGAACAGGCCGCGCATCCACAGCGACGGGCGCCAGGTCAGCTGCTCAGGCGCCCCGGCGAACGCCACGTCGGGTATCCGGTCGGGCAGCACCTCGACCGCCGTCCGCGCCATCGTCTCGGCCAGTTCGGGGGCCGGGAACGGGCAGCCATGCTCGCCGTGGCCGAACGACATGTGCGCCCGGTTCACGCCCGACTCCGTGAAAGACGGCGGCCGCACCTGCGGGTCGGCGTTCGCCGCGGCGAGCCCGAGCACGAGCATGTCGCCGCGGCGGACCCGCCGTCCGCCGAGTTCGCAGTCCTGCGCCGCGAACCGGCCGATGAAGTTCTGCGTCGGCGTGTCCTTCCACAGCACCTCGGTCAGCGCCTGGCCGACGCTGCTCCGGCCGCCCCGCAGCGTCAGCGAGAACTGGTCGTCGATCAGCATGAGCCGCAGTGTGTTCCCGATCCAGTTCGCGGTGGGCTGCTGGGCCGCCGCCATCACGACGAGCAGGTCCATCACGATCTCCTCGTCGGTGAGCCCGCTTGGGTGCGCGATCATCCGGGACGGCACGTCCCGCTCGGGCCGGGCGCGCCTGGCCCGCAGGAGTTCCTGCATGCGGACGAAATTCCGCTGGTGGGCGGGCATGGCCTTCTCGGCGACGTCGAGCGAGTCGGCGATGTCCTGCACGAGCGCGGGCGTGCCGGATTCCGGGATGCCGAACAGCCGCGCGATGACCCGCATCGGGATCTGGTTGGCGTAGCCGGCGACCAGGTCCGCCTCGCCCTGGCCGGCGAAGCCGTCGATGAGCTGGTCACAGGTGCGCTCGCAGATCCGGGCCAGGTCGGTGCGGTCGATGGCGTCGAGCGCGTCCCCGATGGCGCCCGCGCGGCGCTGGTGCTCGGCACCTTCCGCGAACATGACCGACGGGGCCCAGCCGACGAACGGCATGAGCGGCCGGAAGGCACGGTCAGGTCGTTCGACCCGCCGGAAATACGCGACGTGATGAGCCGGCGCTCGCACTGACGGAATCACGGGTATTAGCGTTGTCTATGGGCGCCATGAATTATCCCAAGGCATAACTTCCTTGCCGACGGCACAAATAACGCGCCAGGCTCGTTTGGAGCACCCGGTCGGGCATTTCCTGACCCCGCAGCCGTTGCCCCGCAAAACCCGTTCCCCTGAACGTGCCCTGCTGACTCCCTACCGTCCCGCGAACTGCCTGGCCGGACTCCTCGTGGAGGTCCAGCATGCCGCCCTGGGCACGGGCCGCCGCCGAGTCCTCCCGCTCGAAGGCGACCGCTTCGACGCCGTGCGCGCGCAGCACCCTGAGCAAGGTAAGCCCGCCGAGGCCCGCGCCGATGATCGCGACCGGATGGTGCGCCGTAGCCATTGCTGAGCCCCCTCGCGCTGTAGTCGCGCGGCGGGCCACTCCTCCCGCGTCCCTGTCTTATGACCGGCCACCGTCCGTCTCGTTTTTGTCGAGATGATCCATCAGCGCGTCGAGCTGGCGGTCCCAGTCGCGCGCCAGCGCGGCCAGGAACTGCTGCGCCACCCGCATCGGCGCCGGGCGCAGCCGGTACCGCACCCGGCGCCGCTCCCCCGGCGCGGCCGCCACCAGGCCGGCCTCCGCGAGCAGCGCCAGGTGCTTGGCGATGGCCTGGCGCGTGATCGGCAGCCGCCCGGCCAGGTCCGTGGCGGTGGCCGGGCCGCCCGAGGCCAGCGCGGCCAGGATGGCGCGCCGGCTCGGGTCGGCCAGGGCGACGAAGACCTGCTCGGCGACCGCCTCGATGTCAGGCGGCATCGAGGTAGCCGACGAGCTCGCCGAGCTCGCTCGCCCAGCCCCGGGTGTTGCCGTCGTAAGCCGCGCGGTAGGCGTCCGCGGGAAGCTGCGCGAAGCCGGACTCGACCACGGTCAGCCGCGTGCCCGCGCCCGCCGGCGCGAGCGTGAACTCCACGTAGGTGCGGCGCGGGTCGTCGTCCGGCAGGCCGTAGATGTGCCAGGTGAAGCCGAACACCGCCGGCTCCTCCACCCGCTCCACCCGCATGCTCGCGGTGTCGCCGCTGTCCCACTTCATCTCGGCGGAACCGCCCGGGCGCAGGTCGATCTGGGCCTGCTGGCCGAACCAGGCGCTCAGCCCCTCGGCCGTGGTGAGCGCCGTCCATACCTTGGCCGGCGGATGCGCGATCTCGACGGTCCGCTCGATCCGGTCAGGAAATGCCATGACTGCCTCCTTCATTTGGCAACCTTCAGGTTGCAATATTATGGCAACCAGATGGTTGCGTCAAGGCATCGCCGCGGCCGTTTGGCGTAGGCTCGACTGCATGAGCTCACCCGCGCTTCAGCAGCCGCAGTGGCCCGACAGTGCTCGCCTGGCGGCGGTGGTCCGCGACCTGGAAGGCCTGCCGCCGCTGGTGCTCCCCGCCGAGTGCGACCAGTTGAAGGAGCGGCTGGCGTCGGTGGCGCGCGGTGAGGCATTCCTGCTGCAGGGCGGTGACTGCGCGGAGACGTTCGCCGGCACGACCGTCGACAGTATTCGCGGCAAGTTCCAGACGCTGCTGCAGATGGCGGTCGTGCTGACGTATGCCGCGAGCGTGCCGGTGGTCAAGGTCGGCCGGATGGCGGGCCAGTTCGGCAAGCCGCGGTCCGCGGCCACCGAGATGCGGGACGGCGTGGAGCTTCCGGTCTACCGGGGTGACGCGGTCAACGGGAACGAGTTCACCCCTGCGGCCAGGACGCCTGATCCCGCCCGGCTGCTCGAGGCGTATCGCTGCGCGTCCGCCACGCTGAACTTGTGCCGGTCCCTCGCCGGCGGCGGCTACGCCGACCTGCGCCAGGTGCACGCCTGGAACCAGGACTTCGTGACCGGCAGCCCGGCCGGGCAGCGCTACGAGCGGCTGGCGGATGAGATCGACCGGGCGATCGCGTTCATGCACGCGTGCGGGACCGACGCCAGGGAGTTCCGCGCGGTCGAGTTCTATTCAAGCCACGAAGCCTTGCTGCTCGACTACGAGCGGCCCCTGACCCGGACCGACGCGGGGAGCGGAGGCACCTACGACCTGTCGGCACACCTGCTGTGGATCGGCGAGCGCACCCGCGACCCCCGCGGCGCGCACGTCGAGTTCGCCCGTCAGCTCCGCAACCCCGTCGCGGTCAAGGTCGGCCCGGACGCCACCGCACAGGACGTGCTCGAGCTGATCGACGCCCTCGATCCGGACCAGGAGCCCGGCCGGCTCACGCTGACCACCCGGATGGGCGCGAAGCGGGTCCGCGAGGCGCTGCCGCCGTTGGTGGAAAAGGTCGCCGCCAGCCGGGCGCCGGTGGTCTGGGTGTGCGACCCGATGCACGGCAACACGGTGGACGCGGGCGGGCGCAAGACCAGGAACTTCGACGACGTGGTGGACGAGGTCGCCGGCTTCTTCGAGGTGCACCGCGCGCTCGGCACTTATCCCGGCGGCATCCACATCGAGTTCACCGGTGACGACGTCACCGAGTGCATCGGCGGCGGCCACCACATCGACGAGAGCGACCTGGGCTTCCGGTACGAGACGACGTGCGATCCCCGGCTCAACCGCGGTCAGTCCCTGGACCTGGCCTTCCGCGTCGCCGACCTGTACCGCGGCCACCTCGGCCCAGCATCGCCAGCGCGAGGCGTACCGGCCGGCGGCGCGTCA
>DASZKN010000132.1:0-12709 GCA_035552855.1 Trebonia sp. | reverse complement strand
GGACCGAGCCCACCGCGGCGGCCGGCCCCCGGCCCGGGGCTCCCCAGGACCTGCCGGAACAGCCCAAAACCGGGTCATACGCCCAGGTCGTGGCCGAGGCCAGGGAGCGGTTCGCGCGCGGCGACCTGTTCGAGGTCGTGCCCGGCCACGTCTTCTACGGCCGGTGCGCCGTGCCGTCGGCGTTCTACGAGCAGCTGCGCCAGCGCAACCCGGCGCCGTACGAGTTCATGTTCAACCTCGGTGAGGGGGAATACCTGGTCGGAGCGTCCCCGGAGATGTACGTCCGGGTCACCGGCGACCGCGTGGAGACCTGCCCGATCTCCGGCACCATCGCCCGCGGCGCGGGCCCGCTGGAGGACGCCGAGAACATCCGGACCCTGCTCGGCTCGGCCAAGGAGGAGTCCGAGCTGACCATGTGCACCGACGTGGACCGCAACGACAAGGCGCGGGTCTGCGTGCCGGGCTCGGTCCGGGTGATCGGCCGGCGGCAGATCGAGATGTACAGCCGGGTGATCCACACCGTCGACCACATCGAGGGGAAGCTGCGCCCGGAGTTCGACGCGCTGGACGCGTTCCTCACCCACATGTGGGCGGTGACCGTCACCGGCGCCCCGAAGAACTGGGCCATGCAGTTCATCGAGGACAACGAGGACACGCCGCGCCGCTGGTACGGCGGGGCCGTCGGCAAGATCGGCTTCGACGGCTCGATGAACACCGGCCTCACGCTGCGTACCGCGCACATCACGGGCGGCGTGGCGGCGGTCCGCGCCGGCGCGACGCTGCTGTTCGACTCCGACCCGGCCGCCGAGGAACGCGAGACGCACATCAAGGCCCGCGCTCTCATCGAGACCCTTCAGGAAACCTCGTCCCCCGAACGCGACCTGCTGGCTCCGCCGCCGCCCGCCGCCCCTGGTGGCGGGGAACACCCGGTGCGGGTGCTGCTCGTGGACCACCAGGACTCGTTCGTGCACACGCTGGGCGACTACTTCCGGCAGCACGGCGCGGAGGTGACGACGCTGCGGGCCGGATTCCCGCCCGCGCTGCTGGATGAGCTGGCCCCGGACCTGGTCGTGCTGTCGCCCGGGCCGGGCCGGCCGTCGGACTTCAAGTGCGACGAGCTGCTGACCGAGCTGGACGCCCGCGGCCTGCCGGCGTTCGGCGTGTGCCTGGGGCTGCAGGCGATGGTCGAGCACGCCGGGGGAGAACTGGGGCTGCTGCCCGAGCCGCGGCACGGCAAGCCGGGCACCGTGGCGGTGCGGCCGGGGTCGGCGGTGCTGGCGGGCCTGCCCGCGGAGTTCACGGCGGCGCGGTACCACTCGCTGTACGCGGCGGAGGACGGCGTCAAGGGCGGCTTCACGGTGACCGCGACGACCGCCGACGGCTGCGTGATGGCGATCGAGGACGCCGCGGCCGGCCGCTGGGCCGTCCAGTTCCACCCCGAGTCGATCCTCACCGCCCGCGGCCGGGCCGGCCACCAGGTCATCGCCAACGTCCTGGCTTTGTGCCGCGCCCGGGCCGGCGCGGGCCGCCTGTCGGCCTAGCGGGCCCCTCCAGCCTGCGAGGGCACCGACGAGATCCAGCGCCGCACGATCGCCCGCAATCTGTTCAATGGCCACGCCTCGGCGAGATCGGCGAATGAGCTAACTCGGCGCCCACGGGCGGGCCGCGAGGACGGCCAGGTGGAGGGACACGAGCGTGTCTTCCAGGTCGGGAAGCTCCTTGGTGCGGTCCGCGGCGACCCTGGCCCGGATTAGCTCCGCCGTCGCCCCGGCGAGCGCCCGGTACGCCTCGCCGGGGACGGCGGGCCACGCGGGATCGCGCGTCCGCGCCCGCTCGTGCCACCTGCGGTTGATCTCCGCGAAGCGCTCGGTCGCGGCGTGGAACCGCGCCACCGACGCCGGCCCGGCGGCGGGCATGTCGATGTAGAAGACCCGGGCGAAGGCGGGCTCATCGGCGAGGAAGCCCAGGAAGGCGCGGCAGCCGGCCCGCAGCGCGTCCTCGGCGGGCGCGTCGTCGGGGACCGCGCGGGCCGTGGTCCGCACCCGGCCCAGCAGCAGCCGCCCGCCCTCGCCGGTCGCGGCGAGGAAGCAGTCGTCCTTGCCGCGGAAGTGCACGTAGAACGCGGCGCGCGACACTTTGGCGCGCCGGACGATGTCGGCGACGGTGACGGCGGCATAGCCAGAGTCAGCGACCGCCGCGATGGCCGCCCGCAGCAGCCGCTCCCGCTGCGAGGCGCGCACGGCGGGCGTCGGCAGGCGGTTCCGGCCGCGCGGGAGCCCCGGCTTGCCCTCGTGCGTATGGGCGAGGCTACCCCCTTGCGCGGTGTCGGTCATGCGTCTACCGTAGCTGGAAAATCCCTAAAGTACGTAGACGTACTTTAGGCCGCGCGCGTCATCGAGGACGTGGCTCGGAAAGGGGTCGCAGTGACAGCAACCGCGAAAAGCGCCCCGGCGGCCGGACCTATCGGCGGCCTCTGGCAGCGCCAGCTCGCTCATTACCCTGAAACTCGTACGCGCTTGATGTACCTGGCGATTGTCGTGCTGGCGACGATCACTCTCTATTACGAGCTCTATATCGCGGGCGCCGTATCGCCGTCGATCATCGCGGGTTACGGCATGACGTTTCCGTTTTACGTCTACATAAGCGTGGTCGGGAATGCCGTCGGTGCGTTCGGCTCGCTGGCCGCGGGCCTCGCCGACCGCTGGGGCCGCGCGAACCTCGTCGCCTACGGGCTGCTCCTGACCGGGGCCCTGACCCTTTTCGGCATACCCAACGCTTCCACCAAATGGGAATTCGCGGTCCTCTTCGCCGCGATCGGCCTCGTCGAGGGCGTGATCCTGGTCGCCACCCCCGCGCTGGTCCGCGACTTCTCGCCCCAGCTCGGCCGCGCCTCGGCGATGGGATTCTGGACGCTCGGCCCCGTGGTCGGCAGCCTCGTGGTCGCCGTGGTGTCCAGCAACACGCTGAACAGCCTGCATGCCTGGCAAGACCAGTTCATCATCTGCGGCGTCGTAGGGCTGATCGTCGGGGTGATCGCGCTCTTCGGCCTGCGCGAGCTCTCGCCCGCGCTGCGGGACCAGCTGATGGTGTCGCTGCGGGACCGGGCGCTGATCGAGGCGCGGGCACGCGGCATCGACATCGCGGAGTCGCTGCGCCGGCCGTGGCGGCAGATGATGCGGCCGGACGTGGTCGGCTCGGCGTTCGCGATCGCGGTGTTCCTGCTGATCTACTACACAGCCGTCGGATTCTTCACGGTGTACTTCACGACCCTGCACAGTTACTCGCTGTCGAGAGCGAACAGCATCGGCAACTGGTTCTGGGCGTTCGACGCCGGCGCGCTGATCGTCGTCGGGATCGTCTCGGACCGGCTCGGCGTCCGCAAGCCGTTCATGGTGCTCGGCGGGGTCGGCGCGATCGTCATGACGATCGTCTTCCTCAACCTGGGCGCGGGCACGTCCTATGGCACGTTCGCGCTGGTCATCAGCATCCTCGCGGTCTTCCTGGCGATCGCGTACGCGCCGTGGATGGCGAGCTTCACCGAGACGGTGGAAAAGCACAACCCGGCGCTGACCGCGACGGGCCTGGCCGTCTGGGGCTGGATCATCCGGGCGGTGATCGCGATCTCCATCCTGATCTTGCCGTCGGTGGTCGGCTCCATGACGCCGCTAGTGACCTACGGATCCTCGGTGGCGACGATCTCGGCCAAGTACGGGCCCCAGCTGGCCACCCTGAGCGCGATCGATCCCCGCACCCAGGCGGCGCTCCAGGCCAATCCGGCCGATACCGCCGCCGCGGCCACCGCGGTCGGCGAGATCGCCAAGGCCTTCAAGGTGAGCCCGGCGGTGGCGACGGCCCGGCTGACCGCGGTCGCCTCGGTGCCGCGGGCCGACCTGACGGTGATGGCCGAGCACGGCACCGCCGTCGCGGCCGCGGCCGCGGCCGCGCCCGGCCAGTGGCGCAACTGGTGGTGGGTGTGCGTCGGCGGCGAGGTCGTCTTCCTGCCGTTCATCCTGTTGATGACCGGCCGGTGGAGCCCGCGCAAAGCGCGCGAGGACGCCGCTGAGCACGAGCGCAAGGTCAAGGAGGAGCTAGTCGCGCTGCGCCAGCCGCTGGCGTAGCCGTCCCCGGACCGGGCGGCGCGGCCCCCCTCCCCGCGCCGCCCGGTCCGCGCGCAGGGCGTCCTCTCTGGTCAGGTCCACGCTATCCCGGCGGCGGGCGCGTCGTCGGCGAGCACGGTCCCCTCGATGAGCCCGTACGGCCGGTCGTCGGCGTGGTAGACCGCTCGCTCGTTTTCCAGGCCGAACGGCGCGAGGTCCACGATGAAGTGATGCTTGTTCGGCAGTGCGAGCCGGACCTCGCAGACCTCGGGCACGGCCTTGATGACCGCCGAGCCGAGCGCGTACAGCATCTGCTGGAGCGAGTAGCTGTAAGCCTGGGCGAACGTCTCGGTGATCGCCGTGCGCGCGGCGGCGAACAGCCCGTCCCAGTCGGCCGGCCGGCCCGGCGGCGCCACCATGGACGGCCGGAACCGCCAGGACGCGTTGACGGCGGTCGCGAGGATACGGTCGGTGGTCTCCGGCAGCGTCGTGTACGGGTCCTTGGGATAGCCCCAGAACTCCGACGCGGTCGTGTTCATCAAGACCAGGTCCTTGATCCCGGACACGACCGATACCCCGAGATCCGCGTCGCGGACGACCGTGGTGGTCCGTATCAGGTCCCCCGTCCGCGCGAACGAGTAGCCCGTCCCCCCGACCGGCTGCCACCCGTACTCCTCGATCGACACGCGCGCCCGCGTGATCGGCGGCTGGGACGAGACGAAGAACGAGCCCAGCTCCAGGGCGAACGCCTCGGGCGCGACGGCGCCCATTTCCCTGGCGAGCGCGTACACCCGGTTCTTCTGCGAGTCGGTCGGCAGGACGTTGGCGTTGTCGCCGGTCAGGTGCGAGTCGGCGAGGTCCCCGGACAGCGACGTGGACACGCTCCAGTCCCTGATCACGTCCCCGCCGCCGGCCGCCGCGCCGCGTGCCACCCGCACCACGCGTATCTCCGCTTTCCCGTACTGGTTCCCGCCGAGCCTGACCATGATCACCTTCCTGGCCGTCTGCCTGTGTTACGAGCCGTTCAGCCACGCGTAGAGCCGGTCGCGCCGGAGCGGCAGCGACGTGATCCGCACGCCTGTCGCGTCCCTGATGGCGTTGGCGAGCGCCGGGGCGACCGGGTTGAATGGCGCCTCGCTCATCGGTTTCGCCCCGGATGGGCCCAGCGGATCCCGCGTGCCCGCGAAGTAGACCTCCGTGCGCGGCAGGTCGGCGAGCACGGGAACGTGGTACTCCCGGAAGGCCCGCGTCGTCACCCGGCCCGCGTCATCGAGCCTGACCTCCTCGAACAGCGCGGCGCCGAGGGCCTGCGCAACGCCGCCCTCGACCTGGCCGCGCAGTTGGGCGGGGTTGATCACCGTGCCCGCGTCGACCGCCTGCACCGACTGGAGTATCAGCAGTTCCCCGGTGGCCGGCCGCACCGCCACGCGAAAACCCTGGCAGGTGAAGGACACCGACCGGGCCGTCCCGTCGCAGTAACCCTCCGCCTCGAGCGGCTTGTGCCCGTCCGGCCGGCTGTCCCGGTCCGGCCGGTCCGCGATGGCTTCGGCGAGGGCGCGGGCCGCCCGGACGGTGGCCGTGCCCGCCACCACGATGCCCGTCGAGCCGAACGCCCCGGTGTCGTGGCCGCACGCGTCCGTGTCGGCGGCCACGAGCGCGATATCGTCGACGGCGCAGCCGAGCACGTCCGCCGCCAGTTGCTTGTGCACGGTCGCGGTCCCGTTGCCGAACTCGGCCGTGCCGACGGACAGCCGGTAGCCGCCGCCGTCCCGCTCGGCGATGCGCGCCCGCCCGGGGTGGCCGCCCGGCGGGATCGTGTCCAGCATCGTGACCGCGATGCCCTGCCCGGTCACCCAGCCGTCGCCGGCCGCCGGCGCGGGCCTGCCCCGGCCCGCGGCGAGGGCCTGCTCCACGAGGTCGAGGCACTCGGCCCAGCCGGCCGCCGCGGTGCTTACGTCCGGCGCCTCGCGGCTGCCGTTGACCAGCTCCTCGCCCGCGCGCACCAGGTTCCGCCGCCGGAACTCCGCGGGGTGCAGGCGCAGCCGCCGGGCCAGCTCGTCGACCGCCGACTCGACCGCGAACCCCGCCTGGGACAGGCCGTAGCCGCGGAAGGCCCCCGCCGGGACCGTGTTGGTGTAGACGGCCCGGGCGTCGACGTGCTTGGCCGGGCACCGGTAGGCGGTGACGGCTTCCTCGCACGCGTGGTACAGCACGCCCGGCCCGTGGTTCCCGTACGCGCCGGTATCCGACGTGACGTCTAGCCGCAGCGCGGTGAGCGTGCCGTCGCGCGTCGCGCCCGCCGTGACCGCGATCCGCATCGGATGCCGGGTGGTGGTCGCGGTGAACTCTTCCTCGCGGGTCAGCTCGAGCTGCACCGGGCGTCCCGTGGCGAGCACGGCCAGCGCGACGACGTCCTCGGTCAGCATCTCCTGCTTCCCGCCGAAGCCGCCGCCGATCCGCTTCGCGATGACCCGGACCTGATCCGTGGCCAGGCCGAGCAGGCGGCAGAGCGCGTCTCTGGTCAGGAACGGCGTCTGGGTGCTCGTCCGCAGCGTGAGCCGGCCGCGGTCCAGCCAGCCGATCGTGGCGTGCGTCTCCAGGTGCGCGTGCTGGACGCGATGGCTCGTGAACGTCGCCGCGTAGATCTCGTCGGCCGCCGCGATCCCCGCCGCTAGGTCCCCGGCGGCCCGGTGGATCTCGGCCGCGACGTTGGTCGCGCTGACCTCCGGGTGCAGTACCGGAGCGGACGGCGTCAGCGCCGCGGCCGGGTCGGTGACGGCGGGCAGCGGCTCGTAGCCGACGCGGATGAGCGCGCACGCGGCGTCGGCGGCGGCGGCCGTCTTGGCGATGACGGCGGCGACCCGCTGCCCCCGGAAGCGCACGATCCGGTCGAAGACCAGCGTGTCGCACGGATCGTCGGCTGGATCGTGATGCCGGGCAGTGGAGAACCGCACGGGGGGCGAATCGCGATACGTCAGGACCCGGACGACGCCCGGCGCCTGCTCGGCCCGCCTCGTGTCGACGGACCGGATCCGCGCATGCGCGTGCGGTGAGCGCAGCAGCCGCATGTGCAGCGGCCGGCCGGGCGGCGAATCCGGGTCGGAGCGGTCAGCGCCGACATCGACGGTGAAGCGCGCCCGGCCGGTGACCACATCCGGCCCGGCGGGGGCGGGCACCTCGCGCCCGACGGCTGGCCGGGCATCACCGGCGCGGACGCGCGCGACGCCGTCGATCGCGTCGCGGATCGCGCCGTAGCCCGTGCACCGGCAGATGCTGCCCTTGAGCGCGCGCGGCAGGTCCGCTCGCTGCTCCGCGGTGAGCCCCGCGACGGTCATGATCATGCCGGGCGTGCAGAATCCGCACTGGAAACCCTGGGCCGCGAGGAACGCCTGTTGCAGCCCGGCCGCGCGTGCCCCCTCGATCGTGGTGACCGATCGCCCGGCGGCGCGCATCGCCGGGTAGACGCAGCTGTGCACCGGGAGGCCGTCGACGTGCACGGTACAGGCACCGCAGTCGCCGGCGTCACACCCCTTCTTCACGCTCAGGCAGCCCTGTTCCCGCAGGAACGTCCGCAGGCACTGCCCGGCCCGGGGCGCGCTCGCGATCGGTTCCCCGTTGACGATCACCTCCACCATGCTGCCACCGGAGTCTCTCATCCGGCCAGCTCGGCAACCGTCTCGGCCACGCAGCGCCGCGTCATGGCCCGGCGCCAGTAAGCGTCGCCGTGCATGTCGTCCAGGTAGCCCGGCTCGCGTTCGTCGAGGGCCGCGACCACGGCGTCCGCGCCGGGCAGGCCGTCAAACCGCAGCCGCAGCGGTCGCGGCGTGGCGGCGGTCACGGTCACCACCGTCTCCCCGCCGCCATGAGCGCCGCCGGCGCCGGCGCCGGCGCTGGCGCGGGCGATCACCAGGACCGCCGACCGGCCGGCCGGCGACAGCGACACGTGCCGGAACGCCGTCCGGCAGCGCAGCGCCGCCGCCGCCACGAATACCTTCCGCAGCAGCTCGCCCGGTGTCAGCACGTTCGTCCCGTCCCCGGTCACGAAGTCCGCCACCGCCACTTCGCGCGTGGCTCCCGACGGTGCGATCAGCGTGCCGACCCCGTCGAGCGCCGCCGCCAGCGACGTCATCGGCCCGGCCGGCAGTGACAGGCAGATATTCCCGCCCACGGTGGCCATGTGCTGCACCTTGAAGGAGCCGAGCAGGGCGTCGCAGCACGCCGGCGCGAGCGCCGCGGCCAGCCAGCCCCGGTCGGACGGCCGCCACACCCGCAACTCCGCGAGCGTGCACGTCGCCGCGATCTCCAGTCCGGCGGCGGTCTGGGTCAGCGCCGGCCAGCCGAACTCCTGAAGGTCAAGCAGCCGCCGCACCCCCGGCTGCGGCTGCGAGAACAGCCACGTCCCGCCGCCCAGCCACGCGTCCCCGTCCCGCCACGTCGCGCCGGGCGCGGGCGCGAACTCGGTGACCGTGTCGATGTCCATCACACCATGCTGCCTCACCGGCGCCGGGCAGGCACGTCGCTACGTTCCGGCGCTCTCAGGTGCCGCGTTCTGGCCGCTCACGGACTTCATGATCTGTCTCCCCCGAATCGGCGGGTTTCCCCGCCATCCTCTAATTACTCTGCATAACTCCTTTACGCACCTAGTGATATCCCCCCGCTGGACGGGCTACGATGCGTAATTTCCGCATGCTGGGTGGTTTCCCGGTGAGCTCAGGTATGGAAATCCCCCAGTGTAAGTCGGCCGTTTACCACGTTCCGCGCCTGGTGAGCGGGACTAGTCCTGGGACTGGACCGCCCCGACTCCGGATATGCCCGGATTGGCGGTCACCCCTACCGGAAACTGCACTGGCCGCTATGCGAGGTCGGAGCGATGCTTGACGCTAAGTCTTTCCACCCGGCCCGATCCGCCGGCTCCCACCTCGCCGCGCTGGCCGCTAGCAACGGGATCTCGCGTGGCCGAGTCGACAGGGTGCTTGACATGGTCGGACTTGAGAACGAGGAGCGCACCCGGGCCGGAAAGTTCTCGCTGGGCATGACGCAACGGCTGGGCATCGCCGCGGCGCTGCTCGGCGACCCGCAGGTGCTGCTGCTGGACGAGCCGGTAAACGGACTGGATCCAGAAGGGATCCGCTGGATCCGCGGCCTGTTGCGGGGGTTTGCCGACGAGGGCCGGACGGTGCTGGTCTCCAGCCACCTGATCAGCGAGATGTCGATGATGGCCGATCACCTGATTGTGATCGGACGGGGGCGGCTGCTCAGCGACACGCCGGTTGAAGAGCTCTCCGCCAGTGCGTCATCCCTCGAAGATGCGTTCTTCGAGCTGACCGGCGACAGTGCCGAGTACCGGGCAGGCTGGAAATGAGCGCGCGCGCGGAGTCCTCGAACGGGCATTACCGGTTCCACCACGTGGCCCGCATGGAATGGATCAAGCTGCGCAGCCTGCGCTCCACATGGGGGGCCCCGGCGCTGGCGGTCGTCGCCGCGGTGGGCCTCGCGATGCAGAACGGGTCCGGCGTCACGAGCACGGGCGACCTGACGAGAAGCGCCCTGACGGCGGGAACACTCGTCGGCTTGGCGCTGGTCAGCGTCCTGGGCGTCCTGACCATGACCAATGAGTACACCTCCGGGATGATCCGCTCCACGCTGGTCGCTTCCCCGCGGCGGCCGCTGGTGCTGATCGCCAAGGTCACAGTGTTCGGCACTGTGGCGCTCATCGTCGGCGAGGCGGTGGCGTTCGCGTCATTTTTCGCGGGCGGCATGGCTCTGAAACATGGCGTCGTGGCACCCACGCTGAGCGATCCTGGCGTGCTCCGCGCTGTGGTCCTCACCGGGGCCAGCTTCTGCCTGATCGGCCTGATCGGCCTAGGTCTCGGCGCAATCATTCGTAGTACAGCGGCCGGCATCGTCGTGACGCTTCTCGGAGTTTTCGTACTGGCTCAGCTGGCCGGAAGGCTCGTGAACCTCATCAGGTACGCTCCGCTGGGTATCGTGCAAAACTCGCTTAGCGTGCCCCAGCAGGCATGCAGCAGTGGTACCGCCCCATGCCACCTTGTCTCGGCCTGGACCGGGCTGGGAATGCTCGGTTTGTACGCTGTCGTGGCACTAGCCATCGGTGGATCGTTGCTCGCCTGGCGGGATGCGTGAAAGCAGGACAATGAAGGGCATGAACGGCGCAGCGCGGGTCCGCAGGGCGGCGGTTATCACCCCGGCGGGCCTGCTGCGCGCACCTGCGAGCAGGCGGGCCCGTCATGAGCTCCTGTTCTGCCTGTGCGGGCTGGTGCTAGGCGTTCCCGGTCCGCTTGCCGTGTTCATGCTCGGGGTCGGAGGCGAGCGGCTCCTGCACTTTAACAACGTGACCATCGGGCACCAGGACATCGGAAGGCCGCAATGGGGACTGCCGGAGACCGCCGTAATCATCGCGGCCCTAGTCGTACCTCTGGTCGCCAGTGGCGGCGCCCGCAAGCTTGGCCGGGGCTGGCGGGCGCTGGCCGCCCGGCTCCTTGGCGAGTCGCTCGCGCCGATGCCGCCGCGGGTGGAGACCGGGTTCATCGCCGCTCTCCGCGACGGTCCCAGCTGGCGGGCGATGGGGTACTTGTTCTTGAAGGCGCCTGTCGGGCTGTTCGAGGGCTATACGGCATTCTTCTGGTTCGGCGGGCTGTTCAACCTGACCTACCTGATGTGGTGGTCGCCGCTGAATACCGGCCATCTCACGGTGCCGGTTTACACCCCGGTCGGCTGGCTCGGACAGGGCACATTCCGCGTTGGCAGCCTTCCAGGAGCGTTCGAGGCGTTCGCGGTCGGCGTGGTCATGCTGCTGGCCGCGCCCTGGGCGACCCGGGCGACGGCACTCGCCGACGGCTGGCTGATCCGGCGCCTGCTTAGCCCGGGTGAGCTCGCGCAGCGGGTCACCGAACTGGATCGCGCGCGGGCGCTGGCGGTAGACGACTCCGTTATGACCCTGCGCCGCTTGGAGCGCGATCTGCATGATGGCGCGCAGATCCGGCTGGCGACGCTGGCGATGAACCTCGGCATGGCCAAGAAAAAGCTCGGCGACAGTGGCGAGCCTGGCGATGTCGAGTCGACCAGGGAGCTTCTCGACGCTGCTCGCCAGGGTGCCTCGGATGCTCTTGTCGAGCTCCGTGCCCTGGTGCGGGGCATCCATCCACCGGTGCTCGACAACGGCCTGGCTTGGTCTTGGTGCCCATGGGTGATGAGCGCTAGATCTATGTAATCCGGAAGGTCTCGGTAGGTGAACCGGTCGGTGGCCGAGACATCGGCGTTAACCCACGGATCGGTGACGATCGCCGCCTCCGGTGTCTGCAGGACCAGGCACGCGTGGTTGAAGTAACGAATCCGCGCCCCGCCGTCGATGTGGCGGCTATCCGACAGATCCGCCTGCTCGGCCAGCAGCCCGCTGAGCGAGGCCGCCTCGTCATCGTCGAGTTCGAGCACGTCGCGCAGGCGGTTTAGGGTCGTACCATGCACCCTCGACCTACATCGACTGTCGAAGCCAGGCTGCGGGCCGGCAGGCACAGCAGTTCTTCGTACCGTCGTATTGCCGGATAAGGCGCTTTAATCTGGCCGGTTTCCCAGCGAGAGATCCTGCTCTGGCTGACCGCGCCAGGATGGGAGCCGCCCGCGAACGCCGCGGCGAATGACGCCGCGCTGGTCCACGCGACGTCGGTGCCGTACAAGCGATTAACGCGAAGCAGCCAGGCGACGCGACTCCGCAGCTTTAAGCGGATTGCTTTCCATGACCGCCTCGCGAGCCGGCCGCCGGGGCCGGCCCCGGCAGTCTTAGCTTCCTATAACGTCGGTCAGGGGACTAGCAGGACGGGCATGGGCCGGTGAGCCGGGGACCACCGGCCCATGCCACCTTTCAGCCGGGACAGCGGAACTGGCAGGATGGCCCCGTGATCGTGGTCGGAACTCCGCTCGCCGCTGGACACGCCCATGCCGTTTGACCGGGACGTCCAGGCGTTCGACGACCGCGCCGCCACCTACGAGTCGGGCCGCCACGGCCGGCTGCACAAGGAGATCTCCGACCGCGTGGTGGCGCTCGCCGGCCGCCGCGCGCCCGCCGCGCCCGCGCGCGTCCTCGACGTCGGCGCGGGCACCGGGTACGTCCTGCGCCAGCTAGCCGCCCGGCTGCCGCACGCCACGGAACTCACCGGCGTCGACCCGGCACCGGCCATGGTCGCGGTCGCCACCGAGGCCGCGGCGGACCCGCGCCTCACGTTCCGGCGCGGCACGGCGGAGCGGCTGCCCGTCGCCGACGGCGCCTACGACCTGATCGTGAGCACCACATCGTTCGACCACTGGACCGACCAGGCCGCTGGTCTGCGCGAATGCGCCCGCGCGCTCAAGCCGGGCGGCACGCTCGTGCTAACCGACCAGTTCTCGGCCCTGCTCTGCCCGACGCTGCTGGCCAGCCGCCGCGGCAAGGCCCGCACCCGCGGGCGGGCCGCCCGGCTGATCACCCAGGCCGGCTTGCGGCCGCCGGAATGGCACCGGCTCTACGCCGTCATCATCCAGGCGGCGGTCACCGGGAAGTAGCGCCGCGCGCCGCGAGCCGCCGCACGGTCGCCAGGCCGATGCCGCTGCTGCCGCCG
>DASZKN010000131.1:0-4471 GCA_035552855.1 Trebonia sp. | reverse complement strand
GAGGTGTTCTCCGGCCAGCCCTACCCGGAGCTTGACGACGGCCCGCTGCTGCGCGAACTGGCGAGCCTCGACCTCTACCGGGACGACGACCCCTTTCGCACGCCGCGCCCCGGCGAGATCCGCGACTGGGCGGACGTGCTCGAGACCGCCATGATGTGGGGCGGCGCGTTTCCGGAGCCGCTCACGTTCAGCATCCGGGCGCTGCGCGAACTGCGGCGGCGCCCTGGCGAGTTCGACATCGTCCACGACAACCAGGGCCTCGGCTACGGCATGCTCGGGATCCCGCGCCTGGGCCTGCCGCTGGTCACCAGCATCCACCATCCGATCACGGTCGACAGGCGCCTCGACATGGACGGCCGCGGCTGGCTGGAGCGAGTGTCCCGGCGCCGCTGGTACGGGTTCGTCCGCATGCAGGGCAAGGTGGCGCGCCGCGCCGGACCGCTGATCACGGTCTCCGAGTCCTCCAGGAACGACATCTGCCGGGACTTCCGGGTCAGCCGGGAAGCCGTGCATATCGTCCCGCTGGGCGTCGACACCCGCCTCTTCCGCCCCCGCGATCAGGCCGGCGGCGACGGCCGTGCCCCAGCTCCGCGGGTCCGCGGCCGGGTCGTGACCGTCGCCAGCTCCGACCACCCGCTCAAGGGCGTGTCGCCCATGCTCCGCGCGTTCGCCAAGCTCACCACCGAACGCGACGCGCACCTCATCGTCGTCGGCATCCCCTCGGACGAAACCCGCAAGCTCGCCGCGCAACTCTCGCTCACCGACACCGTGACGTTCGTCAGCGGACTGCCCGACGAGGAGTACGCGCAACTGCTCGCCTCGGCCGAAGTCGCCGTCGTCCCCTCCATGTACGAAGGCTTCTCGCTGCCCGCGCTCGAGCACATGGCATCCGGCACGCCCCTGATCGCGACCACGGGCGGCGCGCTGCCGGAAGTCACCGACGACGCCGCGCTGCTCGTCAACCCGGGCGACGCCGAAGAACTGGCCGCCGCCCTCCGCGGGCTGCTCGACAGTCCCGCGGACCGCGCGGATCTGGCGCGAAAGGGCCTGCGGCGGGTCGGCGAGCGGTTCGCCTGGCCCGCCGTCGCCACCGCCACCGTGGCGCTCTACCGAAAAGTGATCAACGGGGAGACCGGTTGCTGACCGTCGATTTCCAGAAGTTTCCCATCGGCCCGGGCGAACGCGTGCTCGACCTCGGCTGCGGCGCCGGCCGCCACGCGTTCGAGGCGTACCGCCGCGGCGCGCACGTCGTCGCCGCCGACCTCGACCGCACGGAGCTATCGCCGGTCGACGACATGTTCCGCGCGATGCGCCTGGAAGGCGAGGCGCCACCCGGCGCCTTCGCCCGCTCCGTCAGCGCGGACGCGACCAGCCTGCCGTTCCCCGATGACTCCTTCGACAAGATCATCGCCGCCGAGATCCTCGAGCACGTCCCCCGCGACGGCCGCGCGATCAGCGAGATCGCGCGTGTGCTGCGCCCCGGCGGCACCGTCGCCGTCACCGTCCCGGCCTGGCTGCCGGAACGCGTCTGCTGGGCCCTGTCCCGCGAATATCACGAGGTCCCCGGCGGTCACGTCCGCATCTTCACCCGCGACGAGCTGACGGTCAAGCTCCGGGCCGCCGGCCTGTCCGTCACCGGCTCCCACCACGCGCACAGCCTCCACTCGCCCTACTGGTGGCTCAAGTGCGCGGTCGGCGTGCGCGACGACGGCCACCCGGCCGTCCGCGGCTACCACCAGATGCTGGTGTGGGACATCATGCGACGCCCGGCCCTCACCCGCATTTCGGAAGCGGTACTGAATCCCCTTATCGGGAAAAGCCTCGTAATATACGCCCAGGAGGCCACGCCATATGCCGGCTGAGTCCCCGTACCCGGCCAGCAGCCAACCCACGCGGGCCGCCGCCCCCGTCCCGGCGCCCGGCATCCTGGAAACCGCTCGCTGCATCGCGGCCGCGCAGCTACCGTCCGGTGCGATCCCGTGGCCGGACGGCCACGTGGACCCGTGGGACCACGTCGAGTCCGCGATGGCACTGAATGCCTGCGGGCTGGCCGACAGCGCCGGCCGCGCCTACCGCTGGCTGCGGCAGACCCAGCGCCCCGACGGCTCGTGGCCCCGTACGACCGGCGGCCCCGGCGCCCGGTACGCCGATGAAGTCATCGATCACGCGGCGGAAAGCCACCACGCGGCCTACGTCGCGGTCGGCGTCTGGCACGACTTCCTCGTCTCGGGCGCCGGCGGCGCCGCCGGGACTATGTGGCCCGTCGTCCGCCGCGCGATCGACTGGGTGCTCGGGTTGCAGGCGCCGCGCGGCGAGGTGGCGTGGGAACGGGACGCGGCGGGGGAAGCCGGCGGCTTCGCCCTGCTCTCCGGGTGCAGCAGCATCCTGCAGGGCCTGCGGTGCGCGATCGCGCTCGCCGGCCTCGTCGGCGATCCGCAGCCAGACTGGGAACTGGCCGCCGCGCAGCTCGCGCACGCGGTGGCCCGCCACCCCGAAGCGTTCGCCGACAAGGCCACGTTCGCGATGGACTGGTATTACCCGGTGCTCGCCGGCGCGCTGCGCGGCGCGCAGGCGGCGGAGCGGCTGGCGGCCGGCTGGGACACGTTCGTGGTGCCCGGGCTCGGCGTAAGGTGCGTCAGCGACCAGCCATGGGTGACTGTCGCGGAAACATGCGAGCTGGTGATCGCGCTCGAGGCGTGCGGGCGGCGGGCGGCGGCGGACGGCTTGTTCCTGGCGGTCCGCCGGCAACGGCACGACGACGGCTCGTACTGGACGGGCTGGCAGTTCGCCAACCGCGCGCACTTCCCCGCCGAACGCAGCACCTGGACCGCCGCCGCGGTCGTCCTCGCCGCGGACGCCCTGACGGGTTTCAGCGCGGGCGCCGGCATCTTCCGTGACGCCCCCGCTCCCGACGGCGTCACGGATCGCGCCTTCGCGGACGGCGTTTACGACGCGGACGCGTACCCGCCCGCCGATCCGGAGGCCTGCGGCTGCTCCCCCGCGTCCGCCGACGCGCTCCCCCGCTAGCCGATCGCATGCGCTGGCGTGGCCTGACCACCAAAACCCGCTGACCAGGCCCGCGACCCAAGCCGCCACGGGCCCTAAGACCATGCCCGCGTACAGTTGCTGATTCTCTCGGTCAGAACGCGTTCCAGGATGCGGAGCGAGCCCTCGTGGCGCACCTCGGTGAACGCGCCGGAGGCCAGCGCCCGCTGGTAGATGCCGAACGGCGCCTGGCCTCCATCCGCGGGGTCGGGGAACACGTCGTGGATGGCGAGCGCCCCGCCGGCCGCGACCCACGGCGCCCAGCCCGCGTAGTCCGACTGCGCGGCGGCGTCGGTGTGGCCGCCGTCGACGAACAGCATGCCGAGCGGCGTGCGCCACAGGCGGGCCAGGTCGGCCGACCGCCCGACGATCGCGATCACGTCGTCTTCCACGCCCGCCGCGGCGAGCGTCGCGCGCAGCACGGGCAACGTGTCGATCCGCCCGGTCGCCGCGTCCACCAGCGCGGGATCGTGGTACTCCCAGCCGGCCTGGTGCTCTTCCGAGCCACGGTGGTGGTCCACGGTCACGACCTGCTGCCGGACGCCGCTGGCGCGGGCCGCCCGGATGCCGGCCGCCAGGTAGAGCGCCGACTTGCCACAGTAACTGCCGACTTCGAGCACCGGTCCGGCCGCCGCGTACGCGGCCGCCGTCTCCGCTAGTGCCAGGCCTTCCGCCGCGGGCATGAACCCGACCGCGGCCTCGGCCGCCTTCCTCAGCTCCGCGTCCACCCCGGCACGATAGCCGATCTGCCGCGACCGCGGATCAACGGACCGGCGGGAATACCGGTCAGGTCATCTTGTTATATGCAAACGCATATAAACAGGAGGCTTGACATGCAGTTCGGGATCTTCTCGGTGAGCGACATCACCCGGGATCCGGTCAGCGGCGACACGCCAACCGAGGCGGAGCGGATCGACGCGATCGTCAAGATCGCGCAGAAGACGGAGGAAGCCGGCCTGGACGTGTTCGCGATCGGCGAGCACCACAACCCGCCCTTCTTCAGCAGTTCGCCCGCCACGCTGCTGTCCTTTATCGCCGCGACGACTAAGCGGCTCATCGTCACGACGAGCACGACGCTGATCACGACCAACGACCCGGTCCGGATCGCCGAAGAGTACGCCATGCTCCAGCACCTCAGCAAAGGCCGCATGGACCTCATGCTCGGGCGCGGCAACACCGCCCCCGTCTACCCGTGGTTCGGCCAGGACATCCGGCAGGGACTGCCGCTCGCGCTCGAGAACTACAACCTCCTGCACCGCCTGTGGCGGGAGGACGTCGTGGACTGGCACGGTAAGTTCCGCGGCCCGCTGCAGGGCTTCACGAGCATCCCGCGGCCGCTCGATGACGTGCCCCCGTTCGTATGGCACGGCTCGATCCGCAGCCCCGAGATCGCCGAGCAGGCCGCCTTCTACGGTGACGGCTTCTT
>DASZKN010000130.1:0-2879 GCA_035552855.1 Trebonia sp. | reverse complement strand
ATTCGCTGAGGAATGCCGCCCAAGTCACTTGATCGCCCCCATCTCCTGGCCGGCGGCCAGGCCGGCGTCGTCCGTTCCGGTGAGCGCGAAGAACGCCCGCTCGAGGCTGCGGGTCTGCTCGCCCAGCCCGCGGAGCGTGATCCCGTTGCCCGCCGCCAGCCGGTTGAGGTCCGCCGCGCTCAGGCCCGCCGCCGCGACGGCCACCCCGGCGGCGCCGGACTGCCCGGTCACGGTGCACCCGGCCGCCTCCAGGACCTTGACCAGCCGGCCGCGGTCGTCGTCGTGCTCGGGGGCCACCAGGACGTCCGCCTGCTGGGCGGCTCGCAGCTCGGCGACGCTGCCCTGGTGCACGATCCGGCCGGCCCGGATCATCACCACGTAGTCGCAGACTTGCTCGATTTCCGAGATCAGGTGGCTCGAGACCAGCACCGTCATGCCGTCATCGGACAACGACCGGATCAGCCCGCGCATCTCCACGATCCCCGCGGGGTCGAGGCCGTTCGTCGGCTCGTCGAGGATCAGCAGCTCGGGACCGGCGAGCAGGGCCGCCGCGATGCCGAGACGCTGCTTCATGCCCAGCGAGTACGAGCGGTACTTGTCACCGGCCCGGGCCGACATGCCGGTACGCGCCAGCGCCGGCTGGATGGCGGCGAGCGGAACCCGGCCGAGGCGGGCGAGCGCCTTCAGGTTGTCGCGCCCGCTCAGCTGCGGGTAAAAGGCGGGCGACTCGATGAGCGCGCCGACCTTCCCCAGGTAGCTCGCGGGTTCCGTGAGATGCCCGCCGAGAATGGTCCCGCGGCCGGCCGTCGGGCGGATCAGGCCGAGGAGCATCCTGATCGTGGTCGTCTTGCCGGCTCCGTTCGGCCCCACGAAACCGCAGACCGAGCCGCTGGGGATGCTCAGCGCGACGTCGTCGACGACGGTGCGGTCGCCGAATCGCTTGGTAAGGCCGCTCGTCGAGACGGCAAGCGGCGCGCCCGGCGGCTCACCGGTCCGCCGGGCAACTTCTGTCACAGTCATGCGCGAACCTTATTGACCGGGCTAAACAGAAGCGAATGCTTCTCAGCTGTTTTTCAGGTTCTCAGCTACTTCTGGGATTCTTCTCAAGCAAAGGGCAAGCGCAAGGGCAGGGCGGGTAAATCGAGGCGGCGGGACGGAATAATTCACTTAATGACGTCAATCCGGGTGCACAATTCATACTCTGATTTCAGCTATTCGGCCGGCGCAGCCGCCATGGACCGTTATGGATAAATGCCTCGCGCACGCGCTCACCCACGCGCAGTGGGTCTGGCACGCTGAACGGCTGGCCGGCCTGCCCAGTGAACTCACCGTCCAGCATCTCCTGATGCCGCACCCGGGCCGACGGCATCGTGGCCGCCGCGGTCGTCGCCGCCGTGCTGTCGCTGCGGGCCGCCGCGAGCGCCGCCGCGAGCGCCGTCCGCTGGCGGCTCGCCGTACCGGCGGCTAGCGGAGGCGCTTACGGTTCGCGGGGTACTCCGGGGCAGCCGACGGTACCGTTCGGGCACTTACTATTTGGCACCTACTACGGAATAGTTAGCTGCCTGGCGGCTGTTGCGGTTGGGCGTCGCGCCTATCCGCGTCCTCCTCTGTACGTACCGCTTCGAACGCCCGCGCCCGCGGGCAGAATGGAGTACCGGCAGCCATGCCGATCCTCACCGTCATCGTCGGCTCGATCCGCCCCGGTCGAGCCGCGCAGCCCATCGCCGAGTGGTTCACCGACCGGGTCCGCGCCCACGGCGGGTTCGACGTCGAGGTGGCCGACCTCGCCGAGATCCGGCTGCCGCTGATGGAAGAGCCGAACCACCCGCGGCTGCGCCGGTACACCTTCAGCCACACGCACGAGTGGAGCGCCCGGATCGACCGCGCGGACGCGGTCGTGTTCGTCACGCCCGAGTACAACTACGGCTATCCGGCGACTATCAAGAACGCCATCGACTACCTCCACCAGGAGTGGAAGGACAAGCCCGCCGGATTCGTCTCCTACGGCGGCGTCGCGGCCGGCACCCGCGCGGTCCAGCAGCTCAGGCAGGTCATCACGACCGTGAAGATGGTCCCGGTGCTGGAGAGCGTGAACATCCCGTTCCACAGCCAGCTCATCGAGGACGGCAAGTTCCACGCGAACGACGTGCTCGAGCAGTCCGCGACCGCCATGCTCGACGAACTGCTGCGGCTCGACGCCGCGCTCCGCCCGCTGCGCGCCGAGGCCGCCCCGGCCGTCGCCTGATTTCCTCGCCGGCCTCTGGTTCGGGCGCGTGGGGTGGCGCGGTTAGCCGGCGGCGGGGTGGATGGGCAGGAGGGCGGATGACGGGGGGATCACCGAGCGGGTGATGCCGTATTTGGCCGCGGCCTTCGCCCACGGCTCGATGTCGGCGGCCGCGAGACGGGTAGTGAAGTCCGGCAGCGTGACCTGCCTGGCCAGGCTCGCGGAGACCGTCGTGTACTTCGGCAGGATCGACGCCAGGTACCCGGGATGGGCGGCCATGTAGCTGTCCGCCTCGCCCAGGGCGGCGACGAACCTGGCCGCCACCTGCTTGTGCGCGGTCAGCCAGTCCGACGACGCCACCCAGCAGGCGTAGACCGGGTGCGCCGCGATCGCCGCGTCGGGCTGGGCCGCGAGCACCTTCGCGCCCTGCGACTTCACGATCGTCGTGAACGGCTCGTCGGTGATCGCGGCGGCCACCCGGCCGGCCGACAGCGCGGACGGCATGTCCGGGTACGCGAGCGCCACGAAGTGCAGCGACGACGGGTTCACGCCGTAGCGCGCCAGGTACGCCTCGGCGACAAGCTGGTTGGAGTTGTCGAGCGAGTTGACCGCGATCGTCTTTCCCGCGAGGGCGGCCGGCGACGTGACCGACCCG
>DASZKN010000129.1:0-3183 GCA_035552855.1 Trebonia sp. | reverse complement strand
CACGTCCGTGACTGCTGGTCGATGGGCACGACGGCGAGTTCCGGACCGCACGACAGAAAGGCGATCGCGGTGAAGATTTTCGAAGTGGCGCCGCCCGGAGAGGGACCGAGCCTGGCCCTGCACGGCGGGGCCGGCGGCCGGGTGGAGGAGCTGACCGCCGTCGCCCGCGCGTCGTACGAGCAGGGACTGCTGGCCGCCTACCGGGCCGGATGGCAGGTGCTCGCAGCGGGCGGCGGCGCCCTGGACGCCGTGTGCGCAAGCGTGGAGGTACTCGAGAACGATCCGCAGTTCAATGCCGGCCGCGGCGCCGCGCTCACCGCGACGGGACAGGCCGAGCTCGACGCGTCGGTGATGACCGGATCCGGCCTTGCGGGCGCGGTCGCCGCGTCCAGGTACGCCAGGAACCCGGTCCGGCTCGCCCGCACCGTGATGGAGGACACCGAGCACGTTCTCATCGTCGACCCCGACGTCGCGTTCCTGGAGGGCCACGGACTTGACGTGGTCGAGCGCGACTACTTCATCACCGAGCTGCGCCGGCAGCAGCTGGACCGCGTGCTGGACGGCCGTGCGGTCGCCGCCCGCCACGGAACGGTCGGCGCGGCGGCCCGCGATGCCGGCGGCCGCGTCGCCGCCGCCACGTCCACCGGCGGGATGACCGGCCAGGCCGAGGGGCGCGTCGGAGACAGCCCCATCGTCGGCGCGGGCGTGTATGCCCGCGACGACGTCGTGGCCGTCTCCTGCACCGGACACGGCGAGGCCTTCATCCGCGGCGTCGTCGCCTACGACATCGCCGCCCGGATCCGCTACGCGGGCGCGGACCTCGCCGAGGCGGTCCGGGGAACCTTCGAGCAGGAACTCGCCCGGCGCGGCTCCACCGGCGGCCTCGTCGCCGTCGGCGGCGACGGCCGCGTCGTCGTGGCGCACAATTCGCCGATGATGTTCTCCGCCCGCGGCACCGGTCCCGAGGCGGCGCTGACGACATGACGGACTCTCCGGCCGAAGAACCGCCGCTGCGGGACGAGATCTTCCGCCGGATGGGTGACCTGAGCCCGGCTGAGCGGAAAGTGGCGCGCACGCTGCTCGCCCGCTATCCGGCCGCGGGGCTGGAGAGCACGGGCGCGCTGGCAGCTGCGGCGGGGACCAGCAAACCAACCGTGCTGCGGCTGCTGGACCGGCTCGGGTTCGGCAGCTATCCCGATTTCCAGGAGCGGCTGCGCGCCGAGGCCACCCGCTCCATGAGCGGGAGCCCGCTGAGCCGCGCCCAGGCCGGGCGGGCGGCGCCGCCCGACGACAGCGTCTTCCTGCGCGCGGTCGACCTGCGGGCTGAGCTCGTCGCGCGGCTGAAGGAAACCGTGCCGCCGGGAGAAATCGAGCGCACCGTTTCGCTGCTGGCCGGACGGCCCCGGCACGTCGTCGTCTCCGGAGGATTCTTCTCGCGGCTGATCGCCCGCATGCTGGCGATGCAACTGGATCAGCTGATCCCCAATGTCGACTACGCCGACGAGCCGCTCGGCGCGGACGTCGGGAAGTACCTGCGCGCCGGGCGCGACTCGGTCGCGATCGTTTTCGACCTGCGCCGCCATGAACTGGCCGCCGAGGAGGTCGTCTCGTTGGCGAAGAGCGGCGGCGCCAGCGTCATCCTGATCACCGACGAGTCGCTCTCCCCGTCGGCGGAAGAAGCCGACATCGTGCTGCCGGTCGCTCTCGGCGGTGTCCCCTTCGACTCTTTCGCCGCACTCCTCGTACTCACCGAAAGCCTGGTGGATGCCGTCTTCCACGGCGTCGGCGAGGCCGCAATCGAGCGGATGAGCGACTGGGAGCGATCAGTGCACATTTACCGGGCCTTCCCTGCCAGCGGGCCCACTCTGGCCGGACAGGACATGACATGACCGACACCGAAACCGCGGCTGAACTCGCGCGGCTGGGCGAGGCGTATTTCGCCGTCCAGCACAGCTACGACCCGTACAACGCCACGCTGCTCGGCGTCGATGAATTCGACGGGCTGTCGTTCGACCCGAGCCGGGAGGCCAGCGAGCGCGCCGCGCAGGAGCTCGCGGCGATCGGCCGCCAGGTCCGCGCGGCCGGCACCGCCGGCCTGAGCGGCGCCCAGCGCGTTGACTACGGGGTACTGGCCGCGCTCGTCGAAGGAGCCCGTTCCGATGCCGAGCACTCGCTGTGGGCCGCGAACGCCTCCGCGCAGGGCTACGTCAGCCGGCAGGGCCTGATCTTCCAGGCGGTGCCCGCCATGACCATCGGCGGCCCCGAGGCGGCCGCGCGCTATCTGCGCAGGCTGTCGAAGATCGGCGCGACCCTTGACGCGCTCGGCCAGCGGTACGCGACGGAGGCCGCGGACGGGCGCACCCCCACCGCCGTCGGAGTGGGTCACTCCATCCGCCAGCTGGAGGGATACCTCGCGCTGCCGGTATCCGAAGATGCCCTGCTCAAGCCGGCGCGCGACGCGGAACCGGCGGTGCGCGAGGCCGCAATCGGACATGTCGCCGAGACGATCAGGCCGGCCATGGCGCGGCTCGCCGGGCTGCTGCGCCGCGAGCTGGGGCCGCTCGCCCGGCCGGACGACCGGGTCGGCATCCGCGAGGTCCCCGGGGGTGAAGCCGGCTACCTGGCCGCGGTCGCGCGGCACACCACCACCGCGCTCGCGCCGGAGGACATCCACGCTATCGGGCTGGCGGAACTGGACGAGCTGGCCGGACTGTGGTCGCAGATCGGGCCGGAAGCACTCGGCGAGAGTGACTTCACGGTCATCGCCGCGCGGATGCGCGAGGATCCGGCGCTGCGCTTCCGCACCCGCGAGGAAATCATCGCGGTCGCCCAGGACGCCCTCGACCGCGCCGAGGCGGTCCGGGACACCTATTTCGAGCACTACGACATTCCCGCCTGCGTCATCGAGGAGATCAACCCGGTCGACGCGGACAACACCGCGATGGCGTACTACCGCCCCCCGGCCGTCGACGGCAGCCGCCCGGGCGCGCACTGCCTGACCACGACCGACCCGGGTGAGCGCTACCGCTACGAATACGAGCCGCTCGCGTTCCACGAGTCGGTGCCCGGGCACCACCTGCAGCTCGCGACCGCGCAGACGCTCGACATCCCGCGGTACCGGCGCCACCTCGACGCCGAGCTGTGCGCCTTCAACGAAGGCTGGGGCCTGTACGCCGAGCGCCT
>DASZKN010000128.1:0-18528 GCA_035552855.1 Trebonia sp. | reverse complement strand
ATGTCCATCGCCCGGCTGAACTTAGCCCCCGCCGCCACCCGCAGCTCATACTGCGCCATGGCGGCGGCGGCCAGGTCCGGCGGGTACTCGCGGCGCAGTTCGGCGGCCAGCGCCAGTTCCGAGCGCGGCCCGCCGGCAGCGCCGCCAGGGCCGGATCGCGACGCCGCCACCCGCGCGAGTATCTCCGCGCCCGCCGACGACAGGAGCACGGTGGGGTCGCCGGGCTGACCGGTCACCGGCCCGCCGCCGGCCGGGGCCGCCCGGACCACGCCGCCGGCCGCGCTCGCCAGCAACCCGTTAGCTCCACCCGGTAAGGCTATCCTCGCTGGGCATGCGGACCTCTCCCCCCGGCTGGGACATCACGGAACTGCTCGGCGAGATCGCCGAGACCGGGCGCGACAGCGTTCGCGGCGGCTATTCACGGCACCTCTTCGAGGCCGCCGAACGATCCCTGCGCGGCTGGTTCGCCACCCGCGCCCAGTCACTGGGCCTCGACGTCGAAGTCGACAAGAACGCCAACATCTGGGCGCACTGGGGCGCACCAGGACCCGGCACGATCGGCGTCGGCAGCCACCTGGACTCGGTGCCCGGCGGCGGCGCGCTCGACGGCCCGCTCGGCGTCGCGTCCGCGCTGTCCGCGATCGCCGCGCTGCGCGCCGACGGCGCGCGCCCGAGCCGACCAGTCGCCGTCGTGGCGTTCGCGGAGGAGGAAGGCTCCCGCTTCGGCGTCGCCTGCCTCGGCTCCAAGCTGATGACGGGGGAGATCGCGCCGGACACGGTCAGAAATCTCGCCGACCCGGACGGGGTCACGTTCCGCGACGCGGCGGCGCGGTTCGGCCTCGACCCGGACGGCATCGGTCCCGACGAGGACCGGCTGGCCAGCCTCGCGGCGTTCGTCGAACTGCACGTCGAGCAGGGCCGCGGCCTCGCCGACATCGGCGCGCCGGTCGCGGTCGCGTCGGGCATCCTGGCCCACGGACGCTGGCGGCTGCGGTTCGGCGGCGAAGGGAATCACGCCGGCGCCACCACGATGGCCGGCCGGCGCGACCCGGTCGTCGCCGCGGCGGCCGCGATCCTCGCCGCGCGGGAGATCGCGGCGAGGCGCGACGACCCGGCGCGCGGCCACCACGCGCGGGCGACGGTCGGCCGGCTCGTTCCCGTGCCGGGCGGCACGAACGTGATCGCCTCCCGCGTCGACGCCTGGCTCGACGTGCGGGGCGACACCGACGAGGCGACGCGCGCGCTGATCGCCGAGATCAGCGCGGCCGTCCGGGCGCGCGCGGCCGAGTACGGCTGCGCGGCCGAGATCACCGAAGAGTCCTACTCCGGTCCCGTGGCCTTCGATCCGGGGCTGCGCGGCCAGTTCACGACGGCCCTCGGCGGACCGCCCGTGCTCGCGACCGGCGCGGGGCACGACGCCGGCGTGCTCGCGAGCGTCCTGCCCACCGCGATGTTGTTTGTGCGCAACCCGACCGGCGTGTCGCACTCCCCTTACGAATCGGCGTCAGACGCGGATTGCCGGGCGGGAGTACAGGCACTAGGGCGCGTTCTGGAGAATATGTTCTGATCTCTGCCTGCACGAGGGCACGCGGCCGAGGCCGAGCTGGGCGCAGTCGAAGCCGGTCTCGCCAGCGCGCCGGCGCCGAACTTCAGCGGCGGGGCGCCCCCGGTGAAGACGGTCCCGGTCAGGTACTCGGTCGCCATGTGGCAGCTCCTTCGTCGCCGTGCGCTTTCTTAACGTGTAGTCCCCGGGCGCGCGTTCGTTAAGCCGGCGGCTCTTGACGGCGGGGCGGGGCCGCGTGCTGGAGTGGAGTCATGGGCGTTTACGCGAACCGGCCGTGGCTCCGGTTGTACGAGCCGGGCCAGCCCGCCGACATCACGCCTGAGCACGGCGACGCGCTGTCGATGTGGCGCGCGGGCGCCCGCGCCCTTCGCGATCGCCCGTTCCTGCGCTACTTCGGCGCGGCGGTGAGCGCGGCCACGGTGGACGCCGACAGCGACGCGCTGGCGACGGCCCTCGCCGCGCGCGGCCTCGCCCGGGGCGACCGGGTCGCGCTCTACCTGCAGAACGTGCCGCAGTTCGTCATCGGCCTGATCGCTGCCTGGAAGCTCGGCGCGATCGCCGTCCCGGTCAACCCCATGCTCAAGGAGCGCGAGCTCCGCTATGTGCTGCGGGACTCCGGTGCCCGCGCTCTTATCTCCCTTAACGAGCTATGGAACTCGGTCGCGGCCGCCTCCCTGCCCGGCACTTCCGTCGACGTCGCGATCACGACCAGCCCGCTCGACTACCTGGACCCCGACTCTGCCGGGGAGCGTCCCGTGCCGTCGGTCCTCGCCGGGCTAGGGCAGCCGCCGGTGCCCGGGGCGGCCGGCTGGCGGGACCTGCTGCGCGCACACGCCGGCGCGCGGCCCGCGCCGGTCACGCCGGGTTCTTCCGACGTCGCAGTACTCACGTACACGTCCGGCACCACCGGTGAGCCGAAAGGGGCGATGAACACCCATGGCAACGTCGTATTCAACGCCTGCGCGTACCGGGACTGGATCGGCCTGACCCCGTCCGACGTGGTGCTCGCGGGGGCGCCGCTGTTCCACATCACCGGGCTCATCGGGCACGCTGCGGTGGCGATGCTCGTGCCGATGCCGGTCGTGCTCGGCTACCGCTTCGAGCCCGCCACGATCCTCGGGCTTGCGCAGCGGCACCGGTGCACGTACACGGTGATGGCGATCACCGCGTTCACGGCGCTCATGAACGACCCGTCGATCGCGTCGGCCGACTTGTCCGCGCTGACCAAGGTGTACAGCGGCGGCGCGCCGATCGCGCCGAGCATCGTCGAGCGGTTCGCACGGGAGGCGGGGCCCTACATTCACAACATCTACGGGCTGACCGAGACGACGTCGCCGTCGCACGCGGTGCCGTTCGGCCGCCGCGCGCCCGTCGACCCCGCCAGCGGGGCGCTGTCGGTCGGGGTGCCGGTCTTCGGCACGGTCGCGCGGATCGTCGACGATGCCGGCCGTTCGCTGCCGCCCGGCCAGACCGGGGAGATCGCGATCAGCGGGCCGATGGTGGTACCCGGGTACTGGAACCGGCCGGAAGCGACCGCGCGGACGCTGCCCGGCGGTGAGCTGCGCACCGGGGACGTCGGGTTCATGGACACCGACGGCTGGTTCTACCTGGTCGACCGCAAGAAGGACATGATCGTCGCCTCCGGCTTCAAAGTGTGGCCGCGCGAGGTGGAGGACGCGCTGCTGCGGCACCCGGCCGTCCGCGAGGCCGCGGTGATCGGCGTGCCCGACGACTACCGGGGCGAGACCGTGTGGGCGTACGTGAGCCTGCGGCCGGGGGCCAGCGCCGCCCCGGATGAGCTGATCGCGTTCTGCCGCGCCGAACTCGCCGCTTACAAGTACCCACGGCACATCGAGGTGCTACCGGACCTGCCGAAGACCCCGACCGGCAAGCTGCTGCGCCGCTCGCTGCGTGACCAGGCCAGCCGAGGCTTAGCCGCCCCGGTGGGGCGACCGGGTTCGGGCAGGGGCGCCGGCCGCGCAGGCTAGGGCAGGGTGCGGATCTCCGCGGTTTCCAGGTGCGGGATGCGGCGGTGCAGCGCGGGGTCCGTGTGCAGGCGGCCCGCCAGCAGGATCTGCAACGGGTCGCCGTGCGAGACGAGCAGGATCTGCTGGTGCTCATGCTCGTTCTCGAGCCCGGCGATGAGCGTGGTGAGCCGGTCGAGCACCGCGTTTGGCGGCTCGACGCCGTCGGCGCGCCGGCCGGCCTCGTCGGCCGCCCATACCCTGGCGTAGTTCGCGGTGGCCGAGCCTTCCCAGTCGCCGAAGCACCGCTCGCGCAGCGCCGGGGCAACGCGCACCTCCGGCGCGCCGAGTCGCGCGCGGACGATCTCCGCCGTTTCCCGCGCGCGGGCGAAGTCCGACGAGTAGATGGCCGTGTCGGCCAGCAGCCCGGAGCCGGCGGCCGCCGCCCGGGCTTGCTCCCGGCCCGCTTCCGTCAGGCCGTAGTCGCCGTCGCGGTCGCTTTCTGGACAGCTCACGATGATGCCCGCCACGTTGGCCTTGCTCTGCCCGTGCCGCATGATGTGGAAGGTGTTCATGACGCCTGCGACGCTATCGCGGCAACGGGAGGGCACGGACCGGGGGGTAGTTTGCGGCGGATATCGCCGCGAACCACCTATCAAAGCCCAGGTGTCCGTTATGCCGGCATAGAAGGCGCCCGATAGGGCAAGGTCACGAGCTTTACGTGAATCCGCCGAAAATTACCGAATTCGCGGGCAACCTCATGCCGTGGAACCTCGTCTAGATGGGTGACAACGGCAGACAGGGGTTGCGCTGTAATCAGCTGACAAGCGATCACGCATAACCGTTATCCGGAGTGATTAGTTAACGGTGCGGGGCTGGCCTCGTATCCTTTTAAGCATGCCTAATTTCGCGTGCCTGGAAAGGGGAAAATGACCAGTCAGGCATGTTTTCCCGCCTCGTGGCCAAGCGTTTCCGTGGTCATTCCGGCCTTGAATGAGGCCAGGAACCTGCCCCACGTGTTCGCCCGGCTGCCCGGCGGCATTTCCGAGCTGATCGTTATCGACGGCCATTCGGCCGACGACACCTGCGCGGTCGCCCGCCGGCTCCGGCCCGACGCCCGGATCATCACGCAGAACCGCAGCGGCAAGGGCAACGCGCTCGCGTGCGGGTTCGCGGCCGCCACCGGCCAGATCATCGTCATGCTCGACGCCGACGGGTCGGCCGACGCCGGCGAGATCCCGCTTTTCGTCAGGGCACTGCTCGACGGGGCCGACTTCGCGAAAGGCACCCGGTTCGGGGCGGGCGGCGGGAGCAGTGACATCACCCGGCTGCGGGCGCTCGGCAACCGGCTGCTGATGGCCCTGGTCAACGGCGCCTACGGCACCGGTTACACGGATCTCTGCTACGGCTTCAACGTCTTCTGGCGGCGGCGCCAAGTGGGTGTCGGCCGCCGGCGGCCGCGCGCGCGTCTGCCTCGGCGCCGCCCGGGAGTTCCAGCGCGTCGCCGCCGACCGGTACTTCGTGTTCAGCGGCGTGGCCCACCTAGTGGTGCTGCTCGGCGCGGACGACGACCTCGAGGCGATCGACGTGCAGACCGCGGGCGCCGCGCTCCGCCACGACGACCGGCTGTGCCGCCGGCTCGGGCACCCGGAGGGCCTGCACGTCGACTTCATGCGACGGCACCCCCGCGGCGTCCAGATCCGCACCTACGAGGTCGGGGTGGAGGCCGAGACGCGCGCCTGCGGCACCGGATCGGCGGCGGCCGCCTACGTCGCCGGCCGGGTATGGGGGCTGGCCTGCCCGGGTCGCTCCGCGTCTACCAGGTCACCGGAACAGGAGAGTAACTGGCGATGACGAACCGACGGTGGACGGGCCCGGCGGGATGCACGGGAGTGAGCATGGCCTCGTTCGGGATAATCGGCACCGCGGGGACGGGAACCGTCAGGATCATCGCGGGCCTCAGCCTGCTGTGCGCCCTCGCCTGTGCCTGCTGGCTGCTGCACGAGGCGCGGCCGTGCGCGGCCGCGCCCGCCGCCGGGCTCGCGCTCGCGTGCCTGGTGCTCACCGGGACCGGGCTCGCCGCCGCGCACGCCCTGCGCGCGGTCCCGGTCGCGCTGGCGATCAGCGTCCTCACGCTGGCCGCCGCCTGGGCCAGCGCGGTCCGGCGCGGTCCGCGGCCGGCGGACAGCGCGCGCACGCCGTCGGCGGGCGGCGCGCGCACGCCGCTGAACCTGCTCGCGCTCGCCGGCGCGGGGATCTTCGCGGCCGCGGCCGTGCTGGCCATCCACTACGCCGCGGACAGCGCCACCGCCGACGCCGGCGGGGCGTCGTCGCTCGCGATCTGGGCCTACCCCGCGGGCGGCCGGCTCCAGGTGGGCGTGCAGGCGCCCGCCGGGCACGGCGCCGTGTCGCTGCGGATCGTCGTGACCCAGGCGGGGGCGGCCGCCCGCGCGTGGAACAACGTCCGCGTCGCCCCCGGCCAGACCTGGGAGGCGCCGGCGTTCGCGCCCCGCGGGCGCGGTCCCGTCCAAGTCGTGGCGCTGGAAGCCGGGATCGCCGTCGCCACCGTGTCGGCGTCGCCTGCGTGAGGCGTCGCCGGATGCCCGCTTCCCGGGCGATTACCGCTTCAGCAGGTCGCGGAGGATGCCGGTGACCCGCTCGGGCGCCTCTTCCGCCATGAAGTGGCCGCTGTCGAGGGTGTGGTGCGCGAGGTCAGGCCTGATCGCGACGAGGGCGCCGCGGTCGTGCCCGGCCACCGCGAACCGGTCGTGGCCGAGTTCGCGGGCGAGGGCGACGATGTCAGCCGCCATGGAACGTTTGGAATAGGTGTCCGGGGTGGCGCCCGCGGGCTTGTCGCTGGCCCCGTACCCGCGCAGGTCCGGGCAGATGACCGTGTGCTCGGCGGCGAGCGCGGCGGCCACGTGCCGCCACATCAGGTGGGTCTGCGGGAAGCCGTGCCGCACGCCAGCCGGCCCGCCTTGACAGGCGAGCACCGGCCTCGCGGCTAGCGGGGCGCGCCTGCGCCGGGAAACGCCTTCGGCCCGTCCGGTGAAAGGAAACGGTCCTCCACCACCGTGCGCGCGTACCCCGCCGCCTCTTCGTCGGTCACCCAGGCGAAGCCGTCCGCGGTCACGGTGGCGATGACGGGGAAGATCGCCCGGGCCAGGTCGGGGCCGCCCGTGGCTGAGTCGTCGTCGGCGGCGTCGTACAGCGCCTGCACGCAGGCGAGCACCGCGTCCCCGAGCGGCATGTTGTCGACGTAGAGCTTCTTCAGCGCGCTCTGGGCGAAGATCGAGCCGGAGCCGACGGCGCTGTATCGCTGTTCCTCGGTCGGGCCGCCGGCCGGGTCATAGCTGAATATCCGGCCGGTGCCCGTGTCCTCGTCATAGCCAGCGAACAACGGGACTACCACCAGGCCCTGCATCGCGACCGCGAGATTCCCCCTGATCAGCGCGGCCAGCCGGTTGGCCTTGCCGATAAGGGACAGCTGGCGGCTCTCCATCTTCTCGTAATGCTCGAGTTCTACCTGGAACAGCCGGATCAGCTCGACGGCGATGCTCCAGACCCCGGCCGCCCCGATGGCCGAGAAGTCGTCGGCGCGGAACACCTTGCGGACGTCGCGCTTGGAGATCATGTTCTCCAGCGTCGCCCGCCGGTCGCCCGCCAGGATCACGCCATCCGCGAAGGTGAGGGCGACGATCGTCGTGCCGTGCTCGAGTTCGAGCCCCGTGCGGGCCCCCGGGCCGTCCGCGGCGGTCGCGGCGGTGAGATCTGCCTGGCCGAGGCTTCGCGGGAGGAGTTCCGGCTTGCTGGCGGCCAGGAACTCCGTGAACGAGGACGTTCGCGGCGCCTGGTCGTGGTAGCGATCCACGGAGCCGACTCTACTGCCACGCGCGGCGAGTGGCGAGCGAACCGCGTCCTAGCCGCGGTCCTGGGCGTGGTCCTGGGCGGCAAAGGCGCGCAACTCGAGCAGCGCCGACGGCGTCCAGCGGTGGCAGCCCAGCAGGACACGCGGTGATCTCACTCGTGGCGATCTCCCGCTGCCGCTCCGCGCCCCGGCCGAACAGCACCTCGCGCTTGTCGGCGAAGTGGTTGAAGAACGTCCGCTTGGTGAGCCCCGCCCGCTCCGCGATCTCGGCGACCGTCGTGCGCTCGAACCCCTGCTCCGCGAAGAGCTCGAGGGCGCCGCCTTGGGGCGGCGCGCCACCGAGGAGGTTCTCCATCATGCGCGTATTCGTCACCGGCGCCTCCGGGCACATCGCCGCCGCGGTGATCCCCGGACTGCTGTCCGCCGGTCACGCCGTGACTGGACTGGCGAGGGACGGGCGCAAGACTCTCGCTGATCCTGGCCGTTTCCAGGGGCGGCTCACCGAGCAGGACGCACTGCCCGGAGGCCCGCGGATCGACGCCGAGAACTTCGTGATCGCGCTGGCCGGGCAGGGCGTGCGCTCTTCGGTCGTCCGCCTGCCGCCGACAGTGCACAGCCGCGGTCGTTCGGGCTTCATATCGGGCCTCATCGCGGTCGCCCGCGCGAACTTCGGTTATCTCGGCCCCTGGCGGACCTCGACGACGACCGCTACTTCGCGTCCGGGTCCGGGTCCGGGCCCGCGTCCGCGGGGACCTCAGCGCGGTAGCGCGTCATTCATCGTTTCGTCAGGAGATCGAGCACACCACCATGACGCCCGCTGTCGTCGCGCCGGCGCGCACGTGAGTGGCGAGTGACCTGTGACGCAGATCGCGCCGCAAGCCGGACGAAATCGCCGCTGGCGTGGGTTGTCCCAGGCAAGACGCGAAGCAAATGGAAGGCAAAGTGCGCGACAGCCTGACCGCCATCATCATCCTGGGGACGCTGCTGCACGTCGTCGTGTTCACGGTCATGATCTGGATTCGTGTCCGGCGCACCGACGGCGATGGCCGCCCGGTCGCGAAGGCGAAGATCACACCGTGCTTCGTCTGCGGCGAGCCGTCCACCGGCTGGAGCTACGACGGGCTCGACCCGGGCGAGCAAGTCAATCCGCTCACCGGCCGGACCTGGTCTCCCGACATGGCCCACTACCGGCCGGTGTGCGCGGACCACGAGAACGCGGGCAGTGTGAGCGCGCCCGTTGATGCCGTGGAGCCGTCGCACCGCCCGCACTCCAAATCCACCCGGTAAAAACAGTCTTCACGCGCTAGATCAGGTGAAGTCCGCCTCGGAAGGATCCGGGGCGCCCCCGTGACGCGCCCCAGGACGGCGCCGGTCTCGTCCAGCGCGCTGATTTCGTACGGGGACCACGTTTCGGTGCACACTACCCAGGCGCCGAAATGGGACCGCAGTTCCCTGCACTGGGTCGTGTGACCAGCCCGTACCACCCCGCCACCTGTGCGCGGCCCACCAATCGCCGTCCAGGAAGAACGTGCACATCGCCACGCCGGGATGAAAGGTGCCATCGTCAGAGCGGGAGTACCACAAGAACAGGACCACCGCGCAGCTCGCGGCCTTCCAGCAGGCCAGCGGGACCGACATCTCGCGGGTGAGCACAGCAGGCAGGGCAGGCAGGGCAGGCAGGGCAGGCAGGGCATGGTCGAGGACCTCGATCCCCGTCCGGTGCAGGTTCCCGGGATTCGGGTGCGACGGCAGCCCGGTCTCGTCACTCATCCGCCGTGCCTGCCACGTCGTTACCACCCGGACGCCAGACCGCGGCGCCGCGCGCCAGGTCGACCACCAGGTCGCCGGCCGGATGCTCGTCATCGGGGAACCCGTCCGGGCCGACCCTGGCAAGCGAGAACGTCAGGACGGTCGCGTCCGGCGGCAACGGCCAGTCGCCACGGGAGCCGTGGGTCGCCGCGCCACCCTCGAACGAGGCGATCGCGCCGCCGTCGGCGGGTTCCCAGGGGAGCCGCGCATCCGCCTGGTAGGTGATGCCGACCAGGAAACGGAAGAAGCTGCCCTCGCCCTCGCCCTCGGCCGCGGAGACGCCGGGTACGAGCTCGTACTCCAGCGAGAACCCGGGGTAGCCGCCGGCGTCCTCGAACTCCCGCAACTGCTGAGCATCGTCAACGTCCTCGTCGGGGATCGGCAGCCGGTACGGTCCGGCCAGCCCCCGCGCGACGAAGTGGTGCCCAAGAATCAGCTCCCCACAGTCCACGTCGAAGGACAGGATCATGGGCGTGTCCCGGAGTGCCGGACCCCTCGGCGGCAACGACGGCTTCATAGGGGCCATCGTGTCGCCAACCTCTGAGCGAGTCCACCTCTCTCGCACAGGCTTTGATCGCGGTGAGATCCCGGGGCGGGCAGTGGCCGGGGTGAAGCGGTGCGGGGCCGCTTACATGCAGAAGGCCGGTTCCGTCGTTTGGAACCGGCCGGTGAGCTGGGTGGACCTTCGTAGGCAGTTCTCAAACTCAAGTCCGGCCGCAAAATCCCTGGTAAGACGGCTCATCCAGCGAGTCGGCAAGGCTAGCCAGGTGCGGACCGACCCACGGTTTGAGGATGCGCGAGGTCCGAACGTCCGTGAGCTGCGGTGTGTGCAGCGCCGGCTGTTCCCGGTCGAAGTTGAGGCGCTGGTCGCGGACTACGAGGCTGGGGGGCCGGGTCGGCGAGCTGGCGAATGTCTATGGCATCCATCGCACGACGGTCTCGGCGCATGTCGCGCGGGCAGGGAAGACACGCGGTCACTTGACCGAGGCTCAGGTCGATGAGGCGGTTTGCCTGTAGGAGCAGGGGTGGTCCCTTCGGGCGGTGAGCCGACACCTGGATGTGGCAGACAACACGATCCGGCGAGTGCTGGGCAGGCGGGGCGTCGTCATTCGTCCGCGGGGTCGGGTCGCCGTGCTGGCGTCGTAGACGTGATGGGTCAGGCCGCGAATGGTCCTTCGCGCGGACAGGTCGTCTATTCGCGTTTGAGGGAGATAGCGAGGTCGGGCTTGATGATGGATGCGACGTAGCGGGGCCAGACCATTGCTCCGTGGGTGCGGAAGTTGATGGTTTCACCGTCGGCGATGTCGAAGGAATGCTGCTGGCTTGAGTAGCGGCCTTTGTGTATCTGGACGGTGTGGTGTCCGGGCTCCAGCGGCGTCTCGACCGTCTGATCGCGGCTGATAGACCCGACGCTGCGGCCGTCGAGTTGGATATCGAAGTCGCCGCGTCGTAGCTCGATTCCCGCGTGGTGGCGGGTCACTTTGAGGGTTGCCGGCATCGGTGCTGTCCTTTCTCAGGGGCTTGTCGTTCAGGACCGGCACAACGCCGGGCGGTTCGTAGGTAAGGCGCGCGCGCCATCATCAGCTACCGGTGATGAGGCGTTCGCGGTCGAACATGGTGGCGACGGCGCGCCAGGCGAGCCCGTCGATCGCCAGCAGCGCGGCGGCGAGGCCGACCGCGAGTCCGGTGGATGGGGCGATCACGTTCATTGACATCAGCGCGACGATCACCAGCGGGGGGAGGCTGGCGAACACGCTGAGCTGTTGGGCGGCGCGGATGTCGCTTGAGCGTGCGGAGATGGCAATGCCGACCCAGATCGACCAGCCGGCGATCAGTGGCGTGAACAGAAGTTGGATGAGCAGGTGCGAGCTGCTGAACACGGCCGAGTCGACGTTGGGGTGCGCGAACAGCGCGGTCGCGGCGAGGAAGATGCCGAAGATCGCGTAGGCGACGGCGAGCGTCGGCGCGAGCGCGGCCAGGGCCTTGCCGATGAGCAGTTCCTCGCTGCGGATCGGGGTGATCAGGAGGGGCTCCAGAGTGCCCTGCTCACGCTCGCCGACGACCGAGTAGGCCGCCAGTGCGGAGGGCACGATCGCCGGGATGAGCAGCATGTACAGCATCGAGAGGCCGATCCGAGTGTCCAGCCTGGAGCTGGCGATGTCGGCCGGGATCGTGAACAACTGGACGATCGGCAGCGCGATGAAGATGAGCGGCAGGATCGACATCGTGAACACGACCACGAACCGGTTGCGGCGATAGTCCCGCAGTTCCTTGTGGAAGATCGCGCCCACCCTCGTCCAACTGAAGCTCACCGGCCTGACATTCATCGGCGCTGCGCCTCCACGTCCTCATCGACCAGTTCGAGGTAGACGTCCTCCAACGAGTGGCGCGACTCGCCCAGGGAGAGGATGTCAGCGCCGGCGCTCACCAGCGCTCGCGCCACCTGCGGGGCGGCGCGCTCGGGGTCGGTGACGGTGAGCGTGTAGCCCGACGGCGCCTGCTCCCACGACTCGACCTCCGGCACCGCGCCGAGGACAGCCTTCGGGTCATCGAGCGGCACACGGAGCCGCACGTCCAGGGACGGTCGGAACAGCCGCTCGCGCAGCTCGTCGGGACGGCCGATCAGTCGTAGGGTCGTACTCAAGATCGCGACCCGGTGGCAGAGCCGTTCGGCCTCCCCCAGCTGGTGGGTCGTGAGGAAGATCGTCACCCCCTGCTTCCGCAGCGCGGTAATCAGCTCGTGGACCTCGCGGGTCGCCACCGGATCAAGCCCGGAGGTCGGCTCATCGAGAAACAGCACCGCCGGGTCGTTGAGCAGCGCCCGCGCCAGCGCGACCCGCTGGCGCAGGCCCTTCGACAACGCTCCGCACTGATCGCCGGCACGGTCGGCGAGATTCACCGCCCGCAACGCCCGGTCAATGCGGCCGCGCACATCGTCCAGCTCGTAGAGCCCGGCGAAGCACTGCAGGTTCTCCATCACCGTCAGGCGCTGATACAAGCCCGGCGACTCGGGCATGATCGAGATCCGCGCCCGGATCGCCGGACCGTTCGCCGCAGTCAACGGAATCCCGGCGACGGTCGCCGACCCCGAGCTGGGGGCGATCAGGGTCCCCAGGGTCCGCACCGTCGTCGTCTTGCCCGCACCGTTCGGGCCGAGGAACCCGAACACCTCGCCATAGGCGACCTCGAACGACACGTCATCGAAGGCAACGCGGTCCCCAAAGCGCTTGCTCAGATGCTCCACCACCAGGGCAGACCCGCCCGCCGAGCCGTTCAGGCTCGCAGCAGCACCAGCCGTTCCCGTGGGATCGACCGGCAGAGCAGACGACTCCCGCGCCGTGGTCACTAACGCTCCACAGCGATCGAACACCGTCTGCTCGCGGCGCCAGGCAGACCCGTGGCCTCGTAGCACATGACTAAAACCTAACAGATTTGCTGGCAGGACTGCTAGATTATTGGCTATGCAGCCAAGAGAGGCCGCAGATGCCCCGGAGCGGACCTTCATCGAGACCGCCCGCAGGGAACAGATCGTGGCCGCAGCGATCGACACCATCGCCGCGGTCGGCTACGCACGCGCATCGCTCGGTCGGATCGCGGAGCGGGTCGGGATTAGCCGAGGGCTCATCAGCTACCACTTCGCCGGCAAGGACGAGTTGATCGGCGAGGTCGTCCGACAGGTGCTCGAACAGGGCATCGGCTACATGCGCCCGCGCATCCTCGCCGAGTCAACCGGACCCGGCACCTTGCGCGCCTACATCGAGTCCAACCTCGCGTTCATGCGCGAGCACCGCAACCACCTGATCGCCATCGTCGAGATCGGCCGCAACGGCACCACCATCGACGGGCAACGCGTCTTCTACGGCGACGCCAACGTTGACGAGGCCGTGACGATCCTCGAACAGCTCCTCGCCCGCTTCCAAGCCACCGGCGAGTTCCGCCGCGACTTCGACCCCAAGGTCATGGCCGTCGCGATCCGCGCCGCCATCGACGCCATCCCGCCCCGCCTCACCTTCGACCCCGACCTCGACATCGACAACTACGCACACCAGATCGCCACCACCTTCGACCTAGCAACCCGCGTGAACGACACACCATGACCGCCGACCAGCGCCCGATCCTTGACAGCCAACAGGCGGCGACTTCGGGCGGCGCGCCCGTCATCGCTGCCGGGGAGCGCGGGATCGTCCGGGGCCATGTCGTCGTCGCCGTCGAGGTGCTGCGCGCCCGCCTAGCCGAGCCATGGACGCTCGACGCGCTAGCCGAAGAAATCCACCTGTCCCGCTCCCAGCTCGTTCGGGCGTTCGATGCCACGGCGGGGATGAGCCCGATGGCCTATCTACGCAAGATGCCGGTAGGCCGGATGGCGGGGTTGCTGGTCTCCACGGACCTGTCGGTCGCCGAGGCCGCCCGCTCGGTCGGCTGGAAGAACCAGTTTCACGCCAGCCAGTGCTTTCACGCCCACTACGGCGTCTCACCCACCGAATACCGTCGTCAGCAGACGCCATCGCCGCTCGACTAGCGGCGGTGCTACGGCGTCAAGCCCTGACGACAGTCAGCCTGGAGTGCGTCAGTTCGCTGCGGGGCCGGTGTTGTCGGCGGCGACCACGATCGCGGCCAGCGCGTCGTCCAGAGCTTGGTCGATGTCGGCGGCCTGCTCGGGGTCCTCGGAGAGTCGGTCTCGGGTGGCGACGACGCAGTAGCCGACCTGATTGGCGGCTACGTGATCGAGTAGGCGGCGCAGGTCGGGGCGGCCCATGCTCATCCCGAATAGCCGACATCGACAAACTCGTCGGCCATCCGCAACCCGAGACGCTGCGCAGCAAGCGCGATCCGCGCCCGCTGGCGCTCCACCTCACGCGCCGCCTCATCGGTAGTCGTGGGTGCGACCCGGATGTAGGAGACGGCGGGCAGGTCGCTCGGCGACCAGTCCTCGGCACTCATGACGCCTGCGCGGCCGGTACACGGGCATCCACAGGTCGGTGGCGTGGGTGCGTTGCCAGTCACGCAGCAGCACCTTCTCCTGGTGGCGGACCCAGGCCCGCCGTCGCGGACGATCGTGCCGGTTGCGACTAAGAGCAGCCCGTAGACGATAACCCCGGCAGCGCCGATCAGCGGCCCCCACTTGATGCCGGTACGGGTGTGGACGCGACGGATGACGATGTTGCTCGGGCAGAACCGCTGCGCCAGGCCGTAGAGGCGGGAGCTGAGCGCCCAACTGGCTACGAAGATCACGACGGCCCTCTTTCTGGTCAGACACGCCAAAGCGCGTCAGTTGCGGGAGTGGCAGTCCAGAAAGAAGGGCAACCCAGGCCCAAGCCGGGTGCGACGCCGAAGCGTCGATGACATTAATCTGCCGAGGCTCATTTAAGCGCCGCTGCCAGCGGGATGGAACCGTGTCAGCGTCGATCGCTCGGTGCGTGGAGACCGTGCCGGGCGCAGCCCGTTATCGGCTGAGGTCGCGGCCCGAGTCGATCTGCTGCGCGGGACCGTGCCGCCGCCTGATCTCGTCGCTGGCGGTGGCCTGTGCTCGACGGGCAGTGGCGTCGGCGCGCTGGTAGTCGAGCCGCTGACCTTGGCCGCTGGGCGCAGGTCCGAGCGGGTCGAGGCCCTTGATGGCGTGGCGGTCGCGGTAGGCGGCGATCATGCGAACCTGCTGCTCCCATGCCGCCCGCCGGGCCGGATCGGTGGGCGGTAGCCCGAGCCGCTGCGCCCACGGCTGGCCTTCTTGGACGGCTTGGCTAGCGAGCGCGGTGGCGCGTTGCTCGATCAGGTCTCGTAGCTCGGTGAGGGCGCGGTGGATCTCGGCGGCCATCGGACCGCTGGCTTCCGGGATCAGCCCGGCGATGTACCGGGGTCGGCGGCGTGGCCGGGTGCCACCGGATCGGGCAGCGGTCAGCTTCGCAAGCCGGGCGGCGAGCACCTCGGCCGGGTCTGTAGCGTCAGCGCCGCGCCAGCCTCCAAGCCCACTACGCCGGAGCGCTCCCGCTGGACCTACTCAAAGAGGAGCAAGACCGCCTCGTCCACCAACTCGACCTCGTGACCGCCCGCCTCGACGTCCTCAACACCACCTACGAGGAAGCCCGCACCCATCTCCACGAGTGCCTGGCGCTGGCTGGGGACTGCCACAGCGTGTACGCCTGCGGCTCAAACACCAACCCGGCGGATGGCCAACCAGGCGTTCTTCACCCGCATCTACCTCGACGCCGACGACCAGATCACCACCGAGCCAACCCCGTCCTATCGGCTCCTGCTCGACCCCGGCATCCAGAAGCAAGCCCTCACCTGGGCCAGCCTGCACCAGAACGGAAAGAAGCGCCCCACCCGAACCCTCGCCTCTCAGGACGAGGGTTCGAGTAAGACGCATCAGGTGAGCTTGTAACCTCAAGTGTGTAAATTTTTTGAATTATGCGATTTAGCTGCTTACCGTAGCCGTCCCGGGTAGGCGAGGTCGAGTTCGCTGAGGGCTTCGCGCCAGCCCATGACGCGCTGGCCCTCG
Organism: Trebonia sp.; assembly: GCA_035552855.1. Taxonomy (GTDB): domain Bacteria; phylum Actinomycetota; class Actinomycetes; order Streptosporangiales; family Streptosporangiaceae; genus Trebonia. The sequence goes on along the minus strand of DASZKN010000128.1, from coordinate 2,827 downwards.
ACGAGGCGGGCGGGCTGGTCCGAGCGCTTCCCGGTCTGCTGGCGGCGGGCGGCGCGCTCGCGGGCGCGTTTGTCCTCGATGTTGATAATGGCCAGCCACAGGAGCTTGACGGCCGCGTCGCCGGACGGGAAGTGGCCGCGGGCCTTGGTCACCTTAGGCAGCTGATAGTTCAGGGACTCGATGCTGTTGGTGGTGCAGAGCAGCTTCCTCACGGCCGGGGTGAAGGCCATGAACGGGGTGAAGTCGTCCCATGCTGCCTCGAACACCTTCGCGGCCTGCGGGTACCTGCGTCCCCAGTGGGAGGCGGAGAACTCGGCGAGCGCGCCGAACGCGGCCTCGGCGGCCGGCGCGGTGTAGATCTTGCGGAGCTCTTCGGCGACCTCGCCGGCGTCGCGGCGGGCCGCCGGCCGCAGTGCGTTGCGCACGAGATGGACCACGCAGCGCTGGACCACGGTGCGCGGGAACGACGCGGTGACCGCGTCCTCGAACCCGGCAAGGCCGTCCACGAGGCGATGAGGATGTCGCGCACGCCGCGGTTCCTCAGGCCGGCCATCACCGACCGCCAGAACCCGGCGGAAGCGCACATGTTCGCGTGATCATGTGCACGGTGCTGCCTGAAGTTCACGGGTTCGGCAGGCGGGTGGGGTCGATGCGGTCGGCGAGGTAGTGGGTGACGGCGTCGTGGGTCATGCCGTAGGCGGCTGCGACGAGCTTGGGGTCTGCGGTGTTGACGAGGGCGAGCAGCCGGGACGAGCGCAGGATCCTCGGCCTGATTCCGGCCCGGGCGAGGATGTTCTTGACGTAGCTGTCACCGGACGGGGACCGGGTCGCTTTTGTCTGCAGGGTGACGAGCAGGTGCGGGTTTTCTGAGTTCAGTGCCTGCCGGCGGGCCAGGCATGCTTCGACGGCGGCCCAGGTCCACGGGTCGAGCGGGGGTCGGCTGGGGCCGTCCGCGCAGTGCCACGGCCTGGGCGGCCGGGCTGAGGTCCGCGACGGTCAGGTGCCGGATCTGCTGGGTGGTGGCTCCGTGGATCAGGGCGAGCAGCCCGGTCAGCGCTTCGTGCGGGTGGACGTCGTCCCCGTCGCCGGTCCAGCGGCGAAACAGGTCCCGCTGCTGGTCACGGGTGAGGGAGGGGCCGCGGAACCCCCATGGCCGGGCGACGGCGAGGGTTCTGGCGGGGTCGGCCAGGATCATCCTCCGTCCGGCGGCGAAGCGGAAGAACCGGCGCAGCCCGGCCAGCCGCTGCGCGGCGGTCGACGGCTGGGCGGCGAGGAATGCCTCGACGTCGTCGGCGCTCACGGTTGCCCAGTCGGTGATGCCCCTGCTCGCGGTAAGGAACCGGGCGAAGTCCCGCACCGAGGTGAGGTGGCTTTCGACGGTGGCGTGCTGGGGCGGCCTGGTCCCGGCGCGCCGGGACCGCCGCTGCCCGGCGAGCTCGTGCTCGCTGAACGCGGCCGCGGCGGGCCGAAGGGAGCCCGGGACGGCGTCCAGACGGCGTTTCCTGCGGGCGGCGGCCCTGTTTCCGGCGTGATCGGGCGGCATGGCGAGCCCGTGGCTGGTGAAGAAGTCCTCGAGCGCCCGGCCCAGCGGGCCGCCGCGGGCCGCCGCCCGCTCCAGGACGGCCTGCGGGTGGACGGGCCCGCCGTCCCGCAGGATCCGGCCGGCAACCGTGATCATCTGGCAGGCGGCGCTGGCGTTGTGGCGGGATGCCAGGTAGTCCGCGAACGCCTCTAGCCAGCTAGGCCGCTCGTCCAGTGCAGCGGCGAGGTTCCCGGCCCTGACCGTGATCCGGTGCGGGGACCTGGTATAGCAGGGAAAGCAGAGTCCGTCGCCTTCGATGTGCGCGACCTGCCCGCAGGCACGGCAGGCGGCGTCGGGACTGGCCGGGCGCCCCGGATAGGAGCAGTGCCCGCACCAGCCGGTCGCGGCGCGGATCCGGCCCGGCTTGCCGCAGCGGGGACAGGGCTGCTGGGCGGCGGCCCGCCGATCTTTGACCAGGCAGGGGCTGCAGATCTCGCGCCCGACGCGCCCGACTTTCCCGCCGCAGTGCCGGCAGGTCCGCGAGCAGAGCACGCACCTGCCGGTGATCTCGTCCAGTTTCCTGGTCCTGCCGCAGCCGGGTGTTGCCGGTCATTCAGGGTGAGCGTGGCGGCGTCATTGCCGGTGAGCGTGTGCATGATGTGAATGGCCCCGCCCGGCGGAGCCGGGCGGGGCTGGTGTTCAGGGTGTCGCCGTTATGCTCAGTCTGTCGCGGTGACCTCGGCGATGGCGGCCCTGGCGGAGGCCTGGTCGACGAGGTTCTTGCCGGCGCCCGCGGTGGCGATCAGGGCGGCGGTGCAGATGTTGTTCACGGTCCTCGGCTTGCCGCGGGCGGCCTGGTGGACCTGGGTGCTCGCGTCCGGTGAACAGCTCGGCGGTGCGCCCGGCCTGCTCAAGGTGGTGGCGGATGTAACCGGCGGTCTCGTCGGGGGTCATGCCCTTCATCTGGTAGCGGACGGTGATCCGCTGCTCCCAGTGCCGCTAGCACGCCCAGCTTCACGGAATGCCTGAGCGTCGGCTGCCGGACGAGGATGGTCGCGAACGGGGTGGAGGAGTCCCTGTCATGATTGGTCATTTATCTGGACCTCCAGATAAATGACCAACCCGGATGTGGACACTCTCAGCGTGTACGGGGCGCTCCACCTAGCGGGCGTCCACGCTGCGGCTGCCGTGTACGACCGGGCGATGACCGCCACCCTACTCGCCCGGGCGCGGGAGGTCGCCGCCCGTACCGGGGACGGCAACCGGATGGGCACGGCGTTCGGGCGGGCGAACGTGGCGATGCAC
>DASZKN010000127.1:0-19701 GCA_035552855.1 Trebonia sp. | reverse complement strand
TCGGCACGGTGCCCGATGCGGACGCGCCCGTCATGCCCCGGCTGCTCGCGCTGTCCGGCAAGGTCGACGGCCTGCTCATCGGCGAGGGCGTCGTGTCCTCGGTGTACCTGGCGGGGCTGGCCAAACGGGTGCCGGTGGTGGTCATCGCGGGCGAGCCGGAGCAGCGGGACGCGGACATTGTCTCCGCGGACAACTGGTCGGGGGCGTACGGGCTCGTCGAGCACCTCGTCACTGCTCACGGCAAGCGGCGGCTGTTCCTGGTGGACGGTCCCGCCACCTCGCCGGACGCGCGGGTGCGGCGGCGCGCCATGCGGGCCGTCATCGACGCGTATCCCGGGACGGTGCTGGCCGGCCGTTCAAGCGGACGGTTCAGCGCCCGCAGCGGTGAGGTGGCGGCCGACCAGTTGCTAGCGGCCGCCGACGGGGACGGGTCGCTGCCCGACGCGATCGTGTGCGCCAACGACCAGATGGCGATCGGCGTGCTGCGCCGCTTCCGGGCCGCCGGGATCCGCGTTCCCGGGGACGTGGCGGTGGTCGGCTTCGACGACATCTTCCCGGCGACCTTGTGCGACCCGCCGCTGACGACCGTGCGCCAGCCGACGCGGCAACTCGGCAAGCGGGCGTGCGAACGGCTCATCGAGCGGATCGCCGACCCGTCGCTGACGCCGCAAGTGGAACTTCTGCCCACCGAGCTCGTGCTGCGGTCGAGCTGCGGGTGCCCGCCGGGCCCCGCCGCCTGGCCGCGGGACGTGCCAGTCGAAATTTCCAGCGAAAGGTAGGTGGCACAAGAAATGCCATTTATCCTCCGCCGCCTAGGCTTCTACGTGGTGGCGGCGTGGGTTGCGCTCACCCTGAACTTCTTCATACCGCGCTTCATGCCCGGCAACGCGGTGGAAGCCATCATGGGTAAGTTTCCCAGTCTCCAGCCCTCCGCGGAGAAGGCGATCGAGGCGATGCTCGGCACCGGGCGGAATCAGGGTTCGCTGCTCAGCCAGTACGGGAGATACCTGACGGACGTCGCCCACTTCAACTTCGGCACCGACCTGACGAACTACCCGGCGAGCGTCTCCTCGCTGCTGACGCAGACGATCCCGTGGACGCTGATCCTCGTCGGCACGGCGACGGTCATCGCGTTCTTCCTGGGCACGGCGCTCGGCATCCTGGCCGGCTGGCGCAGCGGCGGCTGGCTGGACCGGTCACTGCCCGGGCTGATGTTCCTGCAGGCCATCCCGTACTTCTTCCTGGCCCTGGTGCTGCTGGACATCCTGGCGGTCAAGGCTCACGTGTTCCCGCAGGGGCAGGGGTTCGACGGCCAGCTCGTGTCGCCCGGCTGGAACATGCCCTTCATCCTCAACGCCGTCCAGCACTCGGTCCTGCCGGCGATCACGATCGTGCTCACGTCCGTGGCGGGCTGGATGCTCCAGATGCGCAACGTGATGATCACGACGGTCGGCGAGGATTACGTGCTCGCCGCCCAGGCGAAGGGGCTGAAGGACCGGCGGGTCATCTTCACCTACGCGGCCCGCAACGCGCTGCTGCCGCAGCTCCAGGGCTTCGGGCTCGCGCTCGGCTTCGTCGTGTCCGGCGCGCTGGTCATGGAGATCGTGTTCTCCTACCCCGGCGTCGGCCTGCTGCTGCTCAACGCGGTGCAGTCCGATGACTTCCCCCTGATGCAGGCGATCTTCCTGTTCATCACTTTCGCCGTGCTGATCGCGAACCTTGTCGTCGACATGGTGATCGTGGCATTCGATCCGCGCGTGCGAGCGAAGGAGGCCCGATGAGGTCGGTGGCGCACACCTGGCGGCGGCTGCCGCTCAAGGCGAAGATCGGCGCGGGCCTGCTCGGGCTGTTCATCCTGGTCGCGATCATCGGACCGTCGTTCACCCCGTACGACCCGTCCTTCCAGAACACGAGCGCCAGCGCGGCGTTGCGGGGCCCCTCGGGCCAGCACCTGCTCGGCACCACCCAGAACGGCCAGGACGTGCTCTCCCAGCTGCTCGTCGGCATCCGGATGACGCTCATCCTCGCGGCCGAGGTCGGCGTGATCGCCACCGTGCTGTCTGTCCTCGTCGGCGTCACGTCGGCGTACCTCGGCGGCATCTGGGACGAGATCCTGTCGCTGCTGTCGAACGTCTTCCTCGTGATCCCGTCCCTGCCGCTGCTCATCTTGCTGCTCGGCTACCTGCAGCAGCGCGGCGACACGGCCACGATCATCGTGCTCAGCGTGCTCGGCTGGCCATGGGGCGCGCGGGTCATCAGGGCGCAGACGCTGACGATCCGCAACCGTGACTTCGTCGCCGCCGCCCGGGAGACCGGCGAGCAGACCTGGCGGATCATCCTGTTCGACATCATCCCCAATCAGGTCAGCCTGATCGCCGCGAACTTCGTCAACACGGTGCTGTACGCGATCAGCGCCTCGGTGGCGCTGGCGTTCGTCGGTCTGGCCGACCTCAACAGCTGGTCGCTCGGCACGATGCTGTTCTGGGCACAGAGCGCCCAGGCGCTGACGCTCGGCGCCTGGTGGTGGTTCCTGCCGCCGGGCATCGCGGTCGCCCTCATCGGCACCTCGCTGGTGCTGCTGAACACCGGCATCGACGAGCTCGGCAACCCGCGGTTGCGCGACGCGCGCTTCGCGACGAAGGTCGCCGGGCGCCGCGTCTGGCCGACCGACCCGACCCCGGTGCTCGCGGACCTTACCCGCGGCAAGGCCGCCAGCTTCCTGCACTCCTTCTCCCGCGAGTCCGTGCTGGAGGAGACCACGACGGGAGGTAAGACCCGATGAGTACGCCAGCAGGCCAGGCCGACCAGGCCGACCAGGCCGCGCAGGCCGAGCGCGCCGCGCTAGCCGAGCGCGCCGCGCAAGCCGCGCAAGCCGAGCGCGCCGCGCTGGCCAGCCAGGCGGCCGAGGCCGCCCAGCAGGTGGCGGCCGCCACCGGCACGGCCACCATCGGCTCGGCCGCCACCGGTACCGCCGTGAGCGGTCCGATCCTGGACATCCGCGACTTGTCGGTCGTCTACCGGACTCCAACGGGCGACGTGCGCGCGGTCGAGAAGGTGAACCTGTCGCTGAGCCCCGGCGAGGTCATCGGCCTGGCGGGGGAGAGCGGCTCCGGCAAGTCGACGCTGGCCTACGGCGCGACCCGGCTGCTCCGGCCGCCGGCGCTGATCACCGCTGGCAGCGTGCACTACAACGGGCGGCACCTCGACGGCGGCCCGGCCGACATCCTCCGGATGAACAACGACGAACTGCACAAGATCCGCTGGAGCGAGATCGCGATCGTCTTCCAGAGCGCGATGAACGCGCTCAACCCGGTGCTCCGCGTGCGGGATCAGCTGCTCGACGTCATCCGCGCCCACCTCAGGCTGTCTCGTGAGCAGGCGCACGACAAGGCCGCGACGCTGCTCGACCTGGTCGGGATCCCGCGGACCCGGCTGCGCAGCTACCCGCACGAGCTGTCGGGCGGCATGCGGCAGCGGGTCATGATCGCGATGGCGCTCGCCGCCGACCCGGAGCTCGTCATCATGGACGAGCCGACCACCGCGCTCGACGTGGTGGTCCAGCGGGACATCCTCGCCCAGATCGTGGAGCTGAAGGAGACCCTCGGCTTCGCTGTCTTGTTCATCACTCACGACATGTCGCTGCTGCTCGAGCTGTCGGACCGGATCGCGGTCATGTACGCCGGGCAACTGCTGGAAGTCGGCAGCGCGCACGACATGAACAAGCAGGCCGCGCACCCGTACACCCAGGGCCTGCTCGGTTCGTTCCCGTCGCTGCGCGGCCCGCGCCGCGAGCTGGTCGGCATCCCCGGCTCCCCGCCCGACCTGCGGAACCCGCCGCCCGGCTGCCCGTTCCAGGCCCGCTGCCGCCACGCCCGGCCGGACTGCGCCGAGGTGGAGATGACCCTGGCGCCGGTCGCCGGCGCCGCGAGCGCCGCGCACGTGACCGCGTGTCCCTTCGTCGGTCCGGAAGGAGCCAAGGCATGAGCCAAGGCATCAGCGACGGCATCAGCGGTGGTGTCGGCGCCACACCGAACGGGACCGGTCCGGCCGGTATCCGCAGCGCGGCGGCGGACCGCGGCGCGCTCGCGATGGCGGCGACGGGGCTCGGCCGGGACTACAAGCTCGGCCGCGGCGAGGTCGTGCACGCGGTCAGGGACGTCTCGTTCGGGCTGTACAAGGGCTCGGTCGTCGCGCTGGTGGGGGAGAGCGGCTCGGGCAAGTCGACCGCCGCCAAGCTGCTAGCGGGGCAGGAGCGGCCGACCACCGGCACGATCACGCTGAACGGGCACCCGGTGCACAATCACAGCGGCGCCGCGTTCCGCCGCTACAAGCGCCAGGTGCAGTACGTCTTCCAGGACCCGTTCGCCTCGCTGAACCCGGTGCACAACGTCGGCTACCACCTGGCCCGCCCGGTGCGGCTGCACCAGGGGCGGGGCGTGGACGTGGATAAAGCCGTCACCGAACTGCTCGAGCAAGTCAGGCTGACGCCCGCGGAGCAGTTCGTCGGCAAGTACCCGCACGAGCTGTCCGGCGGCCAGCGGCAGCGCGTATCGTTCGCGCGGGCGCTCGCCGCGCGCCCGTCGGTGCTGCTCGCCGACGAGCCGGTGTCCGTGCTCGACGTGTCGATCCGCCTCGAGATGCTGAACCTGCTCGACGATCTGCGCAAGCGGCTGTCGATCGCGATGCTGTACATCACGCACGACATCGCCTCGGCACGCTACTTCGCCGACGAGGTCCTGGTGATGTACGCGGGCCAGATCGTCGAGCGCGGCCCGGCCGAGGCCGTGACCCAGCAGCCCGCGCACCCGTACACGCAGCTCCTCGTCACCTCGGCGCCGGACCCGGACGACCTCGGCAGCGTGCTGCGCCCCGGCCGCGGCGTGGCCCCCGCGAGGGCGGCGGCGAGCGGCCCGGCGGTGGTCGGCTGCCCGTTCGCCACCCGCTGCCCGTTCGTCGCGGACAAGTGCCGCGCCGAGAACCCCGCCCTCCAGGCCATCACGCCGGTGCGCGGCGCCGCGTGCTGGCGGCTAGACGTGGCGGCGCCGGAGCTGTCGACATCAGGCTCCGTCGCGACAGACCCCCGTTCCCACGGTAAGTAAGGAAGGAAAGTCAATGTTGACAAAACCACTGGCTGTCAGACGGTCACTCGCCGTCCTGGCCGCCGGCCTGCTCGCCGCCGGCGTGGCGGCGTGTTCCTCGGGCGGTTCATCCGGGTCTTCCGGGTCCGCCAACAGCTCGGGCGGCTCTCAGGCGACGCTCACCATGGAGAGCTCGCCGGAGAACACGATCACGGACGACTTCAACCCGTTCGTGTCCACGAACCCGATCCAGGGCATGGGCCCGACCGGGCTGATCTACGAGCCGCTGATCCAGTTCGACCTCGCCAACCCGACCGTGACATACCCGTGGCTGGCCACCGGCTACTCGTGGGGCAACAGCGGCCGGTCGATCACGTTCACGATTCGCAAGGGCGTGAAGTGGAGCAACGGCACCGCGCTGACCCCGGCGGACGTGGCGTTCAGCTTCAACATGGTCAAGCAGTACCCCGACATCAACATCGACGGGCTTGCCATCTCCAGCGTCTCGACCTCCGGCGACACGGTGACCGTGAACTTCCCGAAGCCGCAGTACATGAACCTGGAGTACATCGCCGGTGAGGCGATCGTCCCCCAGGCGATCTGGTCGAAGGTCGGCGACCCGGCCAAGTACACCGACGCCCAGCCGGTCGGCACCGGCCCGTACGTCCTCGGCAACTTCACGCAAGAGGGCGTCACGATGACCGCCAACCCCCACTACTGGCAGAACGTGCCGGTCAAAAAGGTCTACTTCCCGGTCTACACCTCGAACACCGGCGCCCTCACCGCCCTGTTCTCCGGGCAGATCACCTGGACCGGCAACTACATTCCGGGCCTGCAGCAGAAGTTCGTGAACCCGAGCCCCTCCACCCACCACTACTGGGAGGCGGCGGGCAGCTCCAACGCCCTCATCCCGAACCTCAACAAGTGGCCGACCAGCCAGCTGCCGGTCCGCCAGGCGATCAGCGCGGCGATCGACCGGACGGCGATCGGGCAGGACGGGGAGGCCGGCCTCGAAAGCGCGCTGACCAACACCACCGGCATCACGCTGCCGACCTACTCCGCCTGGTCGGGGCCGGTCTCCAGCATGAGCCAGAAGGCGACCGCCGACCCGGCCACGGCCAAGTCGATCCTGCAGCACGCCGGCTGGACGCTCAAGAACGGCTTCTTCTACCAGAACAACAAGGAGCTGACCATCTCCATCGTCGACCCGTCGTCCTACACGGACTACGCCAACGACGCCGCGCTCATCGCCCAGCAGCTCAAGGCCGCGGGCATCAACGCGACGTTCAACGGCGTGTCGGTCAACGCCTGGAACAATGACGTCGCGACCGGCGACTTCCAGACGACCATCCACTGGAGCAACGGCGGCATCACGCCGTACCCCCTGTACGACAACTGGCTGGACGACTCGCTGGTGACCGGTTCTTCGGCGTCCGGTGACTACGAGCGGCTGAAGGACCCGGCCATCCAGGCCGGCCTGCAGAAGCTCAACAGCGACAAGACGGTGGCCGAGCAGGCCGCCGACCTGGCGCCGATCGAGAAGTACGTCGCACAGAACCTGCCGGTCATCCCGACCACGACCGCGGCGGAGTGGTTCGAGTACAACTCGCAGGACTTCACGGGCTGGCCGACCCAGTCCAACCCGTACGACAGCGGCCAGCCGTCCGGCACCAACAACGGCCCCGGCACCGGCACCGACGAAGTCGTGCTCCTGCACCTGAAGCCGGCCAAGTAACCTAACCCCGATCCGTACCGGCCTGGCTCCCCCCCGCCAGGCCGGTACTTTTTCGCGTTCGCCACCGGTTTCCGCGTGCTTCCCGGGTGCTCAGTGCTCTCCCGCCCGCACGATGCTGTCGGTGTCGATGCCGTGGTAGCGGTAGACGTCGTCGATGTCGCCGGACTGCCCGAACGACGTGACGCCGGATCGCTCATGCCTCTATGGTTCCGCAGCGGGTTAAGCCCCGTCCGGGCGGGTAGCCGGAGGAACGGAAACTCTCAGGAGGTTTTGCCATGACGCTGACGCTCTCGGTCATCATCGGATGGCTGCTGACCGGCCTGGTGATCGGTGCGATCGCGCACCTGCTGGTTCCGGGCCGGCAGCGGATCGGGATCATCCTCACGATCGTGATCGGCATCGTGGGCGCGGTGGTCGGCGGCATCGTCACTACCGCGATCATCGGCGCCGGCCATGTGATCATCACGTTCATCGTGGCGCTGATCGTCTCGGCGCTGCTCATCGCGGCGGTCAGCCACCCCCGCTCCCGGCTGTACTACAGGCACCGGCATCGCATCCTGCGCTAGGAAATCCATTCGCCCTAACGCGCCCTGGTGACTCGCGAAGGAGAAGCGGCATGGACAGGAAGGTCCGCGATGTCATGACCCCCGACCCGGTCGGGGTGCACTACGAGCAGACGATTCGCGAGGCGGCCGGGGTCATGCGGGACGCGGGCGTCGGCGCGGTCCTCGTGGTCAAGGACGATTCGCTGATCGGCGTGGTGACCGACCGCGACCTCGTCGTCCGCGCGCTGGCCGACGGCGCCGGGCCCGACACGCGCGTCGGTCCGCTCTGCAGCGGCAAGCTCATCGGCGTCGAGGCGGGCCAGGACACCGCTGAGGCGGAGCGGCTGATGCGGGAACACGCGATCCGCCGGCTGCCGGTGGTGGACGACGGGCAGATCGTCGGCATGATCTCGCTCGGCGACCTCGCCGCCGCCGACGACGAGGAGTCGCCGGGCCCCGCGTCCCGGGACACCCTTCGGTAACGGCTGACTCAAGGATGGCGATGGCGATGAACACGCGGATACGCGACGATCTGGGCCACGGCGACCGGCCGGCGGCCGAGGGCCTGGTCGAGGAGAGAGCGTTCCGCCGGCCGGACATTCCCGCGGTGCGCGCCGCGGCGGCCGGGTTCGGCACGCGCATCGGGATGCGCGCCACCCGGCTCGGTGACTTCGTGCTCGCGGCCAGCGAGGCGGCGGCGACCGTGGTGTGCCAGGGCCCCTGCCTGGCCAAGGTGCGCCTGTGGATGGCCGGGCGGCGGGTGGTGTGCGAGGCGCGCGGTGACGGCCTGCTGTTCGAGAGCGGTCCGCGCGCGCTCCGGCGCGGCACGGACGCGGGAGTGCTGCGGCTGGCCCTGCTCGAACGGCTCTGCGATCATGTCTCGGTGGAATCCGGCTCCAGCGGCGTGGTCGTGCGGTTCTCCATGGCGGTGGCCTGACCATCCGCTCCCGCCGCCAGCGCGGCGGCGACGCTCGGGTGGACCTCGAGCACCCGGTCGATGCCGACGAGTGAGAACACCCGCAGCACGGGAGCGGCGGCGGCCACGATCCGCAGTTCGACGTTGCCCGCCGTCGCGCGGCGGGCCGCGCGCACCAGCGCGTTCACCCCGGCGGAGTCGCAGAACGTCGCCTGCGACATGTCCACGATCAGCGTGGTCGGCCCTTGACTCAGCGCCGCGAGCAGGGCCGCGCCCGCTTCGTCGGCGATCGTCAGGTCGATCTCGCCGGACAGAGTGATCACGGCGGTCTGTCTGGACCACCGCACGGGAAAGCGTTCTCTGGACACGACGACATTGCCCTTCCAGGCTGAGGGCGGGCCGCGTCTCCGGACCCGGGAAGTCCCACGGCCCCCCGAGGGCACCGCAGACAGCATTATCGCGTTCAAGCATACCGTCTGCAACTCGGTCAAACACGTTTCCGGCCCGGTGCGGGGGTAGTTGGTCCGCATAACACGCAGGCACGGTCCTGGTTACCATCCTGGCCGGCCCGCTGAACTACGCTGGCGTCAACCCCAAGGTCTCCTGCCACTAGCGAGGAGGGACGCCATGCCCGTCGAGGACCTCGGCTATGAGGCCGCTGAACTGCTCAGCCTGTCCAACGGCGAGGTCAAGTCGCTGCGGAAGCTCGCCGACCTCACGGCCCGGCAAGTCCCCGGCTGCGCCGCCGCCCACGCCGCGATCTGGCGGGGCGGCGAGCCGGCCGGCCTCGCGGCCACCCACCCCGACTGCGGTGAGCTGGCCGAACTGCAGATCGAGGTCGGCGCCGGCCCGCTGATCACGGCCGGACGGGACGGGCAGTCAGTGAGCTGCCCGGACACGCTGGCGGAGATCCGCTGGCCGTGGTGGGCGGACGCGGCGCTGCGCCGCGGCATCCGCAGCTACGTCTACCTCGCGCGGCAGTACCCGCCGATGACGATCGTGGTCGCGCTGTTCGGGGTGCGGCCCGGCGCGCTCGACGCGGACTCGGTGCCGGCGGCGGAGACGCTCACGCGCTTCGGCGGCACGGTGTTCGCCAACTCGCTGGCCTACGGCGCGGCGCAGCGCACCGCTATCCAGCTCAAGGACTCCGTGGCCGCCCGCGCGATCACCGACCAGGCGAAGGGCATCTTGATGCACGCGCTCGGCTGTGACGCCGAGGAAGCGCTCCGCTATCTGCGCCGGGAGTCACAGAAGCGGCACGTCAAGGTCACCGAGGTGGCCGCCGGGGTCATCGAGCGGCACAAGAACGGCAAGCGGCCGCGCGTGTTATACAGGCCGCGGAAAGACCCGCCGGGGTCACCACCGGTACCAGCGGCGCCCCTCGCCGGCGCGGACGGCGAAGCCGATAAGCCATACGATGAGCACTGGCACTGTTTGGGTTCTGGAACTTTACCGGCAACCTTTCACCGGCAGCGAGGAGACGGCGGCGGAAATGCGGCAGGACGCTTGGCGAGGCGACTCGCTGCCCGACCTGATCGCGCGGCGCGACGCGCTGCGGCAGGCGGCGCGGGTCCCTGACGCGGACCCCGGCGCGCTGGTCGACGCCGCCCTCACCGAACTTGACGCGGCCATCGACGCGCTCGGCGCGCCGGGCGGGGACGGCCCGGCCGACGACGGCGCGGGCGCCAGCCTCCCTGAGGCGGTGCGGGCCGAACGGCGGCTGCTGCACGCGGCCTTCCAGGAGGCGCCCGTCCCGTTGCTGATGCTCGAGCCCGACGGCACGATCAGGCGGGCCAACACCAGGGCGGCCGAACTGCTCGGGGCGCCGACGGGCTACGCGACCGGCAAGCCGGTGACGGCGTTCGTGGACATGCCGCTGCGCGCGGCCGTGCAGAGCCAGCTCGCCGCCGTCGTGCGGACCGGCCAGCCGCGACAGGCGGACTGCCGGCTGCTCACGGTCAGCGGCTCGGTCGACGGCGCGCTCGCGGTGGCCGCGGTCGACCTGCCTGGCGACCCGCCGCTGCTCATCGTGACGATCACCGCCAAGGGCGTCCCGGCGCCGGCCGGCGCGCCGCGCCCGCCGCGGCCGCCCGCGGACCCGGCGGTGGCGTCGATGACCCGGCGCATGGACATGGTCACGGCGGTGACCAGGCTGCTGCTTGACAACAGCACGTTCAGCGAGGCCGTGACCCTCCAGCGGTGCGCGCGGCTGCTGGCCGGGGAGTTCGCCGACTGGGTGATCGTGGACATGGAACGCGACGGGCGGCTGCGCCGGCAGCACGCGGTCGGCCCCCGTGCCCGCTCGGACGAGGCGGCCCGGGCCGTGCGCGGGGTGGACCCGGACCCGGCGTCGCTGCCCGGGCAGGTGCACGCGACCCGCAAGTCGGCGGTGCTCGCGCTTGTGGACGACGCGGGCGTGCTCGGTAAGGGGCCCGACGGCACGCCGCTGGCGATGATGATGGGCGTGACGTCGCTGCTCGTGGTGCCGATCGCCGACGAAACCACGAGCTACGGGACGCTCACGCTGGCGCGCCGTGCCAGCCACGCAGCGTTCGAGATCGCCGACCTGGCCCTCGCCGAGGACCTGGGCGGCCACCTGGCGAGCGCGGTGCGCGTCGACCGGATGTTCCGCCGCCGGTCCGAGCAGGCCGAGGCGCTGCAGGCCAGCCTGCTCCCGGCGCAGCTGCCGATGGTGCCTGGGCTCGAGTTCGCGGCGGCCTACATCGGCGCGACGCAGTCGCAGGAGACGAGCGGGGACTTCTACGACGTCTTCCGCGCCCCGGACGGCTGGGCGATCGCGATCGGCGACGTCTGCGGGAAGGGGCAGGACGCGGCGGCGATGACCGCGGCCGCGCGGCACGCGATCCGCGCCCTCTCGTACGTGCGGAAGGCGCCGGCGGACGTGCTCGCCGCCGCCAACGAGGTGCTGCTCGCGGGGGACTACGACGAGCGGTTCGTCACGGTCAAGCTCGCGTTCCTCACCCGCCGCGGGCCGCGGGTGCGCGTGCGTCTCGGAAGCTCAGGGCATCCCGGGCCGGCGGTCGTGCGGGCGGACGGCCGGGTCGAGATGCTGGAAGGTGACGGGCTGCCGCTCGGCCTGTTCGCGGACGCGGAGCCGAACCGCGGCGATCTGGAGCTTCGGGAGGGTGATCTGCTGTTCTTCTATACGGACGGGGTCACCGAGGCCCGCGGCGCCGACCTCGGGTACTTCGAGGACCGGCTCGCCGACTCGCTCGCCGCCGCCGCGGGGCGCTCTGCCGCCGAGACCGTGCGCGCCGTCCAGGAGCTCGTCACCGAGTTCTCTCAGGGCGAGCTCCGGGACGACGTCACGATCCTGGCCATCAAGGTCGGAGCGGTCTGACACCGGTTGGCCTGACACGGGGATTCCGCCTTACTGCTCGTACAGGTCCTCGATGACCTCGGTGTCCCCGGGGGCCTGGGGCGCGGGCTCGGTGGGGGACTGGCTGGCCGGGTTCTTGTACTGGCCGGACTGGCCGGGTGGCTGGGCCTCGGGAGCGGGCTGGGGCTGGCCGCCGCTCGCCTGGCCGACCTGGCTCGCCTGGCCGGACTGGCCGTTCGGCTGGTCGGCCTGGCCGTTCGGCTGGTCGTTGCCGGTCGCGCCGGTGCGGACCGGGTCGGTCTGCGGGGAGTTGAGCAGTGACGGGGTCGGCGGCAGGCCGGCCTGCATGCGCGAGGTGCCCGGGTTGCGGGCGACGTACGGCGGCACCGGGATCTCCTCGACCTGCTCGTTGCCCGGCCACGCCCGGGTGCGGCGCACGAGCATCCGGCGGCCGAGCCAGCCGTAGCTCTTGCGCGGCACGAACAGTCCGGCGATGCCGACCAGCATGATTACCCAGCCAGCGATGTGAATGTTGAAGACCGAGGTATTGGTTCTCACCGCGAACGCGAGGATGGCCCCCACGCAGATGAGCGCTAGGCCTGCTCCCGTTTTCATGTTTCCCCTTTCGGGCTGTCTGGCGGCCGGGCTGGCTGGCGGCCGGGGCCGCTCAGGCGGCCTCGGCCGCGTCGTCGACGAGCCGGCCGCGAAGGTGGCTGAGCGCGCGGGCGAGCAGCCGGGACACGTGCATCTGCGAAATGCCGAGGCGGCTGCCGATCTCGGCCTGTGTCAGGTTCCCGTAGAAGCGCATGGTGAGGATGCGCTGCTCGCGTTCGGGAAGCTCGTTCCAGTGGGTGGCCACGGCTTCCATGTCGATCGTGTGCTCCATCTCGATGTCGTCCTCGCCGAGCACGTCCCCGAGCTGGGCCGGGTCGTCGCGGTCGGAGAGCGGCGCGTCCAGTGAGTACGTGCTGAACACCAGGTCCGCCTGGCGAGCTTCGGTGAGGTCCGCGCTCGTGATGTCCAGCCGCTCGCAGATTTCTTCGTCGGTCGGGGTCCGGCCGAGCTTGTGGGTCATGTCCTCGTTGACCTTGCGCAGCTCGAGCAGCAGTTCCTGCGCCGACCGGCGGACGTGCACCTGCCACCGCTTGTCGCGGAAGTGGCGCTTGATCTCTCCGCTGACGCACGGCGCGGCGTACGCCGTCAGGCTGTTCCCGAAGGCGGGGTCGTAGTTGTTGATGGCCTTCATGAGGCCTACGTAGCCGACCTGCATCAGGTCTTCGGTCGGCTCCGGGCTGCTGCGGTACTGCCGTACGCAGGAGCGGACGAGCCTCTCGTGCCGCTGAATGAGAATCTCGCACGCGGCCGCGCGCTCCTCGCTATCCCGCGCGAAGGAGTGGAACTTGGCGAGCAGGTCATTGTCGGATAGCTGCCGCAGTTCCGCGCGGAGACCAGAAGTAAGGGCGGTTCCGTTCGGCATGGCCATCTCCGTGGGGGTCTTGGAAAGCCGGACGGATCTGGTTGTGCCCGTCCAGGGGCTTCTAAACTTCGGCGGCTGTGACGTACATCACATCGCTCTTACCGCTCACACCGCGGCGAACGGCGCCCGCAGCAGCGCGCCGATCCCGTCCCGCGGCCGGTCCGCGTCCGGCGGGATGAAGAACAGCCCGGCGCCGGTCCCCGCCGCCGCCCGGACCAGCGCCGCGTCCCCCCGGTCAGAAACGGTCAGGCTGACTCCCCGCTCCCGCAGTTCCTCTTTGGTGGCGGCGACGTCGGCCGGCCCGGGCCCGATCCAGACGGCCGGCAGCGGCTCGGGGTCGGCGGTGGCCGGGTCGCTGGCGCCCGGATCGACCGCGGCCGGACTGATGAGGACATCGGAGACGAGCCCGTCGCGCAGCGCGGCCAGTGTGCCGCCGAGCCCTTCGACCGCGCGCCGGGCGGCGGGGTCCTTGCCGCTCATCCGCACGCGGAACTCGTCGAGCCGGGTCTGGCTGGCGGCGGCCGCGCGCCGCGTCGACTCCGCGTTCGCGGCCTCGTCGAACGCGGCCGAGTCCGGCGCCACCTCCTTGTCCACGAGCACGGCGGCGTCGCGGAGCGGCGGCGGCAGCAGGCCGAGCACCATCGACCGTTCCCGTACATCGCCGCCGACGATGACGAACCGCGCGCCGATGCGTTCCGCCTCGGTGGCGACCGTCTCGGCGGTCAGCCTGGCGTTCTCGGCCCACGCCTCTTCCGTCGACAGCTGCAACCGCCGCTCCGCCCAGCCCCCGGCCGATACCTTATGCACCGGCCAGGACCGGGCGCTCGCCTCTTTCCACTCCGCCGTTCCCGCGGCGGCCACGGCGAGCACCTGGCCGCCGGCCCGGCCGGCGCCGACGCGAACGTGCGGCACGTGCGGCGGGTACTGCGCGAGCAGCGGCATCACGTGGGGGAGGGGCGCCCAGCCGGCGATCTCGCGGGGCGGTGCCGCCGGCAGCGGAACGCTGAGCCGCACCTCGCCCGCCACGGCGAACGCCGCGTGGCCGCGGGCGTTGTGCCGCGGCGCCGTGACCGCCTCCTGCACGGCGTCCAGCGTCGCGTCGTCGGCGCCCGCGGCGGCGAGCCGCTCGCGCGCGGCGCGCCAGCGCAGCGCCACCTGGGCGGCCGCGTTCTCCGAAGCGGGCGTGGTGTCCAGGTAGACGGACACATAGCCCGCCCCGCCGTCGGCACCGTTCGCACCGTTCGCGCCGGGCTCGTCGTAGAGCGGCCTGAGGAAACCGAGGTCCATGCCGTCGCCTCCATCTGCGTGTTCCGCGTTTCTGTGTGTTCCGCGTGTTCCGCGTGTTCCGCGTGTCCGCGTGTCCCGCGCCTGGTAGCGCCGTTTCCGGTCCGCTAGCACCGTTACCGCTACCACCGAGCACGCGCGCAAACGCCCTGAATTTCCGGCGCGTGAGCCCGCCAAAATTTCCGGGGGATTTTCCCGCCCGGCGGGAATAGCCGCGCGCCGGGCGGGAAGCCGAGCGAAATGACCCAGTACGCCATGGCGTGGCGCGCGGCGGGAGCGTGCCGCACCGTCGATCCGGACCTGTTCTTTCCCGTCGCCCCCGCGACCGGAACGACCCGGCAGGTCAGCAAGGCACAGCGGATCTGCGCGGGCTGCCCGGTGCGCCAGCAGTGCCTGGAGTTCGCGATGCAGACCCACGAGTCGAACGGAATCTGGGGCGGCACCACCCCGGAGGAGCGCAGCCGCGCCCGCAGGAACCTCGCCGCCGCCCGCCGCCGCCGTGCCCGCCGGGAAGCGACCCGCGGCGAACAGGCGGCCTAGCCGCGTCTAGCCGTGCTCAGCCCGCCCGGCTTTGATAGCAGAAAGGGGTGCCATGGCACCCCTTTCTGCTATCACCGGCCTCAGGCGCGCGGCGGCAGCAGCCGGTCGATGCAGGCGAGCAGCTCGTCGGTGTCGACCGGCTTGGTGACGTAGTCGCTCGCGCCCGCGGCCAGGCTCTTTTCCCGGTCGCCGGGCATCGCGCGCGCGGTCACGGCGACGATCGGCAGCGCCGCGAACTGCGGCATCCGCCTGATCGCGGTCATCGTGGCGTAGCCGTCCATCCCCGGCATCATGACGTCCATCAGGACGATGTCGGTGCCGGGCGCGGCGAGCAGCGCCTCGATCCCGTGCTTGCCGTCGCCCGCGTGGCTAACGGCCATCCCGGTCAATTCGAGTGCGCTGGTGATCGCGAAGACATTACGCGCGTCGTCGTCGATCACCAGCACGTTGCGGCCGGCCAGCACCGAGTGCCGCTGGCCGGCCGCCGTCGTGCCCGCACCGGTACCCGGGGTCGTGCCCGCCACTGTGCCCGCCACTGTGCCCGGTGCTGAGCCGGAGCGCGGGGCGGGCGCCGCCGCCTCGGCCCCGACTGGCGCCGCCTGCTCCCGCGGCGGGCCCGACAGGTACAGCGTGACCCGCTCGCGCAGCTCATCGAGGGAGGGCAGCAGCTGCAGGTTCCGGCGGGCGGCCGGCGGCAGTGGCGGCACCGCGCGCTCGCCGGATCCGGCGCCGTCCGGCCGCCGGTCCAGCTGCGCGAGCAGGGGGATGTCCCGCAGTCCTGGCTCCTCCTGCACCCGCTCGAGGAACTCCGCCGCGGCCGGCAAGGCCAAGTCGACGACCGCGCAGCGGAATGTTCCGTCCGCCAGCATGCGCAACGCCTGGTCCGGGTTCGTGGCCGTGCCGACGCGCACGGCGCCGTCCAGGTTCGCGAGGTCGGAGACCGCGCTGTGGGCGAGCAGTGTGAGCAGCCCGCCCGTGGCGCCTTCGAGGACAAGCACCCCGCGCCCGGCTGGCCCGGCCTCGAGACCGGCCGGGGACAAGCTCGTGGCCGGGGACAAGCCGGCTGTCGGAGGCAGGGCGACGGCGCGGACGGCCGTTTCCGGCTGCCCAGGCACCACACCATCCCGCACCACACCATCACGCACCATACCGCCGTTTACGGGCGCACGCCTAACACCACCAGCACCACCAGCCCCGCCAGGGCCGCCACGGCCGCCCGCACTCACGGCCCGCATCGCGCCCGCCGCCTCCACCGCGTCCGGCTCGGATTCCGGCAGCTCGGCAGGCAGGTGCAGCGTAAACGTGCTGCCCCGCCCGAGGTCGCTGGCGGCGGTGATCCAGCCGCCGAGCAGCGCGCCGACCTCGCTGGCGATAGACAGCCCGAGGCCGGTGCCGCCGTACCGGCGGCTCAGCGTGCCGTCCCCCTGCTGGAACGCGCCGAAGATCGTCTCCAGGTTCTGCGGCGCGATCCCGATCCCCGTGTCGCTCACCGCGAATGACACGGCGCCCGCCCCCACGTCGGAGGACGCCACCCGCAGCGTGACCCGGCCGTGCTCGGTGAACTTGACCGCGTTGGACAGCAGGTTGCCGAGCACCTGGCGCAGCCGCTGCCGGTCGGTGACCAGGTCCGACGGCGCGGACGGCGCGACCGAGACCGCGAAATCCAGCCCCTTCTCCGCGGTCAGCGGCCCGAACGTGGTCTGCATGTCCTCGACAAGCGCGCTCAGCGGGAAGCGCTCCACGTGCACGTCCATCCGGCCGGCCTCCACCTTCGACAGGTCGAGGATGTCGCTGATCAGCTGGAGCAGGTCCGAGCCCGCCGAGTGGATCACGTTCGCGTACTCGACCTGCTTGGCCGTGAGGTTCCCGCCCGGGTTCTGTGCGAGCAGCCTGGCCAGGATCAGCAGGCTGTTCAGCGGGGTGCGCAGCTCGTGCGACATGTTGGCGAGGAACTGCGACTTGTACTGCGAGGCCAGCGCGAGCTGCTGGGCGCGCTCTTCGATCTCTTCCCTGGCCCGCTCGATCTCCGTGTTCTTGGCCTCGATGTCGGTCTTCTGCGCGGCGAGCAGCGCGGCCTTGTCCTCCAGGTCCGCGTTGGACCGCTGCAGCTCCTCCGAACGCGCCTGCAGTTCCTCCGACCGTGCCTGCAGCTCGGCGGTCAGCCGCTGCGACTCCGAGAGCAGCGCGTCGGTGCGGGAGTTGGCGATCAGCGCGTTCACGCTGACCCCCAGCGTGTCGGTGAGCTGCTCGAGGAAGGCGATCTGGACCGGGGCGAACCGCGTGAACGAGGCGAGCTCGATGACGCCGATGACCTGATCCTCGAACATGATCGGCAGCACGGCCAGGTTGGCGGGCTCCGCCTCGCCGAGCCCGGAGGAGATCCTGATGTAGCCCTGCGGGATCTGGTCGACCACGATGGGCCGCTTGCTCTTGGCCACCTGGCCGATGAGCGACTGGCCGATCCGGTACTGGATGGGCGCGTCCTTATCGGCCCGCAGCCCGTACCCGGCGATCAGCCGCAGCCGGGTCTCGCCATCGCCTTCCTCGGCCAGGAAGAACGTGCCGTGCTGCGCGTTCACCAGCGGCGTGAGCTCATCCATGATCAGGTCCCCGACGACCTCCAGGTCCCGGTGGCCCTGCAGCATGCTGCTGATCGTCGCCAGGTTGGTCTTCAGCCAGTCCTGCTCGCTGCTGGCGTGCACCATCTCCCGCAGCGACTCGACCATCGCGTTGATGTTGTCCTTGAGCTCCGCGACCTCGCCCTCGGCCTCGACGGAGATCGACCGGGTCAGGTCGCCGGCCGCGACCGCGCTGGCCACCTGGCTGATCGCGCGGACCTGCCTGGTCAGGTTGCCGGCCAGCTCGTTCACGTTCTCGGTGAGCCGCTTCCACGTGCCCGACACGCCCTCGACCTCGGCCTGGCCGCCGAGCCGCCCGTCCCGGCCCACCTCCCGGGCCACCCGGGTGACCTCCGCCGCGAACGCGGAAAGCTGGTCGACCATCGTGTTGATCGTGGTCTTGAGCTCGAGGATCTCGCCCTGCGCGGCCACGTCGATCTTCTTCGACAGGTCGCCCTGCGCGACGGCGGTCGTGACCTGGGCGATGTTGCGCACCTGGTTGGTCAGGTTGTTCGCCATCGAGTTGACGTTGTCGGTCAGGTCTTTCCAGGTGCCAGAGACGCCGTGCACGACGGCCTGGCCGCCGAGATTGCCCTGCGTGCCCACCTCCCGGGCCACCCGGGTCACCTCGTCGGCGAACGCCGAAAGCTGGTCGACCATCGTGTTCAGCGTGGTCTTGAGCTCGAGGATCTCGCCCTGGGCGTCCACGTCGATCTTCTGCGTCAGGTCGCCCTTGGCGACCGCGGTGGCGACCTGGGCGATGTTGCGCACCTGCGTGGTGAGGTTCCCCGCCATGGCGTTGACCGACTCGGTCAGGTCCTGCCACGTCCCTGACACCCCCGGCACGCGTGCCTGCCCGCCCAGCTTGCCCTCGGTGCCCACTTCGCGGGACACCCGGGTGACCTCCGAGGTGAACACGTCAAGCTGATCGGCCATGCCGTTGAACACCCCGGCGATGTCGTCCATCAGCGGGTCGCCGGTCGCGGCGAGGCGCATGCTGAAGTCGCCGCCGCGCACCGCGGTCAGGCCGGCGAGCAACTGCTCAAGCGCAGACCGGTCGAGCCGTGGCCGCTGGTCAACGTCTGTCATCTGGTGCTCCCATCGCACGGCCGCCGCGGCGGATCCGCGCCGACCGACTGTTATACGATAGCCGTCCGGCCCCATGCTGTTCCGCTGTGCTTGTGGCTATAATGCGGCGATATTTTTTCTTAACGTGCCCGGGTGACTCGCCTGATTAATCCTCTTTGTTCGGGGCGGCCGGCGCCACCCGCGGGTGGTACGGTTCTCGCGACGCGGAGTCTCAGCGGTGGGGAGGGGCGGTCGTGACCGGCAGCGATGACGATATGTCGCTGCTCGCGGGCGTGGTCGAGCGCCAGCGGCTGGAGATCGCCCGGCTGCGTGCCGAGGCGTCCGCCGACGCCGTCGTGTCGATGGCGAAGGGCGCGCTCATGGAGCGGGACGGCTGCTCCGCCGCCGCGGCCGCGCGGCAGCTAGCGGACATGGCCGCCGCCGCGGGGCTGCCGCTGCCGGAAATGGCCGCGGCGGTGATGGGCGCCGAGCCCGCCCGCGTGGCGCCGGTCCGTGAGCTGGCCGCCGCCGCCGCGGCCGGCCGGCCAGGGGACGCGGCGGAGCTGACCGGTGTGCTCGCCGGCCATATGCGGTCGCGCTTCGGTGCCGCCGCCCTGGTGGTATGGCTGTTCCAGCCCGACGGAGCCCTGGAACTGATCGGCGCGGACGGCCTCGGCGGCACGGAGTCGAGCCGCTGGCAGCGCATTCCCCCGCAGCTCGACTGCGCGGAGCAGCGGGTCGCCGGCGGCGCGGGCGACGTGTGGTGGGAACCGGCGGACGCGGCCGCGATGCTGCTGCCCGCGCCGCGGCTGCCCGGCGACAGCCTGGCCGCGCGCGCGATCCTCGCGCTTAAGGATCGGACTGGTGTGGTGCTCGGCGTGCTCGAGGCCTGGTGGGCCGGCGCCGGCGCGCGCTTGCACCCGGCGATCACGGCGGACGTTCCGGCCGTGGCCGCCGGTTTCGCCGAAGTCCTCGGCGCCCGCCTCGCGCACGCGCCACTCGGGTCGCCCGCGCCGCCGACCCCGATGTTCGCGCTGCTCGACGAGCTCGCCGGCTCGGTCTGCGTGATGCGTCCGGTCCGGGAGACCGGCGGTAAGGTC
>DASZKN010000126.1:0-1800 GCA_035552855.1 Trebonia sp. | reverse complement strand
ACCCAGACCGACCTGCCCCGGCTGGCGGCCGGCGGGGTCGGCGGCCAGTTCTGGTCGGTGTACGTGCCGGCGTCCCTGGCCGGGGACGCGGCGGTGACCGCGGTGCTCGAGCAAATAGATATTGTTCACCGGATGGTCCGGAGTTATCCGGACCGGCTGGAGCTCGCCACCTCCGCCGGCGACGTGGAACGGATCGCCGCGACCGGGAAGGTCGCCTCGCTCCTCGGCGCCGAGGGCGGTCACGCGATCGCGTCGTCCCTGGGCGTGCTGCGCGCCCTGCGGGCGCTGGGCGTCCGGTACATGACGCTCACCCACAACGCCAACGTCGGCTGGGCCGACTCGGCCACCGACGAGCCGGCGGCGGGCGGGCTGACCGATTTCGGCCGCGAGGTCGTGCGCGAGATGCAGCGGATCGGGATGCTCATCGACCTGTCGCACGTTTCCGCGGCCACCATGCATGACGCCCTCGACGTCGCCGAGGCGCCCGTCATCTTCTCGCACTCCTGCGCCCGGGCGCTGTGTGATCATCCGCGGAACGTGCCCGACGAGGTGCTCCGGCGGCTGGCGGCGAACGGCGGCGTCTGCATGGTCACGTTCGTGCCGTTCTTCGTCTCACGCGAATGCGCCCGGTGGCAGTCCGGGCTGCTCGCTGAGGTGGCCCGGCGCGGGCTCGATCCCCGCGACACCGCGGACTGGGCCGTGGTCACGCCCGAGTGGCAGGCCGCCCATCCCCTCCCCGAGGCGACCGTCGCACAGGTCGCCGACCACCTTGAACGTGTCCGTTCGGTAGCGGGTGTCGAGCACGTCGGCATCGGCGGCGACTTCGACGGCGGGGGAGGTGGCGCGGAAGGGCTCGAGGACGTCTCCGGCTACCCGGTGCTGTTCGCGGAACTGCTGGACCGGGGCTGGACGGAAAAGGACTGCGCCGCGCTGGCCAGCGGCAACATCCTGCGCGTCTTGCGCAACGCCGAGGCGGCGGCTGAGCCCGCTGAGCCGGCCCCGCCGGTGGCCCGGTGACGCTAAAATCAGCGGCGATGACCGCGCCCGCCACCACCAGTTCCGCGTTCCGCCAGGTGCGCGGGCTTGAGGTGCTGACCTGGCCGGTCTTCGACGGATTCGACGTGGACGCCATGGTGACGACCCGCCACGGCGGGGTCTCTTCGGGACCTTACGCCGCGCTGAACCTGAGCCTGAACGTGGGCGATTCCGTGGACCGCGTGCTCGAGAACCGGCGCCGGACGGCGGCGGCGCTGGGCGCGGACTTGGGTGACTTCGTGCTCGGCGAGCAGGTCCACGCCGGCGTGGCCCGGGTGGTCGGCGCGGCGGATCGCGGCCGGGGAACCCGCAGCCCAGCCGACGCCGTGCCGGGCGCCGACGCGCTGGTCACGGCCGATCCCGGGACCGTCCTGGCCGTGCTGGCGGCCGACTGCGCGGTGGTCGTGCTCTACGACCCCGTCCGTCACGTCATCGCGTGCGCGCACGCGGGCTGGCGCGGCACGGTCGCCCGGGTCGCCGCCTCCGCCGTGGCCGCGATGGAGTCGCTGGGGACGCGGGCCGCCGACGTGGTGGCCGGCGTGGGTCCCGCGATCGCCCCGGCCCGGTACGAGGTCGGCCCCGAGGTCGCCCAATCAGCCGAACGAGGCTTTGGTGACCGGGTCGGCGACGTGCTGAGCCCGGCCCCGGCCAGCCCCGGGCGGTGGCTCTTCGACCTGTGGACCGCGAACCGCATCGTGCTACGAGAGGCCGGCGTGCCCGACAGCCAGATCCATGTCACAGACGTCCCGACCGGGCCGGACGGCG
>DASZKN010000125.1:0-18673 GCA_035552855.1 Trebonia sp. | reverse complement strand
GGCGGTGTTGTAGACAAACAGCGACGGCGTGAACCCGAACGAGATCGCCTGCGGCTGGAACGCCGCGAGAATCGACGGTTCGGTGAAAAGCTGCAGCGCGCCGATCGCGTTCAGGAACACGAGCATGACGATCGACGGCATCACCATGCGTAGCTTGATGCGCGTGATGACCGTCCACAGCGACGCGCCTTCCACGATGGCGGCCTCGGTGACCTCCCGGGGGATCGACTTCAGCGACGTGTACAGGATCGTCATGTTGTAGCCGGTCCACTCCCACACGACGATGAGCATGATCGTCGGCAGGATCAGACCGCTGGCGAAGAAGTTCACGTCGCGCAGCCCGAGGCCGGACAGGAGCTGGGCGTAGGGGCCGAAGTGCGGGAGCAGGAGGAACGACCACATCACGGACGCGACGACGCCCGGCACGGCGAACGGCATGAAGAACACCGTGCGGAAGAACTTGCTCCCGCGGATGACCCCGGCATCGAACAGCGCGGCGAAGGCGAACGCGAGCGCCAGCGTGACCGGGACCTGGATGGCCCCGAACACGAGCACGCGGACGACACCGCCCC
This sequence comes from Trebonia sp., assembly GCA_035552855.1. Taxonomy (GTDB): domain Bacteria; phylum Actinomycetota; class Actinomycetes; order Streptosporangiales; family Streptosporangiaceae; genus Trebonia. The sequence continues at coordinate 18,101 of DASZKN010000125.1, read as the reverse complement.
AGAATTCGCCGGACTCGAGGACGGTGGCGTAGTTCGCCAGTCCCGCGAACTGCTTGCCGCCGATGAGCCTGGTGCGGAACAAGCTGGTCCAGATCGAGTACACGGTCGGCACCAGCATGAACAGCGCGAGCATGAGCATGTGCGGCGCGATGAACACCGCCCCCGCCCACTGCCGGCGATCGCGTCGGCGTCGGCGTCGGCCGTCGGCCGGGCCCCGGGCGGCGGAGGCGCCGCCCGGGGCGGGTACGCGCGCCGGTGCCTCCTGCCCCGGGCGGCCGGCCACTTGCTGAGACACCGGCCTACGACCCGGTGACCGTGAAGCCCTGCGACTTCGCGTAATTCGTCAGCTGCGACTGGTACGCGGTGAATGCCCGCGGCAGCGTCTCCGAGCCCTGGGTTACCCCGGCGAACGTCGAGGTCCACTGGGTCAGCGCGGCAGTCATGATCGGGGGCCACTGAGGAGCCTTGATGTTCTTGGCGGCCTGCGCGAACACGGCGTTCGGCGTGGAGTCGCCGGAAATCTTCAACGTGCGCTTCTGGAACGCCGGCGAGTTGAGCAGCGGCAGGTAGGCGGGGAACGCCCCCGCCACGTCACCGCTCAGGATGTTCCAGGACGCGGCGGACCCGCCGAACCACCGGACGAACTCGGCGGCCTGCGCGGCGTGCTTAGTGCCCTTGATGACGGCCAGGGTCGAGCCGCCCCAGTTGCCCGACGCGGTACCGCCGGCGGTGGGCTGCGGGAGCGGGGCAGCGCGCCAGTCGCCTAGTGTCTTCTTGATGCTCAGCTGCATGCCGACCGGCCCCCACGCGGGGCTGAGGCGGGCCGCGTTCGCTCCGGTGTCCAGGTCGGACCATTGAGCCGGCGAGAAGTCCGCGGCGGTCGTGACCTCTTTCGCGGAGATCAGCCGCTGCCAGTACTTCGCGAACGCCATCTCGTTCGGCCCGGTGAAGTGGATGCCAAGCTGCGATCCGCCGGTGTAGGTGAACGGGAACGCCCCGTACTGCTGCATGAGCGCCAGGACGTCCTGCGGACTCTCCGGATCGAAGTTGGTGATCGCCGCGGACGGGTCCTTGCGGTGCAAAATGGCCGCCTCACCCGCGAACTGATCCCAGGTGGCCGGCACCGCGATCCCCGCGGCGGCGAACTGCCTCTTGTTGTAGTACAGCGCCATGGGCCCGAGATCGACCGGCATCGCATACACGTGCGAGCCCCGCGACACCTGCGACCAGGCGACCGGCGCCTCGTCCGCCGCGGCCGAGCCGATGTCGTACGCGGACAGGTCCACCAGGCTGTTCGTGATCTCGAAGGAAGGAACTTCGAAGTACTCGATCGTCGCGATGTCGGGAGTGCCGCTGCCGGCCTGGATGGCATCGCTGAGCTTGGTGTACTCCGCCGTGGTGGCGCCCGCGTCCGTAAGCGACACGCAGATCGACGGGTGCGTCCTGTTGAACTCCTCCACTGCCAGGTTGTAGCCGGCGGGCCAGCCCCAGAACGTCAGCCTGGTCGCCTTCGCCGAGCATGACGTGGTCGTTGCGGAGGACTGGCTGGGTGACGGGCCGGTCGCCGCCGTACCGCTGCCGCTGCCGCCGCCGCCGCCGCTCGAGCAGGCAGCAAGTCCGGTCGCGGTCACGGTCACCAGTGCCAATGCGGCGATGACCCGCCGCCGCGGTCGCGCGCTCGAGCGACGCGCCGCCAGTCTTCGAAAGCTCATTTGCCTTCCGATCGTCGTTGATGAGAATGCCGTCGGGGCGACGGGCCCAACATACGACAATTTTGCATCGTTGCAAAGAGTCGGCCGACAAGAGCATGCCAGCTACATCGCCTCTTTGACACCGGCGCGGATCAGCCAGGCATTTACCGGCCAGGCGGTGAAGAACCCGGCGATCATGCCTATCTGCATCAAGAACCAGTACACCGGATCGTCGGGATGCAGGTGCGGAGCCGGAAAGAACACGAACGTCATCAGCGCCATCCAGCCGAACAGGCCGATCTCGAACGCGGTCAGCGAAGCCACGTCGGCCTTGGCCGCCTCGAGCAGGCCCTTGCGGAGGCCGAGACCGCGCATCGGGGCGATCGCGAAGTACTGGAAGACGATCCCGAGCGCCACCGCGGCGATGTAGTCGCCGATGTACTCCGCGCCCAGGGTCAGCCCGGCCACGGTGGCGCCCAGCCCGAAGACCGCGAACTCGGCGACGATGTCCCCCAGCGTGCACCCGGCGCCGCAATGCGAAACCCCGGTCGCGGTGACCGCGTAGCCGGGCTTGTCCGGCGTGTCCCCGTGCTCGTCCTGCCAGCGCGCGGTCTTGGGACGTCCCCAGGCCCGGTAGGCCGCGACCGCGGCGGGGCCGAAGTACAAGCCGGTCACGGGCCAGACGGCTTCCATGATGCGCATGTGCTGGCGGTAGCCCCGGCCCCAGATGTCGTAGGCGATCCAGGCGGTGCTGGCGAACGCGGCCGCCAGGGCCGCCCACGCCAGGGCGGTCAGCCAGGCGGGAGGCATGGGTGCGGGCTCCTCGGTGTCGGGGTCATGTGAATACCCCGCCCCGGTACCCGGCGGCGGGCACGGCAAACAAGCCCGCGGCGCTGGCCGCCCGGCCGCACCGCATAACCGCAGGTAGTGTGCGCGCCGCTCCGCTGGGGATGACCATTTCATGATCACCCGGCGTGCGCGCTGGACTGTACGGCTCAGCGTGACACGCCGTGCGGGCTGGCAAGCGTGGCTGCCGGTCAGCGGCGACTTCGAGCGCGGCCTGGCCGCGCAGCAGAGCGCGGATGTCGCCGGGCCGCACATCGACGCCGAGACCAGGCGGGGACGGGATTACGTCCGCGTCACCGTGGCGATGACCGTCGCCGCCGCCGACGTGGCCGAGGCGCTCTCCGTCGCCTGGCACGCCTTCCGCCAGGCGACCAGCGACGACCCCGGCGGCTGGGACCTGGCCAGCGCCGCCGCGGAGACGAACCCAGCCAATCGCTAGCCCGCGCGTGAAAGTCAGGTGGCGTCCGCGTCCGTTATCGGGACGTCGAAGCCCGCCTCGGCGTGGGCCTTGAGGATCGTCTTCACGATCTCGTCGGGCTCGTCCACGACCGTGATCAGGTCGAGTTCCTCCGGGTGGATCTTCCCGTCGGCCAGGACCCGCTCCTTGAGCCAGGACAGCAGCCCCGACCAGTACGCCGACCCCACGAGCACGATCGGGAACCGGGTGATCTTCCCGGTCGCGACCAGCGTGACGGCCTCGAACAGCTCGTCCAGCGTCCCGTAGCCGCCCGGCAGCACGACGAACGCCTGCGAGTACTTCACGAACACCGTCTTGCGGACGAAGAAGTAGCGGAACTCCACGCCCACGTTCACGTAGTCGTTGAGCCCGCTCTCCATCGGCAGTTCGATGCCGAGGCCCACGGAGACGCCGTTGGCCGCCACCGCGCCCTTGTTGGCGGCCTCCATGATCCCGGGGCCGCCCCCGGTGATCACCGCGTACCCGGACTTGGCCAGGCCCTCCGCGATCTCCACCGCCAGCTCGTACTCGGGGCCACCGGGCCGCGACCGCGCTGAGCCGAAGACCGAGACGGCCTTGCCGAGCTCGGCCAGCAGCCCGAAGCCCTCCACGAACTCCGCCTGGATGCGCATGATCCGCCACGGATCCGTGTGCACCCAGTCCGACTGGCCCCGCCGGTCGAGCAGCCGCTGGTCTGTGGTCGTCGCCGGGATCTGCGTGCCGCGTAGCGTCACAGGGCCCTGGCGGCGGACCCTGCGGTGCGGCTGATCGCTCCCGGTCATAGTGTGTTCCCGCTCATATCACTTCCACCGTAGCCATATACGGCGAGTGCTCTGGCGGAAACACGCCGCCAGTTAGCTAACCGTCCACTCCGTGGTCACGCAGGATTTCGTTCAGCTCGGACTTGCTGTGCCGCTCGCCTTCGGCCAGCCGCTTCAGGATCAGCACGGCCGGCATCCCGTACTCGCCGCCGGGAAACTTCCGGAACCGCGTCCCGCTGACCGCCACCGACCACGCGGGCACCTCGCCGCGGGGCAGTTCCCCGCCGGTCTCGACGTCGATCACGTGCGTCGTCCGCGTGATGTTCGTCCCCGAGCCCAGCACGGCACCGGTGCGCACCCGGGCGCCCTCGGCGACGATCGACCGCGAGCCGATCATGCACTCGTCCTCGACCACGACGGGGACCGCGTTGGCCGGCTCGAGCACGCCGCCGATCCCCACCCCGCCCGACAGGTGCACGTTCTTGCCGATCTGGGCGCACGAGCCCACCGTCGCCCACGTGTCCACCATCGTCCCGGCGTCCACGTACGCGCCCACGTTGACGAACGACGGCATCAGGACCGTGCCCGGCGCCAGGTACGCGCCCCAGCGCGCGATCGCCCCCGGCACCACCCGCACTCCGTCCAGCCGCGTCTTCAGCGGCACCCTGTCGTGGTAGCGGAAGTCCCCCACCTGTGACCGTGCCATCGGCAGCAGCTTGAAGGCCAGCAGGATCGCGCGCTTGGCCCGCTCGTCGACGACCACCGAATCGGTCGCGGGGTCGGCGAACGCCACCCGGGCGGTCCCCGCGTCGATCAGGTCGATGGCGGCGACGACTCCGGCGCGGGCGGCGGAATCTTCCGGGGAAAGTCCGGCGCGCTGCTCCCAGAGGTCGTCGATAACCACAGGGAGCGGGGAATTCAGCGAGTCGCTCATGGCGAGCGAGCCTACCGAAAGCCCTCGGGGAGCCGATGACAGTCCCCTGGCATGGCAGCGAAAACCGGCGGACGCGGGTACCGTCTTTCTGTGCCGACGACCTCGCCGTGGCGCGTAGAGCCGTACAACTATCAGCGTCCGTCCTGGCGGAAGCCGCTCATAGTGCTGACCGTCATTGTCGTGCTGCTCGCCGCCGCGGCCTACGGCGGCTACCGGGTCTATCAGCATTTCCAGCTGGCGCTCATCGTGCCCGCCTGCCAGGCCGGCGCCGGGGACAACGCGGTCGCGCTCGACTTCGAGCAGGCGGCGGACGCCGCGACGATCGCGGACGTCGCCGTGTACGATCACCTGCCGGCGAAGGCGCTGACGATCGCCTACGCGACCGCGATCCAGGAGTCGAAGCTGGAGAACGTGTCATACGGGACGTCCGACTCCGTCGGCCTGTTCCAGCAGCGGCCCTCGCAGGGCTGGGGCAGCGCCCAGGACCTGGAGAACCCGGTCTACGCGGCCCAGGCCTTCTTCGTGACCGGCCCGTCCGCGCTCACGAAGATCCACGGCTACGCGTCGATGTCCGTCGCCGAGGCGGCACAGAACGTGCAGCACAGCGCCGACGGCAGCGCCTACGAGCAGTGGGCGGACGAGGGCGCGCGGCTCGCCGCGGACTACACGACCGCCCCGCACGCCGTGACGTGCTGGTACAACCCCGCGACGCAGGCCGCCGCGGCCGGCGCCAGCACCCAGCTCAACCTGCGGGCAGCGGTTCGCAAACTGGAGGGCACGTTCGGGAGCCCGCGGGCAGACGGGGTTGTGACCGGAGTCACCTTGGCGCGTTCAGGGAAATCTGAGACTTTCAATACAACCAGCGCGGGTGGCTGGGCAGTGGCGAACTGGCTGGTCACGAACGCCAGCTCGTTTGGCATTACGCAGGTGCGGTACCACGGATACGCATGGACGGCGTCACTGACCGAAACCAGCTGGCAGGCCGATTCCGGGGACGCCGCCGGGAGTATTGTCGCCAGCTAGCACGGCACACGCCCGGAACCGTCATACTGGGCTGTAGCAGGGTTAAGACGTGAAAGAGGAGCTCAAGTGACCTACGTCATCGCGCAGCCATGCGTCGATGTGCTTGACAGGGCATGCATCGAAGAGTGCCCGGTGGACTGCATCTACGAGGGCGAGCGGATGCTATACATCCACCCGGACGAGTGCGTGGACTGCGGTGCCTGCGAGCCCGTATGCCCGGTTGAGGCCATCTACTACGAGGACGACGTCCCCGAGCAGTGGAAGGACTACTACAAGGCGAACGTCGACTTCTTCCAGGAGCTGGGCTCCCCGGGCGGCGCTTCCAAGGTCGGCAAGGTCGGCAAGGACCACCCGCTGGTGGCGGCGCTCCCGCCGCAGGCCGCGGACGAGTGACGCTCGTTTCGCGGATTCCTGAGTATCCCTGGGACGAACTCGCGCCCCTGGCGGAGAAGGCGCGCGCCTTTCCCGGTGGCGCGGTAGACCTGTCCATGGGGTCACCGGTCGACCCGGTGCCCGCCGTGGTCAGGGAAGCGCTGGCGGCGGCCGCCGACGCGCCGGGCTACCCGCGTACCGCGGGCACGCCCGCACTGCGCGAGGCGGTCGCCGGCTGGCTGGCGCGCGCGCTCGACGTGCACGTGTCGCCGTCGTCCGTGCTGCCGGTGATCGGGACCAAGGAGTTCATCGCCTGGCTGCCGACTCAGCTTGGCCTCGGCGCGGGCGACGCGGTGCTCTATCCGTCGCTGGCGTACCCGACGTACGAGGTCGGCGCGCGGCTGGCGGCCGCTACGCCGGTCGCGTGCGACGATCCTCCTGGTGGCTTGCCCGCTGACCTGGCCGGGCGGCGGCCCGGGCTGCTGTGGGTCAACTCGCCGTCCAACCCGACGGGGCGGGTGCTGCCTCCCGGCTCGCTGCGCGCGGCGGTGCAGTGGGCGCGGTCGCGCGGCTGCGTGCTCGCGTCCGACGAGTGCTACATCACGCTGGGCTGGGACGTTACGCCCGTGTCGGCGCTGCACGCCTGCGTCAGCGGCGACTCGCTGGCCGGTGTGCTTGGCGTCTTTTCGTTGTCTAAACGAACCAACCTGGCTGGCTACCGAGCCGGCTTCGTGGTCGGGGACCCGGCGCTCATCGAGCAGTTGCTGCTCATCCGCAAGCAGTCCGGGATGATCGTGCCGGCGCCCGTGCAGGCGGCCATGACCGCGGCGCTGGGCGACGAAGCGCACGCCGGGGAGCAGCGCGCGCGGTACGCGGCGCGCCGGGAATTGCTGGCCGGCGCGCTGTCGGCGGCCGGTTTCCGCATCGAGCACTCCGAGGCGGGCCTGTACCTGTGGGCCACCCGGCCCGGCCTCGACGGCTCGGCGGCGTGCGAACTGCTCGCCGCCGAATGCGGCATCCTCACCGGGCCCGGCCACATGTACGGCCCCGCCGGCGCGCGGCACATCCGCCTGGCGCTGACCGCGACCGACGAGCGCGTCGCCGCGGCGGCGGACCGCCTGCGCTCGCTCGCGACGCGCTGAGAGGCCAGCCCGCTTCCCTCTCTTGATCATGGGTCATCGGCGGCGGATATCGCCGCAAAGTACCCATGATCACGGGAAACGGGCCGTCGGCGGAATGTCAGAGCGGTGCGCTAGCGTGTGCCGCATGAATTCGGTCGACGAAGTGTCGTTCCGCGACGACATGACGGTTGAACTGGTGAAGCACGCCGCGTCCGACGCCGACGTGCTCTGGGCGGCGCGCGTGTCCACGAAGGGCGAGCAGTCGCTGGCGGAGGCCGAGGCCGACCCGGCGCGGTCGGCCGGGTTGATCAACTTCCTGATGCGGGACCGGCACGGCACGCCGTTCGAGCACTCGTCGATGACGTTCTACGTGCAGGCGCCGATCTTCGTGTTCCGCGAGTTTATGCGGCACCGGACGTTCAGCTACAACGAGGAGAGCGGCCGCTACCGCAAGCTCCAGCCGCTGTTCTACGTGCCCGGCGCGAACCGCAAACTGGTCCAGGAGGGCAAGCCCGGCGCGTACGAGTTCAAGGACGGGACGGAAGAGCAGCACAAGATCGCGACCGAAGCGATCATGGATTCGTGCCGCCAGGCGTACGCCGCGTACCTGAGCATGCTGGACGCCGGGATCGCGCGCGAGGTCGCCCGCACCGTGCTGCCTGTCGGGATCTATTCGTCGATGTACGCGACCTGCAACGCACGTGCGCTGATGAACTTCCTGTCGCTGCGCACCCGGCGGCCCGACTCGGCGTTCCCGTCCTTCCCGCAGCGGGAGATCGAGATGGTGGCCGAGCAGCTGGAAAACCAGTGGGCGGGGCTCATGCCGCTCACGCACGCGGCGTTCGAAAAGAACGGCCGGGTCTGCCCCTGACAAGCGGGCGGGGGCTAACGTGGGGGCCGTGCTGAGGATCGCGGGAAATGAGGTCCGGCCGCGGCATCGCGGGGAGCTGCGGGTTGTCGTCATGGCGACGCGGCCCGCCGGGCTGGGGCAGGCGCGCGCCTACCTGGCCGCCGACCTGCTCCGCCGTTATGCCGAACGGTCCCGGCTGGCTCCCTCCGTCATCGACTTCTCCCCCGACGGCGAAGCCGGGCTTCTTGGTTTTGACGGAGACGCGGCGGGGACCCTCAGCCGCTGGCGGGGGCAGGTGGCAAAGTGGGCCGAGTCGCCGAGCGGCGCGATCTCGCGCCCGCACGCGGAGGCGATCGCGGCCGCGGTGGACGACGGGCTGGACACGGCGGCGGCGCTGCGCGTGCTGGCGGACCTGGAGGCCGACGGCGGCGTCCCCGACGGGGCGAAGTTCGAGACGTTCGCGGCGGCGGACCGGCTGTTCGGGCTCGATCTGGCGCGCGACATCGGGAAGTGACGCGGGGAGCGGCATCAGGCGCGGCAAGCAGACAACGAATCGTCGGATCACCCCGAAAATACGCAACGAATCCCCGTCACGACGCATTATTACGGTCTGTCGTTAAGATCACGGCGCTCCGTACGCTGGCCGCATGACGAGCGACGACACGCGCCGGGTCGCCACCCCCCGGTCCTATCTGATGTGCCCGCCGGAGTATTTCGACGTGACCTACGCGATCAACCCGTGGATGCGGCCGGACCGGCCGGCCGACGCGGGCCGCGCGCTGCGCCAGTGGGAAGCACTGCGGCAGGTGTACCTGGACCTCGGGCATTCGGTCACGCTGATCGATCCCGAGCCGGGGCTGCCGGACATGGTGTTCGCGGCCAACGGCGCCACGGTGGTGGACGGGACCGTGCTCGGCGTGCGGTTCCGGTACCCGGAGCGGGCGGCGGAGGCGGGCGCCTACCTGGACTGGTTCCGCGCGAACGGATGGCAGCCTGTGCACGTGCCCGCGTTCGTCAACGAGGGCGAGGGCGACATCCTCGTCGCCGGGGACGCGCTGCTCGCCGGCTACGGGTTCCGGAGCGACAGGGCGGCGGCGGGCGAGCTGGCGGCGGTGTTCGGCCGGGAGGTGGTGAGCCTGCGGCTCGTGGATCCGCGCTTTTACCACCTGGACACGGCGCTCACCGTGCTCGCCCCGTCGACCGCGATGTACTACCCGCCGGCGTTCGACGACGCCGGGCGCGCGTCGCTGGCGTCGCTGTTCGACGAGCTGATCGAGGCGAAGGACGAAGACGCCGAGGTCCTCGGCCTCAACGCGGTCAGCGACGGCCGTCACGTGGTGGTCGCCGCCGAGGCCAGGTCGCTGGCCCGGCAGCTCGCCAGCCGCGGCTTCGAGCCCGTCCCGGTAGACATGTCCGAGCTGCGCAAGGCGGGCGGCGGCGCCAAGTGCTGCACGCTCGAATTGCGCCGTAGCCAGGCAACCAGGCCCCATGGAGGTGCGCGATGACCGAAACCCTTCCTGATCTATCCCAGCTCTCCCAGCTCACTCGCGAGTACAGCGCGCACAACTACGCGCCGCTGCCCGTCGTCGCCGCGTCCGCCTCAGGCGTGTGGGTGACCGACGTCGCGGGCAGGCGGTACCTGGACATGCTGGCCGGGTACTCGGCGCTGAACTTCGGCCACCGGCATCCCCGGCTGGTGGCCGCCGCGCAACGGCAGCTCGAGCGGGTCACGCTGGTGAGCAGGGCGTTCGACCACGATCAGTTCGGCCCGTTCTGCGCCGAGCTGGCGGAGTTGTGCGGCATGGAGATGGTGCTGCCGATGAACACCGGCGCGGAGGCGGTGGAGACGGCGATCAAGGTCGCCCGCAAGTGGGGTTACACGGTACGGGGCGTCCCGGCCGATGAGGCGATCATCGTGGTGTTCGACGGGAACTTCCACGGCCGGACCACGACGATCGTGTCGTTCTCGTCGGACCCGGACGCGCGGGATGGCTTCGGGCCCTATACGCCGGGGTTCGTGTCCGTGCCGTACGGCGACCTGGCGGCGCTCCGTTCCGCGTTCGGCGAGTACGGGCGGCGGATCGCCGGCGTGCTGATCGAGCCGATCCAGGGCGAGGCGGGCGTGCTCGTCCCGCCGGCCGGGTACCTGGCAGGCGTCCGCGAGCTGTGCACGTCGGCGGGCGCGCTGATGATCGCCGACGAGATCCAGTCCGGCCTCGGCCGGGTGGGCCGCACGTTTGCCTGCGAGGCCGAAGGCGTCACGCCCGACGCGTACCTGCTCGGGAAGGCGCTGGGCGGCGGGATCGTGCCGGTTTCGGCGATGGTGTCGTCGCGCGCGGTGCTCGGGGTGCTGCGGCCGGGGCAGCACGGATCGACGTTCGGGGGGAACCCGCTCGCGTGCGCGGTCGCGCGCGAGGTCATCGCGATGCTGCGGACGGGCGAGTACCAGGCGCGGTCTTCGGCGCTCGGCGCCGTGTTCCACGAACGGCTGTCGGCGCTGCCCTCCTCGGCGGTGTCGTCGGTGCGCGGGCGCGGGCTGTGGGCCGGCGTCTCCTTCACGTCGCTGGACGGCCGGGTGGTCTGCGAGCGGCTGGCCGCGTCCGGCGTGCTGGCCAAGGAGACCCACGGGAACACGATCCGGCTGGCCCCGCCGCTGATCATCACCGACGAGGAGCTGGCCTGGGCGCTCGACCGCCTCGAGCAGGCGGTGCTGGCCGGCTAGGGGGTTCGCGTTAGCGGGGGCGGCCCTGGGAGTAGGCCCAGCGGACGAAGGCCGTGCCCGCGCCGACGGCGGCGGCGAGCGCGCCGCCGTAGAGGTACCATTCCCCCGCCGTCGTGGCCGTGATGATCACCGTGCCCTGGGCGTTGCCCATCGACAGGATGAACGAGGTGATGATCCAGCCGGCCGCCGGGGCCAGGCCGCCCGCCAGCGAGCGCATCGCCCAGCCGCCGAGCACGCACGTCGCGAAGATCGCCACGTCCAGGATGATCGCGATCAGCGGCACCGGATGCTGGCTGTACTGGAAGCTGCCGATCACGCCCTGCACCGCGCCGAGGACGAACAGCACGACGTAGCTGGCGGCGCCGAGACCGCGCTCGCCCGGCGGCTGCGGTTCCTGCGGTTCCGGCGGAGTCCTCATAGACCAGCAAGGCTACCGATTCCGGCGCGCCGGGGGCGTCGGAGTTAGCCGAACAGGTCGCGTTCGTACGGGTCACCGGGACCGCGCTCGCCGCGCAGCAGCGTGTAGTACTCCGTCGCCAGCACCCGGTGCCCGATCTCGTTGGACAGCGCGTAGTACTCGCCGTCCACCGTGATCTGCGTCTCGTGCGCGCGCATCGCGTCCAGCTTCGCCGGCCGGTACTTCCCGGCGTCGATCGCGGTCGTTACCTGCGCGTCCGGCACGCCGGCCGCCAGGTCAGCCTCTGACGCGCGCACGAACCACGACTCCGGCGGCAGCACCGACGCCGCCGTTAGCACCGAACGCGGCATCGCCGTCGCGTAGCACTTCACCGCCGGCCCGGACAGCTCGGCCGCTCGCATCGTGACCCGGTGCGCCTGGATGTGGTCCGGGTGTCCGTAGAACCCCTTGGCGTCATAGGTCACGATCACCGAGGCGCCCACCTCGTCGATGACCGCCGCCAGCAGTTCAGCGGCCGCGGAAACGTCCGCCTGCCAGAAGCAGCGCGGGTCGTCGTTGTCCGGCAGCCCCATCATCCCCGAGTCCCGGAACCGCCCCGCCCCGCCGAGGAACCGGTGGTCGGTCACCCCGAGCGCCGCGCAGGCCCGCTCGAGTTCCCCGATCCGGTGCTGGCCCAGTTCGTCCGGCAGCAGATGCCGCAGATCCGGCGGGATGATCTCCCCCATCTCGCCGAGGGTGCAGGTGACGAGCGTGACGCGCGCGCCCTCGGCCGTATACCTGGCCATGGTCGCCCCGGTGCCGATCGACTCGTCGTCGGGATGGGCGTGGACGAGCAGCAGGCTGCGTTCGGCTCCCATGGCATGATCATGTCATGGCGGAGAGTTTTCCCAGGCAGCGCGCCAGGACGCGCAACTTCTCATTCGGTGTGCCGCGGGCGTTCCAGGTGTCCCCGGACGGCGGCCGTATCACGTTCGTGCGGACGAAGGGCGGCGCCGACCCGGTCGGCTGCCTGTGGGAGCTAGCCCTGGCGACCGGCCGCGAGCGAGTCATCGCCGACCCGCGGCGGCTAGGCGCCGGCGAGGAGAACCTGCCGCCGGAAGAGCGCGCCCGCCGGGAGCGGGTCAGGGAGACCGGCGCGGGCATCGTGTCGTACACGACCGACGCCGCGTGCGCGATCGCGGCCTTCCCGCTGTCCGGCGAGGTGTACACGGTCCGGCTTAACGCAGCGGACGAAGGCGAAGGGAACCAGCCCGTCCGGATCGGCACCCGGACGCCCGCCCTCGAGCCGCGGATCGACCCCGCCGGCAAGCGGATCGGCTACGTGCACGAGGGGTCGTTCCGCGTGTTCGACCTGGAGACCGGCGCGGACACGCTGGTGGCGAGCGAGCCGGGCCATACATTCGGGCTGGCCGAGTTCGTCGCCGCCGAGGAGATGGGCCGCGCCCGCGGCTACTGGTGGTCCCCCGACGGGACCGAGGTGCTCCTCGCGCGGGTGAACGAGGGACCGGTCAGCACATGGCACATCGCCGACCCCGCCAACCCGGACCGCGAGCCGGTCCGCTGGAAGTACCCGGCCGCCGGCACCCCGAACGCCCGTGTCGACCTCTTCATCGCCAGCCTCACCGCCGGCGAGCTGGCCAAGGCCGCCTGGGATGACCACGCGTTCCCGTACCTCGTGACCGCGAACTGGGCCGGCGGCGCCGACCCGCTGATCGTCACGCAGACCCGCGACCAGAAGACGATGCGGGTCAGCGGCGCCCGCACGGGCGAAGTGCTCATCGAGGACAAGGACCCCGACTGGACCGACGTCATCGACGGCGTCCCCGCCCGGCTCGACGGCGGCCCCGACGGCGGCCTGCTGGTGTGGACCCGGATCAGTGACGGCACCCGCCGCCTCGTCGTCGCGGCGCCCGGCGACCTGGCCAGCGCGCCCCCGGTGACCCCCGCCGGCCTGTACGTCCGGCGGGTCCTCGGCACCGACGGCGACTCCGTGCTGTTCACGGCCTCGACGGATCCCGCCGAGATCGGCGTGTGGCGCTACGGGCCCGGCGGCCTCACCGCGGTCGCGACGAGCCCGGGCGTGCACGCGGCGGTCGCGGGCGGCGGCACGACCGTGGTGATCAGCCGGGACCTGGCCGGCCCGGGCGTGACCGCGTGCGTCAACGAGACCCTGGACATCGCCTCGACGGCGCAGACGCCGAACCTGCCGGCGCCCGCCCCGCGCTTCCTGGCGGCCGGCCCGGACGGCATCGCCGTCGCGGTGCTGTTCCCGTCGTGGCATCGGCCGGGCACGAAGCTGCCCGTGCTCATGGCCCCGTACGGCGGTCCCGGCCACCAGGAGGTGCTGGCGGCCGCCGCCGTCTACCTGCAGAACCAGTGGTTCGCCGAGCAGGGGTTCGCGGTCGTGACCGCCGACGGCCACGGTACCCCGGGCCGGAGCCCGGTGTGGGAGCGCGGCATCGCGGGCGACTTCGCCACGCGAGTGCTCGAGGACCAGGTGACGGCCCTGCGCGCGGCCGCCGCGGAGTTCCCCGACCTGGACACCAGCCGGGTCGGCATCCGCGGCTGGTCCTTCGGCGGCTACCTGTCGGCGCTCGCGGTGCTCCGCCGTCCCGACGTCTTCGCCGCGGCGGTCGCCGGGGCACCGGTCACCGACTGGCGGCTCTACGACACGCACTACACGGAGCGCTACCTGGGTGACCCGGCGGAAAATCCCGCTGCCTACGAAGCGAGCTCGCTAATCCATGATCCGGAACGCGTCCTGGCCACTGACCACCGCGCGCTCCTCGTCATCCACGGCCTGGCCGACGACAACGTGCTTGTCGCGCATTCACTGCGACTGTCGTCGGCGCTGCTGGCGGCGGGGTACCCGCACTCGGTGCTGCCGCTGTCGGGCATCACGCACATGACCGCGCAGGAAACCGTCGCGGAGAACCTGCTCTTGCTCCAGGTCGCCTTCCTGCGGTCGGCGCTCGGGGCCGAGGACGGCGGGCGGCGGGGAGAAAGCAGGGTCCGTTAAGGGGCATTCCGGGGGGTCGCCGGGCGGGTGATCCTGGTCACCTGGGTAGCCCGGCAACGAGATGACGGCGCGGGTGCCATCTGAACGTTAAGCAGGCCGCGGCGGGTTTATCATTTCAGCCGCGGTCCGCGCGCGGGTGAGTGTAGCAAGTCTCACATGCTGGATACTCCCGCTGATACGGCATGCTTGGACTAACCGGATTAGGTTCGTTGACGACGTGCGTGGCACCGCGCGTCGCGTCACGATCACACAATAGGCAGCGAGGACGCTGAAGATATGACACAACTATCGGAAGCGCCCGCCAGAACGCGGGCGCAGATCTCCGAGCGGACGCTTCGCAAGGATCGCTGGTGGCAGGCGCCGGCCGTCGCCGCGATACTGCTCAGCATCTGGGTGGCCTATGCGACGGTGCGCGTTTTCACCGGGCACTGGTACTACGTGGCGGCATACCACTACCTGACCCCCTTCTACTCGCCTTGTGTTAACGGCGAGTGCGTGCCTGGTTCTTCCTCGCTGGGGCACTGGATTCCCGCTATCCCGCCGATCATTCCGTATGCGTTCGTCTCGCTGCCGTTCGTGCTCGGGTTCCGGCTGTCGTGCTACTACTACCGGCGCACGTACTACCGCGCGTTCTGGCGGTCCCCCGCCGCGTGCGCGGTGCGCGAGCCGCACGCCACCTACAGCGGCGAGACGAAGTTCCCGCTGATCATGCAGAACCTGCACCGGTACTTCTTCTACATGGCGGTGCTGATCTCGGTCCTCAACACCTACGACCTCGCGCAGGCGTTCCGCGGGCCGGACGGCAACTTCGGGCTGGGGCTCGGCACGCTGATCATGCTGGTGAACGTGGTCCTGCTGTGGGCGTACACGCTGTCGTGCCACACCTGCCGGCACATCACGGGCGGCCGCCTGAAGCACTTCTCGAAGCACCCGCTGCGCTACTGGGCATGGACCAAGATCTCGTCGCTCAACCAGCGGCACATGCAGCTCGCGTGGACCACGCTCGGCACGCTGATGCTGACCGACCTGTACATCATGCTGGTGGCAAGCGGCGCCTTCAGCGACCCCCGCATCTTCAACTGACCCGACTGAGGCAGCGTTATGTCTTCCGAAACAGTGTCTCCTGACACTATCGAGCGTTATTCCTACGACGTAGTGGTGATCGGCGCCGGCGGCTCCGGCCTGCGCGCGGCGATCGAGGCCCGCGCCCGGGGCAAGAAGACCGCGGTCATCTCCAAGTCGCTGTTCGGCAAGGCCCACACGGTCATGGCCGAAGGCGGCGCCGCCGCGGCCATGGGCAACGCCAACCCGAATGACAACTGGCAGGTCCACTTCCGCGACACGATGCGCGGCGGGAAGTTCCTGAACAACCCGCGGATGGCCGAACTGCACGCGAAGGAAGCACCGGACCGGGTCTGGGAGCTCGAGGCGTGGGGCGCGCTCTTCGACCGCACCAAGGACGGGAAGATCTCCCAGCGGAACTTCGGCGGTCACGAGTACCCGCGGCTCGCCCACGTCGGCGACCGGACCGGCCTGGAGATGATCCGCACCCTGCAGCAGCGCGTCGTCGCGCTGCAGCAGGAAGACACGGTCACCCGCGGCGACCCCGACGCGATGATCAAGGTCTTCGCCGAGACGACGATCACCCGGCTGGTCAAGGACGCGTCCGGGCGGATCGCCGGCGCGTTCGGCTACATCCGCGACACCGGGCGGTTCGTGCTGTTCGAGGCGCCCGCGATCGTGCTCGCCACCGGCGGCATCGGCCGGACCTTCAAGGTCACGTCGAACTCCTGGGAGTACAGCGGCGACGGGCACGCGCTGGCGCTGCTGGCCGGCGCGAAGCTCATGAACATGGAGTTCGTCCAGTTCCACCCGACCGGCATGGTCTGGCCGCCGTCGGTGCGCGGCATCCTCGTCACCGAGTCCGTCCGCGGTGACGGCGGCGTGCTGCGGAACTCCGAGAACAAGCGGTTCATGTTCAATTACGTGCCCGACGTGTTCCGCGCGCAGTACGCGGAGACGGAGGAAGAGGCCGACCGCTGGTACACCGACCCGGACAACAACCGGCGCCCGCCGGAGCTGCTCCCCCGGGACGAGGTGGCGCGGTCGATCAACTCCGAGCTCAAGGCGGGGCGCGGGTCGCCCCACGGCGGCGTGTTCCTCGACATCGCTTCCCGGCTGTCCGCCGAGGAGATCTTGCGGCGGCTGCCGTCCATGCACCACCAGTTCAAGGAGCTGGCGGACGTGGACATCACCAAGGAAATGATGGAGATCGGGCCGACCTGTCACTACGTGATGGGCGGCGTCGAGGTCGACCCCGACACGGGGGCGTCCTCGGTGCCCGGCCTGTTCGCGGCCGGCGAGGTGTCCGGCGGCATGCACGGGTCCAACCGGCTCGGCGGCAACTCGCTGTCCGACCTGCTGGTGTTCGGCAGGCGGGCCGGCGGCGGGGCGGCGGACTACCTGGAGTCGCTGGCTGCCGGCGGGCGGCCCGCCGCGTCGGCTGACTCGCTGTCGGAGGCGATCGCCGAGGCGCTCGCGCCGCTGTCGCGCGAGGACGGGGAGAACCCGTACACGGTGCACGCCGACCTCCAGCAGACGATGAACGACCTGGCCGGCCTGATCCGCCGCGAGTCGGAGCTCAAGCAGGCGCTGACCGAGCTCGAGAAGTTCAAGGAGCGGGCCGCCCGGGTCGCCGTGCCCGGCGGACGCGCCTACAACCCGGGCTGGCACTACGCACAGGACCTGCGGAACATGCTGCTCGTCGCGGAGTGCGTCGCGCTCGCCGCGCTTGAGCGCCAGGAGTCCCGCGGCGGTCACACCCGCGAGGACTTCCCGGAGATGTCGCCCGAATGGCGGAAGGTGAACCTCATTCTGACGCTGACCGGCGGCCAGCTGGAGCTCACCCGCCAGCCGTTGCCGACGATCCGGCCGGACCTGTTCGCGCTGTTCGAGAAATCCGAGCTGAAGAAGTACATGACCGAGGAAGAACTGGCCGAGCTGCCCGCTCCGGCTTCCAGTGCGGCGAAGGAGGGGCACTGATGGGATACACGGCATCGCTGCGTGTCTGGCGGGGTGACGCTGGCACCGGCTCGCTGCAGGACTACAAGGTCGAGGTCAACGAGGGCGAGGTCATCCTCGACGTGCTGCACCGGCTGCAGGCCACGCAGGCGTCCGACCTGGCGATCCGGTGGAACTGCAAGGCCGGCAAGTGCGGCTCGTGCTCGATGGAGATCAACGGGCGGCCGCGGCTTGGCTGCATGACGCGGATGTCGATCTTCTCGCCGGAGGAGACGCTGACGATCACGCCGCTGCGGACGTTCCCAGTGATCCGGGACCTGGTCACCGACGTGTCGTTCAACTACGAGAAGGCGCGGCAGGTTCCGTCGTTCACGCCGGACCCGGCGATCAAGCCGGGTGAGTTCCGGATGCAGCAGGAGGACGTGAACCGGTCGCAGGAGTTCCGCAAGTGCATTGAGTGCTACTTGTGCCAGAACACCTGCCACGTGATCCGGGACCACGAGGAGAACGAGAACGCGTTCGCCGGGCCGCGGTTCCTCATGCGGATCGCCGAGCTGGAGATGCACCCGGCCGACGAGGCGGACCGGCGGGACATCGCGCAGGAGGACTTCGGCCTCGGGTTCTGCAACATCACGAAGTGCTGCACGGAGGTCTGCCCCGAGCACATCAAGATCACGGACAACGCGCTGATCCCGCTGAAGGAGCGCGTGGCGGGCCGCAAGTACGACCCGCTGGTCTGGCTCGGCTCGAAGATCGCCCGCCGCCCGGCCACGAAGGGCACGCCCGCGGTCCCGACGAAGCGCTGATCCGGCCAGAATAGCGGGGGTAGTTCGCGGCGGATATAGCCGCGAACTACCCCCGCTGAT
>DASZKN010000124.1:0-4175 GCA_035552855.1 Trebonia sp. | reverse complement strand
GGCGTGCATCTGGCGCGGCGCGGCGTGCGGGTGAATGCGCTCGTGCTGGGTCCCATTGAGACACCTCAACTGCATTCGCTCTTCGAGCGCATCGGCGAGGAAGAGCGGGCGCAGCGCTTCATCCACTATCCCATGGGACGCTTCGGTTCCCTGGCTGAACTGGCCGGGACCGTCGCCTACCTCGCCAGTGACGACGCCACGTTCGTCACCGGCTCGGAGCTCTACATCGACGGCGGTTACATGGCGCGCTGACCCCGGGCCGCGCATGCGCAGGTCTCCGACACTGCTCTGGGGCGACCGAGGCATCCCCGCCTGACTTCCGCTGCCGGCGTAGCTCCGCGGGCGATGCGGCGATAGGCCGCTGCCAGGGAGAAAGCCGAATCCGTTCCTTTTGTCCCGTTCGGAACCGCCACGGACAGCCTGTCGCGGCGGGCGCGGCTGGCGGCGGCGTAGTAGAAAGGATTCCCATGGGACAGAAGACGGTCCGTTTCAGCGACCTGAGCGAACGGCTCATCACCGACGACAGTGCCCTCGTCCGCATCGTCGTCCAGGAGCACCCCGAACTGGACGGTCAGCCGGTCGAGATCGAGGCTCATCTCGATGAGGTGCAGGCGATGACGGAGGCGGCGCTGGACGTCGCGGTCGTCGACCTGCACGTCACCGGCCAGGCGGAGCCCCGGCGGGTGATTCTGGACGCGGCGGTCTTCGACAAGCTCGCTACCGCCCGGCCGATGGCCGAACTGCTCATCGTCGCACCGCCGGCCCGGCGGGCGTCGAAGCCACGGGCCGCCGCCGCGGCCGGCCGTGAGCGGAACGACTACGGCACGCTTGAGCATGCCGGCAAGCCGCACAAGGGCAAGACCACCGATGCCGAGAAGCAGCTTGTCCGCGAGCACCTGGGTGAGATCAACAAGCGCCTGGCCGCGGAAGGCCTGCGGACGATCGACCGCAGCGATCCGGGCCATGTCGAGCGGTACGGGCTCGAGGGGCTTCCCGCTGCTCCCGAAGAGGCTCCGGGCAATGCTTGATATCGAGCTGATCAGGTCTGACCCGGGAATTCGTGCGGGCGGCCCTGCGCAAGCGCGTGGACGACGTCGACCAGCTGCCTGCCATTGCTGCCGTCGGTCATGGGCATTGCGGGGGATGTCCCGGGCGACTTCACTCGTCGCCCGGAGGACCGTTCAGTCATGCAAGACTCGCGCACCGCGAAAGACGGTGTCGCTTCGGCCGATGCCGTGGCAACGGCCGCCCCCAGGCGGATGAGACCACGGCCTATCGCACCCGCGCGCGGCGCCGCTGGACAACGGCCTGTCCTCCAGAGGGGGATCGAGTTACTCTCGGCGCCTTGCCGCCAGCATGCGACTGGTCACGTGAGCCGACAAGAGTGACTACGCGAAAACTTCGCGCCAGCTCACTCAGCCGCGGACCGGTAACCGGTCCGCGGCTAGTCAGTCAGCCCTCGCCGCGCTCAGCCGATGTTCCACCGGCCGGTATCCGGTCCCAGGCCCGAGTCAAGGGTGAACTGCACCTGGGTGACCTTGGCCGCCTTCGGCACCTCGAACACGATGCAGCCGAGCCCCGACGAGCCGGGCGCGATGGCCTCCGCGGCCGGGAACGACGGGCAGCCGGCCGCGGCGTCGGCGACCACCGCCCCGTACGACTGCCCCAGTGAATCCGTGACCACCGCGCCGTCCGACGGGGCGTCGGAGTACGCGGCGCTGCCGGTATCGCGCAGCCGGAACTGAACGGCGTACAGCCGGGCCCCGGACGAGGCGCTGGTGCGCTCGTCACCGGGCTGCGCGCGGGCGATCACCTTCGTGACCGTCACGGCCATCTGCTCGCCGCTCCCGCTCCCCGACAGCGTGATCGCCGAGCCGACCCTGGCGGTTGTCTCCGTGATCGGGCCGGCGGAGTCGCTATGGAGGATCTGAGAACTGTGCCCGGCACCCGCGGCGAGAGCGATCCCGATGGCGGCGACGGCGAAGCCGGCGATACCCGCCAGCACGTTCCGTGCGGTGTGCTCCCCGCCTCGCCGGGGCGGCGCGGGAGCGTACCGCTGCTGCTGGATGTGCTGCGGCTGACTGGAGGACCGGGGACCTTGCGGCGCCCGTTGTTTGCGCAGCAGCCAGTGCGGACGCCGGGGGCGGTAGCTCGGCTGCCCCCAGCCGGGCACCAGGAGCCGCGGGTACTGCTGCGTAGGGAAACCCAGCCGCTCGAAGTGAGCCTGCGGGCTGTACTGCGTCGGCCAAGCTCGGGTCTGCGCGTAACCCTGCCCCGGATAGCCGTACGGTGCGCCGTGATCCCCCGGCTGCGTCATCTGGCCCCTCCCCCTAGACGAGCACATTCGCGAAGCACGCGATAAGTCCTTCGTTGGGATGTGACGCGACACAGAGTGACACGGTGCACACAAAATGCTCATCGTTGCCAAGCCGTTACTTAAGGCGCCTTTAGTGACGGAGCTTGATCATTGTCCGGTCTTGGCCGGCGGCTGGCGCGCCCTGGGTGGTGGAGCGCGGGCCGATGGCCGAGGCACCTGGTCATCGGCCCGCGCGAACCGCCCGGGCGGCTGCGGTCAGGCGGCGGGCGCGGGCACGGTCGCGAGGGTGCGTCCCGCGTCGCGAGCGGCGGAGTGGGCCTGGTCCTTCAGCTGCGCGGCGAGGTCCTTGAACTCGTCCAGCGCGGGGTTGACGCCGACCAGCGTGAACTCGCGCTCGATGAGCGTGAGGTCGCCGCCCCACACGTCGCCGAAGATCCGCCGCAGGTAGCCCGTCGAGTGGTCCCAGCCGTCGCGCGGCGTGCCCGGGCCGTACGCGCCGCCGCGGACGAGGGCCAGCACGACCGGCTTGCCGGCCAGCAGCGGCTCATTCGCCTGCTCCGCGCCGGCGATCGCCAGGTCGATCCAGACCTTGACGTGCTGCGCCACGCCGAAGTTATACAGCGGCACGGTCGCGAGCACCGCGTCCGCGGACCGCAGCTCGGCGGCCAGCTGCCGCGCAAGGCCCAGGGACTCGCGCTGATGCCCGGTCAGGGCGTCCTCGGGGGTCCACGCCGCCTTCACCGCCGTCGGCCAGGCGTCGGCCGGCAGCGGCTCGGCGCCGATGTCGCGGCGGGCGACCGTGCCGTCCGGGTGGGCGCTGCGCCACTCCGCCTCGACGATGTCGCCGATCGCGCGGCTGGCCGAGCCGTCGGGGTTGATGCTCGCGTCGAGCCGGAAAAGCTGCATGGACAATGGTCCTTCCAAGTCGGAGACTTACGAAAACGTTCCGATGTGAGATTATCCGAAGTCAGAGTATTTGCCAAGGCGGTATCGTGGAGGCATGGGAACGACGGCGCAGACGGGCACCGCGGGCGGCCGGACGTCCGCAGCGTCCGCACCGCAGCGTGCCGCGGCCGGCGGCGCCGTCCCGGAGTCGTCCGCGGCCGCGCCTGAGGGTGCGACGGCACCCGGGCCGGCCGTCCATGACGTGCAGGCCTGTCTGGCCGCGGCAGACGTGACTTCCGATCCCTGCAATGCCGCCGCCAATCCCTGCAATGCCGCCGCGGACGCGAAGAGCGACCTGACCTGGCTCCTGCACCGGAGTGCCCAGCGCATGCGCGGCGTCTTTGACGAGGCGGCCAGGGAGCACGGGCTGCAGGGCGCGCGGGACTGGATCGTGCTGTCGGCCATCGCCGCCGGGCCGCGGCAGCCGCAGCTTGCCCTCGCCCACTCGCTGGGGCTGGACAAGACGACGATGACCTCGCTGCTTGACCGGCTCGAATCCGCTGGCCTGGTCGCCCGCTACACCGACAGCCGCGACCGGCGCGCCCGGATCCCGGAGCTGACCGAGGCCGGCCTCCGCGTCCAGCACGAGCTGATCGAGGCCCGCGACCGGGCCGAGGCGGCGGCGCTGAGCCAGTTCACCGCGGACGAGCAGCGGGTGCTGCGCGCCATGCTCAACCGGCTGGCGGAAGGTCCCCCGGACGACCCGAAGGCCGTCGGCTCCTGCATGTGAGCAGCGAGCGCGGCGTCTTCTAGACCACGGTTCGTTTCTAATTTTCCCGTCAGCGCGGCCGGGATCGCTTTCCGTGAAACGCGCGGCCGGTTCGGCTGGACCGGGTCTCAGGCGGTTTGCGCGGTGCCGCCGCCCGGCTCGACGCCGTGCTGGCGGAGCAGGCCGCGGAGGCGATCGAGCTCA
>DASZKN010000123.1:0-34301 GCA_035552855.1 Trebonia sp. | reverse complement strand
GATCCCGGCGCTGCCGGCGCCGACGTACGGCAGCGTCCGCCAGCCGTCGTCGACTTGCAGCGCGCCCTTGCGGTCGGTCACGCAGCGGTCCAGGTCTTCGGCGATCGCGGCCGCGGCGGCGTCGAGCCAGGCGGCGTCCAGGGTCCGCTCGTACAGGCGGACGAACAACAGCGCCTTGCCCGCCGCGCCGTGCAGCAGCCCGGCGGCGCGCCGGGACGCGTCCGCCGATCCGGCCGCGCCGGGGGCGCTGGTGATGGTGGCGGCGCTGGCGCCCGCGTACCGGTCCGCGACGATCTCCGCGGCCTTGAGGCCGGCACTGGTCAGCGCGTCCTCGCCGGCCGCGTCGCCCACCGCGAGCATGGCGAGCGCGAACCCGGACAGCCCGCCGTGGAGGCCATGGCCGAGCCGTTCCCAGCGCTCGCCGAGGCAGATTTCCGCGGTCCGCGCGGCCGCTTCGGCGTGGCCGAGGCGCGCCAGCGTGTACGCGACTCCGGACAGCCCGTCGTACAGGCCCGGCCGCGTGCCCTTGGCCGGCTCGGCGGCCCGCGCGATCAGCCATTCCTCGTAGTCAGGCACGCGGACGGCGGCCGCCTCGGACAGCGCGTACAGCACGCCGGCCGCGCCGTGCGCGAGCGCGAGCCCGCCGCCGGTGACCCGGAGCTGGTCGATGTCGCCGGGGAAGAGCCGGTCCGTGCGCTCCGGGGTCGCGCTGGCGCGGATCGCGGACACCATGTCCGCGGCCAGCCGGTCCCACCCCGCGTCCCAGCCCCAGCTCAGGTCGCCGCGGTCGCCACCGTCGCTCCGGTCGCTCCGGTTCGCGGGGTCACCCACGCCATCGCGCGGCGCGGGCAGCGTGACGACGCTGCCCGTCCTCTTGCCGTCCGTCCTCGTCCCGGCTGGTCCCGCCGCGTCGCGGACAATTTCCCGTACCGCCTCCTCCAGGAATTTCTCCGGTACGGGGAAGTGCCTGGCGATGATCGCGGCGAGGCCTTCCGCCTTGGTCAGGTCCAGGGCGAACAACGTGGTCAGCGGCATGAACATGGCCAGCCGGAGGCACGCCAGGCTGTAGGCGTCGATGTCGAACCCGGACCGGTCGCGGGGCGCGGCGAACCCGGGGTTGCCGACCGTGCGGCGCCGCCCCTCGCCGATGTCGCTCGCGGCCTCGAAGTCGATGAAGGCCACGGTGTCGTCCGGCCTGACCATGATGTTGAACATGTGCAAGTCGTTGAAGACCACCCCGTGGTCGTGCAGGACCTGGGCGCCCCGCTCGACATCGCCGCAGATCCGGAGCGCCCACGTCGTGTACGCCTCCGTGGCGGCCGGGTCCGCGGCGAGGGCGGTGAGCGGGTACCGCTCGGCGAAGAAGGAGTTGAGCGTCCGCCCGGCGATGAACTCCTCCGCCAGGAAGTGGTGCTCGCCGATCATGAACCAGCCGCGGGGCTCGGGGGCGATGCCGAGGCCGGACAGCCGGCCCAGGACGTCGTACTCCCGGCGCAGCCTGGTCACGGCGTCGGAGCCGTCGGCGGCGAGGCCGGCATGCGGCCGCGCCTCTTTCATGATGACGCGCTCGCCGGTCCGCTTGTCGGTTCCGGTGTAGACGCCGCCGCCGTTCGAGAAGTGCAGCGCGCCGGTCACGTCGTAGCCGAGTTCCCCGACCGAGACGGAGTTGCGGGCCGCCAGGTGCGGCGCCAGGAACGCGGGCAGCGTGACCCAGTCCGGCACCGTGAATACCGGGGTCCGCAAGTCGGGGACCAGGTTCCCGGCGTTGTCCGCGATCGCCGGCGCCATCTCGCCCCGCGCGTCGAGGCAGAACCGCTCGGTGAAGCCGCCGTAGCGCACGTACAGCGGGCCCGCGCCGTAGCGGAGGTCGCTCAGGATGTACGGTCCGGCAGCGCCCCCGAGTTCAGCGTCGAGTTCCGCCAGCACGCGCTCGCAGACGGCCTCGTCGGCCGGGTAGATCGTGACGGCCTTCCCGCTGGCCTGCCGGGGCGCGTACTTCGCGTTGCGCATGAGCACCGCGAGCGGCGACCCGAGGAACTTGAACGAGATACCGCGCGGCACGCAGTACCGCCAGACCCGGGAGATGACGTCGTCGGCGTTGTCCAGGCACGCGGAGACGTGGATCTTCCAGCCCTGCGCCGGAATCGGCGGCCCCGGCGGCACATTGATCAGCCAGTCGCCATGGCGCACCCGGCGCCAGTCAGCGGGCAGCGGGCGCCGGGACACCGGGAACAGCGTCTCGGAATCGTCGTTCCGGGGCGAGTCATAAAAAAGCGGGTTCGCAAGACAGTACTGTTCATACTGCTTATCCACGCTTTCCCCCCACTCGCTGGTCCCGCACCCATAATTACTGACGAGTTATGCCTCGTGACTCATTGTCGCCACCAGAAGCATGCCACTGTCCAGCCGTATCGCATAGTGACTTCTGTCATCAGTTTTGAGTGTGACGCGGGCGTTAATTGACCGATTTCTAAACGCTAAACTCGTGTATATCCGGACAATTGATGGCCACCTCTTCGGGGTGCGCGACGCCGTCCGCTGATGCTTTCTCCCCGGCGGCGCGCGTGCTTATTCCTCATTGCGGTAGTTGCGCAGCATGCCCGATTCCGGCGGCAACGCGCCGCGCGGGCGATTCGCCCCTCACCTGCGGGCGCCCATCCCGTCCCGCCTGCCTCCCCGCCGCATCCCGCCCCGCCGCCGCACCCGCGCTCTCCCTGTCCCGCCACCGCAGGTAGCCCGACACCGCTTCGCCCGCGCCCAGTCTCGGCTTCCCCCGCGCCCAGTCTCGTCCCGTCACAGCTGTCCGTCCCGTCTCTCGCGGTTCCGAAAGCGGACAACCCTCGACGATTAACGCGAAGAGTATTTTTATTGGGTAAGTTTCAAGTGCTATTTACACGCAAAACTAACCCAATGATTGAAGTCTTCGCGATCATGGGGCGAGCGTGCTCCGTGTTACCGCTGAGTAAGCGATCGGGCCGGCGCCTGGAATCTTCATCGGTTGCGTACGGGGAAAAGGCCGCGATCCCCGCGATCCGGGCATGCGCGAACCGACGCGGGACGCGAATGGGGGCGCGGGGGCGGAAATGGCGCTGAGGACGTGCGGCAAAAGGGATAATCGGGGAACTAGAGCGGCCCGGGGCAGCCCTAGAGCCAGCCGGATTCCCCCGCGATACGGATCGCGTCGACCCGGTTGCGCGCGCCTGTCTTGGCGATCGCGCGGGACAGGTAATTGCGCACGGTTCCCTCGCTGAGACACAGCAGGTCGGCGATCTCCGCCGTGCTCGATCCCTGTGCCGCCGCCCGCAGCGCGTCCGCCTCCCGCGTCGTCAGCGGGCACTGCGCGCCAAACGACAGCCGCGGGTCCGCCACCTGGCGCCCGCCGGCGAGCTGGCGCACCGCGTCGGTCAGGAACCCGGCCGGGGAGTCACAGAGCAGGAAGCCCCGCACGCCCGCCCCGGCGGCCCGTTGCATGTCACCCGGGCGCCAGCTGGCGCCGAGGATCGCGCACCGGCAGTCCGGCACGGCCTTGCGCAGCGCCGCCGAGACCGCGATCCCGTCCTGGCCGGGGCCGGGGCCGGGGCTGGGCCCGGGGGCGGGGGCGGGGCTGGGGACGGGAAACGCCGCCGCCAGCAGCGCGACGTCGGGCTTGACCGCCTCCGCCACCCGCGCCACGTCCTCGCCGTGTCGCACGACCGCGGCGACGTCGAAGTCGCCTTCCCTTCCCAGCACGGCGACGAGTCCTTCCCGGGTCAGGGTCATCGGTTCCGCGACGAGTATCCGAATCAACGCTATTTGCCCTCCCGTGTCCGCCGACGAGTGCCCGGGAATCGTCAGCCTGTGTCCCTAGGTGTTTGATGCATGACAAAGAGTAGCGTCGGCTGGCATACGGCACATGCCCGGTGCCGACATCGGGCGCAAAAAGCCGGAACGGCCCGGAGTCGCCAGGGCCGGTTCGGATGGGAGGTTTGCGATGACCTGGGCGGGGAGAGAGACGGCAGGATCGTTCTGGATTAATCTTCGTTGTAATGTTGTAATCATCGTTATGACTGCAAATGACTCGCTCGACGCGTACTCGCGAATCGTCGCCGGTGTCGCGGAGAAGCTGACCCCCAAGGTCGCGAGCCTGCGCGTGCCGCGGGCCGGCGCGCGCGGGTCGGGGGAGGCCCTTGGCTCCGCCGTCGTCTACACGACCGACGGCTTCCTGCTCACGAACGCGCACGTCGTCGGCAACGCGTCCGGCGGCACGGCGGCGTTCGCCGACGGCACGTCGGCGCCGTTCCGGGTGGTCGGCGCCGATCCGCTGTCCGACCTGGCCGTGCTGCGCGCGTACGGGGACACGCCGCCGCCCGCCGAACTCGGCGAGGCGGACGACCTCGTCACCGGGCAGCTCGTGGTCGCGGTCGGCAACCCGCTGGGGCTGGCCGGCTCGGTCACCGCGGGCGTGGTGAGCGCGCTCGGCCGGTCCATGCCCGCCGGTCAGCACGGGCTGATCGAGGACGTGATCCAGACCGACGCGGCGCTGAACCCGGGCAACTCGGGCGGCGCGCTGGCCGACTCCCGTGCCCGGGTGATCGGGATCAACACGGCGGTGGCCGGGGTCGGGCTCGGGCTCGCGGTGCCGGTCAACGACACGACCAGGCGGATCATGTCCGCGCTGATGCACGACGGTCGCGTCCGGCGCGCCTATCTCGGCGTGATCGTGGCGCCCGCCCCGGTCGGGGCGGCGTGGCGGGAGCGCCTCGGCGGCCGCTCGACCGGGCTGCGGGTGGCGTCGGTCGTGGCCGGCGGCCCCGCCGACCGGGCCGGGCTGCGCGTCGGCGACCTGCTGCTGACCGCGGGCGGCCACCAGGTAGCGGCCGCGCAGGATCTGCAGCGGCTGATGTTCGCCGAGGCGATCGGAACGCGGCTGCCGGTCACCGTGATGCGCAACGGCGCCCTGGTCGACGTGATCGCCGAACCGACGGAACTGGTAGCGGCGTAGCGGGCTTAGCCGGCGTCGCTGCCCGGCGCCCGGGGAACCGCGATCGTCACCACGATCAGGCCGTCCCTCGCCAGCCAGCGGCCGCTGAACCCGGTCAGGGGCCGCTCGCCGGCAGTCGCCGGCGTGACGAGCCGCGCGTCCAACGTGACGAGCCGCGCGTCGAACGTGCCGAGCCGCGCGTCGAACGTGCCGCCGCCGGCGTCGAACGTGATGTCCGCTTCCTTGAAGCCGAGCCAGCGCCGGGTCAGCGGGAACCACGCCTTATAGACCGCTTCCTTCGCGCAGAACAGCAGCCGGTCCCAGCAGACGCCGGGCGCGGTCTCCCGCAGGACGCCGATCCGCTCCCGCTCGGCCGGCCGCGACACGGCGTCGAGCACTCCGCCCGGGAGATCGTCGTTCGGCTCGGCGTCCAGGCCGACGGTCAGGAACTCGGCCTGCCGGGCGGCCAGGGCGGCGCGGTAGCCGCGGCAGTGGGTGATCGTGCCGACGACGCCCGGCGGCCACTGCGGCGCCCCGCGCTCGCCGGCCAGGATCGGGACCGGCCCGAACCCGAGCCCGCGCAGCGCCGTGCGCGCGCAGTCCCGGCCGGTGGTGAACTCGCGGCGGCGTTTCTCGACGGCCCGGGCGACGATGGCCGCCTCTTCGGGGAACAGTTCGGCGCCGGGCGGATCGGCGAACGCTTCGCCGTACGCCACGCCGGGCGGCAGGATCTGCTCGATCATCGTGACTCCGCGGGCCGCGCCGGGGCGGCCGCCGCCGCGGTCTTCAGGAAGCCGCGGGCCGCCCGCCTATTTTTCAGCTGAACGAACCTAAGGCGGCTGTTGGCCGCGTAAGGCACGTCGATGGCCGCCGCTAGCTGTCGTGCCAGGGTCGATTTGCCCGCCCCGGAGGTGCCTACCTCGTGTACGCGACGCACGAGTACGGCAGTATGCCGCTCTCCGCCGAAGTTGGCAAACCGTTATCCACAGGTCGTGGACAAATCGGACACGTTATCCACAGCTTTCACCTGGCTCTTCCCGCCGTCCGCTCTCTCGCGGGACCGTGAAAGCGCAGACAGCGTGCCGGCGCGGAACCGCCGGAGCGCGCCGGATCACTAAGGAGGATGGGATGAGCCAGGCGAACTACATCATGATGACGGGCTTCGTGACGCGGGAACCGGAGTTCAGCAAGACGCGCAACGACATTGCTGTCGCCCGGATTCGCGTGGGCTCGGCGACCCGGTACCCGGACCGGACCACGGGGGAGTGGGTCGACGGGGACGTCTCCTATTTCGACGTGACCTGCTGGCGCAGGCTGGCGGTGAACGTCAAGGCGTGCTTGCGCAAGGGCGACATGATCACCATTCAGGGCAAGTTCCGCACGCGGTCCTGGCTCGTGGCGGGCGAGGACCGGCCGCGTACCAGGATGGAGATCATCGCGGACTCGGTGGGGCACGACCTGTCGTACGGCTGGACGGCCTTCAACCGCGGATCGCAGCCGCCGACCCGTGTCGCGGCGGAACTGGAGAAGGGCGAGCCAGAACGGGCGGAGGCGGGAAGCGCGGCGGACGGCCACCCCGAAGACGGCCACCCCGAAGACGGGTACGCCGAGGACGGGTACGCCGGGGACTATGCCGACCTACCGGACCAGCCGGGCGACGGGAACCAGACCGCCGACGGGGTAACGCCCGTCAGCGAGGGCGAGGCCGCGGGCACCGAGGCGGCGACGGCGGCGGATGAGCGGCAGCTTGCGGAAGCGTCGCTCTAGACCCAGATCACGCCTCGCATTGGTGTCCTCTCCTCGTCGATCTGGCGGAGCGCTGCCAGTTGAGACACCGGTTGGGTGCCGCCCCGGAGCGGAGTTATCGCGGTAAAAACTACCAACCCGGCTCTGCGGCACCCAACATACCGGTTCTGCTTACGGTGCGCACATCGTGCATCTATTCTGTTACCTATAGTTACTGAGAGTGCCGGGCAACAGCGGACGGCGGGGAAGTCCAAGCAGACGGCAGGCGGAGGCATGTCAGCAGTCCAGGATCCGGTAAGGCAGCAAGAGCGGGAGCGGGGTGGCCGCCTGCGTGACGTCGTCCGGCGGCCGTGGCACTGGCCGCTGTTCGCGAACCGGGTGCCGCTGATCGGCTACGTGGTCGCGGTGCTGGCCGGGTACGCCGCGCTGACCGGATGGGAGATCGCGAGCACCCCGCCGCGCCTGTCGGACCTTGTCCTCTTCGCGGGGCTGATGGTCTGCGGGGCCGTGTGCGCCGAGGCGACCCGCCGCCTCGGACAGCCCGCCGGCGTGTCCCGCGACCTGTTGTCCGCGTGGTGGCTGCCGGTCGCGCTGCTGCTCCCGCCGGCGTACGCGCTCGCCGCCCCCGCGCTGCTCGGCCTGCTGCTCTTCCTGCGCGTGCGGCGAGGGCCGGTCTACCGGCGCGCGTTCAGTTCCGCCGCGCTCGGCCTGGCGGGCGCCAGCGCGTCCGTGCTCTTCCGCTGCCTGGCGCCGGTCGCGCCGCAGGGGGCGGCCTCCGGGTGGCTGACCCATCCCGGCTCGCAGCAGTGGTTCGTCCGGCCGCAGCAGGCGGGCATCGCGGTGTGCTGCGCGGTCTTGTTCGCCGTCCTCAACACGTGCCTGGTCGCGGTCGCCGCGTGGCTCGCCGAGGCCGACGGCCGGCTGGCCGACATGCTGTGGGACCGGGAGCGGATGCTGCTCGACCTCACCGAGACGTGCGTGGGCATTCTGGTGACGATCGCGTGCGCGCTGAGCCCGCTGCTGCTGTGCGTGGCACTGCCGCCGGTGATCCTGCTGCAGCGCAGCCTCATGCACCAGCAGTTGAAGGCGGCCGCCCGTACCGACGCCAAGACGGGCCTGCTGAACGCGGCGGCGTGGCAGCGCGAGGCCGACGCGGAGATCGCGCGGGCTCTGCGGCGCGATGAGCCGGTGGCGGTCCTGCTCGCCGACATCGACCACTTCAAGAAGGTCAACGACACGCACGGCCACCTGGCGGGCGACGACGTGCTGCGCGGCCTGTCCGCCGAACTGCGGCAGCAGGTGCGCGAGACCGATCTGGTGGGGCGGTTCGGCGGTGAGGAATTCGTTGTCCTGCTGCCGAACACGACACCCGTGGAAGCGTGCCGCATCGCCGAGCGGCTGCGCCGGGGAGCCGGGGTGATCCAGGTGCTCACCGGAGAATCCACGGTGAGCGTCACTATCTCGATCGGCGTCGCCTCGCTCGGGCTGCACGGGGACGAGCTGTTCGAACTGCTGGCAGCGGCCGACCTGGCCCTTTACCAGGCAAAAAACGCCGGGCGGGACAGGGTCTGCGTTTACGAGCCGGCGGACGCGACGCCCGGCACGTCGCACTTAGCCGAAGCCTCTAGGCTGGACAGTATGCCGGAATTCATATATCAGCTGCGCGCCGTCCGCAAGGCGCACGGCGACAAGGTCATTCTTGACAACGTAACGTTGAGCTTTCTCCCCGGGGCCAAGATCGGCGTCGTGGGGCCGAACGGCACTGGCAAGTCCACTCTGCTCAAGATCATGGCAGGGGTTGAGCAGGTGTCGAACGGCGAGGCGCGCCTGATGCCGGGTCACACCGTTGGCCTGCTCGCGCAGGAGCCGCAGCTTGACGAGAGCAAGACCGTGCTCGGCAACGTGGAGGAGGGCGTCGCCGAGACGAAGAAGCTGGTTGACGAGTACA
Organism: Trebonia sp.; assembly: GCA_035552855.1. GTDB lineage: Bacteria > Actinomycetota > Actinomycetes > Streptosporangiales > Streptosporangiaceae > Trebonia. The sequence goes on along the minus strand of DASZKN010000123.1, from coordinate 25,647 downwards.
ACGCGATCGCCGAGAAGATGGCGACCGACTACTCGGACGAACTGCTTGAGCAGATGGGCAAGCTGCAGGAGCAGCTGGACCACAAGGATGCGTGGGATCTGGACAGCCAGCTTGAGCAGGCCATGGACGCGCTGCGCTGCGCGGCGCCCGACACCCCGGTGACGACCCTGTCAGGTGGTGAGCGGCGGCGTGTCGCGCTGTGCAAGCTGCTGCTTTCCCAGCCGGATTTGCTGCTGCTCGACGAGCCGACCAACCACTTGGACGCCGAGAGTGTGCAGTGGCTCGAGCAGTACCTCGAGAAGTATCCGGGCACGGTCATCGCGATCACCCACGACAGGTACTTCCTGGACAACGTCGCGCAGTGGATCCTCGAGCTCGACCGCGGCCACGCCTACCCGTACGAGGGCAACTACACCACGTACCTGGAGACCAAGGCCGGCCGCATCAAGGTCGAGGGCCAGAAGGACGTCAAGCTCCGCAAGCGCCTCGACGACGAGCTCGACTGGGTGCGGTCCAGCCCGCGCGCCCGGCAGGCCAAGTCCCGCTCCCGCCTGCAGCGCTACGAGGAGATGGCGGCCGAGGCGGACAAGAACCGCAAGCTCGACTTCGAGGAGATCCAGATCCCGCCGGGTCCCCGGCTGGGCAACCTGGTCGTCGAGGTCAGCGACCTGGCCAAGGGCTTCGGCGACCGGGTGCTGTACGAAGACCTCGGCTTCAGCCTGCCGCGCAACGGCATCGTCGGTGTCCTCGGCCCCAACGGCGTCGGTAAGACCACGCTGTTCAAGATGATCGTGGGCGATGAGAAGCCGGACTCGGGCACGATCAAGGTCGGCGACACCGTGCAGATCTCCTACGCCGACCAGAACCGGGCGCGCCTCGATCCCAAGAAGAACGTCTGGGAGGCGATCTCGGACGGGGAGACGTTCATCCGCGTCGGCAACGTCGAGATCCCGAGCCGTGCGTACGTGGCGGCGTTCGGGTTCAAGGGCGCGGACCAGCAGAAGCCGACAGGCGTCATGTCCGGCGGCGAGCGCAACCGGATGAACCTGGCACTCACCCTCAAGCAGGGCGGCAACCTGCTGCTGCTCGACGAGCCGACCAACGACCTGGACGTCGAGACGCTGGCCTCGCTGGAGAACGCGCTGCTCGAGTTCCCGGGCTGCGCCGTGATCACGAGCCACGACCGGTGGTTCCTGGACCGGGTGGCGACGCACATCCTCGCCTGGGAAGGCGGCGCCAGCTGGTTCTGGTTCGAGGGCAACTTCGAGGCCTACGAGAAGAACAAGATCGAGCGGCTCGGCGCCGAGGCCGCCCGCCCGCACCGGGTCACGTACCGCAAGCTGACCCGCAACTAGGCGCCCCCAACTAGTAGGCGGCGAGGTCAGGCCGGGCTGATCCCGAGGTCGCCGCGGTGGCCGGCGTCCGGCGTGTCTTCCGGGACGGCGTTCACCAGGCTGTCGGCGGCCATCACGAGGTAGTCCCACAGCTGGGCGTCGAGCGCGGGGCCAAGTTCGAGCTCGTCGAGCGCCGTGCGCATGTGCCGCAGCCACAGGTCCCGCTCGGTCGCGCCGATGCGGAACCGCACGTGGCGCATCCGCAGCCGGGGGTGCCCGCGCAGCTCGTTGTAGGTCTGCGGGCCGCCCCAGTACTGCATGAGGAACAGCCGCAGGTGCTCTTCGGCCGGTCCTAGATCCTTGGCCGGGTACACCGGCCGCAGGACCGGGTCGGCCGCGACTTCCTCGTAGAACCGGCGGACGAGCCGGGTGAATGTCTCCTCGCCGCCGACCGCCTCGTAGAAGGTGCGGGGCGACTGCGCAGTGTCCTCACTCATGACACTTTCACCCTAGCTGCTGGGGGATGCGCGTCAGCCGCTGGGCGGTGTGATGCCGGCGGTGTCCAGGGCGGCCTTGATCCGCGCGCGCATCTCCCGCTCGACGCCCCACTGCTGGAGCGGCGCGGTCTTCACGACGACCCGCATCGTCACCTGCGAACCCTTGACTTCCTGGGCGCCCCAGACCTCCGGCGTGTCCAGCATGACCGCGCGCCACAGCGGCTCGGCCCACATCGACTCGGCCGCGTTCGCCAGGATCTCTTTGATCGTGGACAGGTCGGCCGCGTACGGCACCGGGTAGTCGACGACCGCGCGGGCCCAGCCTTGCGACTCGTTGCCGACGGTCTCGATCGCGCCGTTCCTGATGTGCCAGGCGATGCCGTTGACATCGCGCATCCTGGTGATGCGCAGTGTCACGGTCTCCACCGTGCCGGTCGCGTTGCCGACGCTGATCACGTCGCCGACCCCGTACTGGTCCTCCAGGAGCATGAAGACGCCGGACAGGTAGTCACGGACCAGGTTCTGCGCGCCGAAGCCGATCGCGATGCCGACCACGCCGGCGCTCGCCAGCAGCGGCGCCAGGTTGATCCCGAGGTCCCCGAGTATCACCACGCCGGCGATCGCGAAGATCGTGATCGACGAGGCGCTCCGCAGGATCGACCCGAGCGCGCGGACACGCTGGCGGCGGCGTTCGTCTACCAGGGCGTGTTCCACGCTGGCGGCGGCGGAGGCCGTGCCGGCCACGGAAGCAGCGGTGTCGGCCACGGAAGCAGCGGTGTCGGCCACGGAAACAGCGGTGTCGGCGGCGCCCGACTGCTCGGCGACGCCCGGTTCTCCGGCCCGCGTCACGCCGCTGGTCGCGGCCACCGAGTCCGCGGCTACCAAGTCCGCGGCTACCAAGTCCGCGGCATCCTGGCTCCCGTTCCGGGCACCGCCCGCGTCTTCGGCGACGGCCGCGGCCGCTCTGGCCGCGGCGGAATCCTCGGCCTCGGGGGAAGCCGGAGGCTCGGGGGAGGACCGCACGTGGCCGTCCGGCGAGCCGCCGCGCGCCCGGCGGCGCCGCCTGCCGCGCGCGATGCGCGACGACACGACGCCGTTCTTGAGCTGCGGCAGCAAGGTCTGGGACGCGCGCTCGGTCAGCCGGTTGATCACCCGGTGCAGCACGGCCCGGATGACAAGGGCGAGCAGCACGACGAACAGCACCCGCAGCAGCAGGTGCACGGGCCCGGCCAGGAAGTTGTTGGTGAGCTGGGCGGCCTGACCGTTGTGCGAGACGTCCCACACCAGACGGCATGCGAGGCCGGGCTGTGCCCCGCAACTGCCAGTCAGCGTCGACGACGCGTGGGTCGCGCCGAAGATCGATATGTGGACATGCCGCGGCAAAGTAAGCCTCCGGGGTGATTAGCGGATTTCGCTCTCCCGAGAGGCTACCGATATCCAGTGCTCGCAGCTCTCATACGGCGAGAATGCGACCCAGCTCACCGGTGCCCCGTTGCCCGGCCGTCTTTGATCGAGGAAACGGGCGCTATGACAAGAACGCGGGGTTGAACGCGCTACGGTCGGCCGTCAGGAATGGCGGTCGTTGTAGCGGGAAGGAGAAGGCTGGTGCGCACAATGGAACCCGTAGTCCGCTTCCACTCGCCGGAACCGGCGGCCGGGTCCATCCGCGCGGCGGACGGCCGCCAGGCCGATCTCTTCAACGTCGGCCACTATCCGGTGCGGGCGATCTGCCGGGTGTGCGGCAATCCCATCCAGGCCGGCAGCTTCCTGTACCCCTTCCAGCACACCGAACCGCGGCACACCCAACGCTAGCGCCTCAGGCGCCCGCCCGTTCCAGCGGCTCCGCGGCCAGTTCCTCGTCCCAGTCACCGGACCTCTCCTGCCGTCGCGCCAGCCACGAGAACAACCGAGGCCAACGCGACGCCAGCGCGAACAGCGAGATGAGCAGCGCGGCCGCGAGCGACAGCGCGAGCCCCGCCGTGACCCGGGGCGACCGGTAGCGCCAGGTCACCGTGCCCCGTCCGGCCGGTACGGCCACGACCTGGACAAGCCCGTCGGCGCGGACCGGCAACGAGACGGCGGCGCCGTGTGCCGGCCGCCACGTGGCTGTCCAGCCGGGGATCGCCGCCACCGCGCGCACCAGCCGGATCCCGTGCGCGGAAGTCACCATCGCCTTCACCGGATCATCCGGCCCCCGGCTCACGTACCGCACGGACGCCCCGGCCGCCGGCTCGCCGGGCAGTGCCTCGATCGTCAGCGGCCCGGCCGCGAAACGGTCGCTGAACACGGCGAACGACCCGTCGAAGGCGGTCAGGTGCCACCGGGGCGGCACCAGCGCGTTCTGCAGCGGGCCGTTCGCGACCAGCACCTGACCGTCGCGCCGGACGACGGACGGGGCGCCGAGCGCGGCCGCCGCGTTCCCCGCGCGCGCGACGACCGCGACGCTGTCGACCGCCGCGGGCACGGCGATCGCGAGTTCGGAGGCGCTCACCGCTCGTCCGCGGAACCACTGGGTCGTGCCGGACATCGTGGTCAGCCCGATCTCGATGCCGGCCGCGGCGTCCGCCCGCGCGTGCGCGTCCGGCACGGACACCCGGGCAACCGGCGCCGCGGCACCGAGGTACCAGGTGGCGCGCTGGTCCGGGCCGAGGTGCCGCCGGCCCTGACCAGCGGCTCCCGCGGAACCGGTCGTCAGGTAGGCGGGCAGCGTGAGCAGGACGGACGTGTCTAGCTGGTCAAGCGTCCCGTTGCTGACCGCGGCGGGCGACAGGACGTTCTGCCCTTCGCCGGTTGCGTCGTGCGACCCGGTGGCCGCCGCGTAGGCGCTGTCGACGAGCGACGTGTACCCCTGAATGGACGGCATGCCGGCCGCGCTCATGCCGTTGAGGTCGGGCGGCATGAGCGCCGACAAGCCGGTGGTGTCCAGCAAGCCAGGGTCGTAGATCGCGAACCGCCCCTGGTAGCCGAGCGCCGACACCGGTCGCGGTGACACCGACCTGACCACGCCGGGCCTCGGTACCCGTGCGGTCAGCGTCAGCGCCGTGCCGCCCGCCTGCCTCGCCTGCCCCGCCGGCTTGCCCGCCGCGGCCGTCCCGCTGCTCGCCCCGGCCGGCGCGACACTGACGACGGCGAGCACGCTGAACACCACGATGTCGGTGACCACGATCCCCGCGCACAGCCGCGCCCGCCAGGCCGGCCGCAGCCGCCAGCCGAAGACGACAAGCGCCGCCGCCCCGATCGCGATCAGCCCGTAGGGCAGCAGCCACGGCACGAGCCGCCCGATCACGCTCGCGCTCGCCGCCGCGCCGGTCCCGAGCCACCGCAGCAGGCCCGCGCCCCAGGTCACGCTCAGCACGACGATCGCGAGCACGCCGGCCGGCGGCAGCAGGCCGAGCAGTGTCTCTCCCCGTGGCCGCCCGCCATGAGGCAACCCGGAAACCTTTCTCCGGAACGCGTCCGGCCGGCTCCCCGCCGCCCCCCGTACTGGGATGGGGTGGTCGACCCAGTAGGCGAGCAGCACGGCCAGTGCCAGGTCGAGGACGAGGATGTTCCGGCTCTGCAGCCGCTGGCCGCCGAAGAGCGGCACCCGGTAGAGCAGGGCGCCCGCCGGCGTGTTGCCGCCGAGCGCGAGCACGACGCCGAGCGCCGCCAGCACCTGCCAGATGAGCCACTCCGGGAGCCGCGGCCGCAGCCGGACGCGGGCGAGCAGGGCGAACGCGGCGACGAGCGGCAGGATGCCGACGTAGCTCGTCACCTCGGTGAGGTTATAGCTGCCGAAGAAGCTCGGCTGGCTCAGCGAGCCTGACCCGCCCAGCAGGTCGGGCACCAGCGTGAGCAGCAGCCACCGGTCCGGCAGCGACCCGGAGGAGAACAGGGCAAGCGAACCGTTCCCGCGCTGTGACGTGGCGATCGCCGCCATGCCCGGCAGCCACTGGATCGCGCCGAGGCCCAGGCCGAGCAGCATGCCGCCCGCCACCGACAGCGCGGCGGGCAGGGCGCGCCGCCGTAGCCGGGTGACCTGCCATATCGCGTAGCCCGCGACGACGACCGCGCCATCGACGATCGCGCGGGGCTCGCCGGCGAGGATCACGAGGCCGAGGGACGCCCCGAGGAGGGCGGTCCAGGACAGCCGGACGGCCAGCTGCTGCCCCGGCTGCCCCGGCTGCCCCGGCTGCCCCGGTGGCCCGGACAGCCGCCGGACCGCGAGCAGCGCGAGCGGCACCCAGCTCATCCCGGCGACCAGCCCGAAGTGGGTCACCTGGGCGGACATGGCGCCGGCGAGCGCGAACGACAGCGCCCCCAGGAAGCTGGCCAGCGGCCCGAGCCGCAGCCCGCGCAGGAAGCAGAACATGGACAGGCCCGCGACCGCCCAGGTGATCACCATCCCGGCGCTCCAGGCGGCCACGCCAGGCAGCACCGCGAACAGCATGGTCAGCGGGTAGGCGGCGCCGGCGTTCCAGCCGGCCAGCAGCGGGGCGCCGCTCCAGATGTAGGGGTCGAAAAGGGGGAGCCGCCCCGCCCGGATGTCCCGCCCGGCGAGCACGCGCAGCGGGAAGTTCTGGGTCATGTCGTCGCCGGGCAGCACGGCGTGGCCGAGGAGCGCGGGGACGCCGAAGATGAGCACGGGCAACGCGATAAGCGCCGCGACGGCCGTGACGTCACCACGCCGGCGCCACCAGGCGGTGTTCTCAGCTGCAGTCAGCGGTGTTCCCTCCCATGCCGGGCAGGTACTACCGCATCAGCCCGGTCTCACGCGCCACGAACGCCAGCGAGTCCCCCGCGAGGGCCGCGGTCAGGCTCACCGCGCGCTGACCGTGCCCTACCTGCGCTTCGGCGCGCAGCAGCACGGGCCGCCGGGACGCCGAGGCATGCTGCAGCGCCGCGCACATTTTATAGGCGTGCAGGGGTGCGACACGTGTGTCATTGCTGAACACCGTGAACAGCGCCGCTGGGTACGAAGTACCGTCGACCACCCGATGGTAGGGGGAGTACGAAAGGAGCCACCCCAGTTCGTTAGGGATATTGCTTGTGCCGTACTCGGTGTTCCAGCTTTCGCCCAGGCCGAAGCGCTCGTAGCGCACCATGTCGAGCAGCGGCGCCGAGCAGACCGCGGCGGTGAACAGCGCGGGGCGCTGCGTGACCGCCGCGCCGACCAGCAGCCCGCCGTTCGAGCCGCCCCAAGCGGCGAGCCGGTCCGGCGCCGTGATGCTCTCGGCGATCAGGTACTCCGCGGCCGCGTGGAAGTCGTCGAACACGTTCTGCTTGCGGTCGAGCATGCCCGCGCGGTGCCACTCCTGCCCTTCCTCGCTGCCGCCGCGCAGTTGCGCGACCGCGTAGACGCCGCCCGCCTCGACCCAGGCGAGGATGCTGGGGGAGTAGCCGGGGGTCATGCTGACGTCGAAGCCGCCGTACCCGTACAGGATCGCGGACCGCGGCCCGCCGCCCGTCTCCGGTGCCAGGATCACCATGCGCACTGGGGTGCCGTCGGCGGAGCGGTAGGTGACCTGCCGCGCGGTCACGTCCGGCGGGCTGACCGCGGCGCCGGGCGGCGTCGCCCACGTCGCGACGCGTCCGGCGGCCGCGTCGTAGCGCAGGATCCGGGCCGGCGTCGCGTAGTCCGTGTAACCGAACCAGGCTTCGTGGCCGCCTTCCGGCCGCTCCGCCAGGCCGCCGACCGTGCCGATGCCCGGCAGTTCGAGCGTGTCCAGCCGCTCGCCGGTGCCCAGGTCGTGCACGGTGATCTCACCGATCGCGTGCCTGGTCCAGGAGACGAGCAGGACCGGCCGGGCGAGGTCGTCGAGGACGGCGAAGTCCCGCAGCACCGCCTCGGGATCCTCCGGGATCAGGTCGCGCCAGCCGTCCGGGCCGGGCCGGCCGGGGTCGGCGACGGCCAGCCGGCCGCGGGGCGCGTCCAGGTCGCTGTAGACGTACAGGCGCCCGTCCCGGCCAGGCCAGATGGCGGTCTGGGCATCCAGGCCGACGGTGACCGGCACGAGCGCCGGGCTGGCCGGGTCCGAGCTCGTGAGGTCGGCGAGCCACACGTCGTCGCGGGGCGCGGTGCCGACCGAGGCGGAGATCGTCAGCCAGCGGCCGTCCCGGCTGACGCCGACGCCGTAGTACGAGGTCTTGTCGCGTCCCTCGCCGAAGATCAGGATGTCCGTCTCCGGCGCCGTCCCCACCGTGTGCAGGTAGACGCGGCGGTGATACTGGCTCTCGCCTTCGGGCACTTCGGCCGGGGGCAGCCGCCGCACGTAGTAGAACGCCTTGCCGCCGGGCAGCCACGCGATGCCGGAGTACCGGCACCGGTCGACCGGCCCGTCCACGACCGTGCCGGTCTCGACGTCGAGCACGCGCAGCAGGGATTCCTCGGTGCCCCCGGCCGACAGCTGATAGGCGAGCAGCCGCCCTTCCTTGTCGGGTGCCCAGTGATCCAGCGTCGTCCGCCCGGACGGGTCGGCCGCGGCCGGATCAACGAGCACCCGCTCCGCGCCCGCGGCGCTCTCGTCACTGGCGTCACTCGGGCGACCCGCGTCAGCCGCGTCACCCGCGTCGGACATGTACACGGCCGCGTGCTCCTGGCCCGGGTCGCGCCGCGTATAGAACCGCCGTGCCCCGCGCCACACCGGGACGCCGACGCTTCCGACCTGGAGCAGATCGCGGACCCGCCCGGCGAATTCCGCGCGCCCGGGCAGGTCCGCCCGGTACGCGTCCCACAGCCTTTCCTCGGCGTCGAGCCACTGCCCGGTCTCCGCCGAGCCGGCGTCCTCCAGCCACCGATAGGGGTCCGCTACCTGGTGGCCGAAGAGGTCTTCTACCAGGTCGAGACGCCGCGCGTGGGGACAGCGGGCAGGATCGAATGCCATGGGGGAAACGATAGCTCTCGCTCGTAACCATCCATTAACCGGGAAACCGCCGGTGGCCTTGTACTATTAACTCCGTTGGCGGAGGCACGTGGCTTCGGTCACGCTGGGATAAGAGTGTCCTGGTGATGCGAGCGGCGCCTCACGAAGGTGCCTGCGGAGGTGCCCGTGCGACGAGTCTTGCTGCTCAACGTGACGTATGAGCCGCTGACCACGGTCGGACTCCGGCGCGCGGTGTGCCTGGTCCTCTGCGAGAAGGCCGAAGTCGTGCACGACGACGGCGGCATCCGGATGCTGCACTCCGCGAGGGTGTCGCTGGCCTCGCCCTCGGTGATCCGGCTGCGGCGGTACGTGCGGATACCGCATCGCAATCGGGTGCCGCTCACAAGGGCGGCACTTATGCGCCGGGACAATTACAGGTGCGCCTACTGCGGCCGCCACGCCGAGACGATCGACCACGTGCTGCCGCGCAGCCGGGGCGGCCAGCACACCTGGGAGAACTGCGTCGCCGCCTGCCAGATGTGCAATCACCGCAAGGCCGACCGTCTGCTTACCGAGCTCGGCTGGACGCTTCCTGTCGCCCCCGCCGTCCCGCGCGGCGCGCACTGGCGCCTCATCGGCGCGCAGTACGACGGGAACCCAGAGTGGGAGGCCTACCTAGGCACCACGAGCGCCGCCTAGCGCGACGGCGGACCGCCGACCGCCAGGCACCCGCCCGCTAACAGCCCCCCGCGGGCACCCATCCTAACGTGTCGAATGCGCACTCGACATCACTCTTTCGCGGTCGACTGCGCATTCGACATGCCACGCCGCGGGATCGGCGGTGATCGCGCTGAGCGCGCCGGCGAGCTGGTGCTGCCGGGCCGCCTCGATGATGGGCGCGAACTCGGGCGGCGGGAAGTTCCCGTCGGTGTCGCAGTTCGTGAGCGCGAGCGTCCGCAGCCGCGCGGGGTTGCGGGCGGCGAAGATCTGGGCGACCGCCCCGCCGGTGTCGGCGCCGACGAGATCGACCTGGCCGAGATCGAGCGCGTCGGCCAGGTCCCGCGCGAGCGTGGCCATCGTGGCCACGGAAAGGTCGGCGCGCGCGGGCGTGCCGCCGTGCACGGGCAGGTCGACGGCGATGCACCGGGTGGTGCCGGCCAGCTGCTCGATCACGTGCCGCCAGGCCGCGCCGCTGGTCCCGATGCCGTGGATGAAGAGGGCGGCGGGGCCGTCGCCGAACTCCGTGTAGGCGATGTCGCCCGCCTGCGTGGTCACTGTCTTGCGGCGGGCGGTGAAGGTGCTGACTTCCATCGTGGGATATCCCCGTCCTCGTTACGATGCCGGGTAACAGACCGACTGTCGGTTTATTTTAAACATACCGACAGTCGGTTTGTCGACGATCCTGGTACAAATGAGTCTCATGACCGAGCCGGGCAACATGAGCAAGCGCGTGGCACGCGGGCAGGCCACGCGCGAGCAGCTCATCGACGTCGCGACCGGGCTGTTCGCGGCCCGCGGATACGAGGACACGTCGATCGAGGAAGTGCTCACGGCGGCCGGCGTCAGCCGGGGCGCGCTCTACCATCACTTTCCGGGCAAGGACGCCCTGTTCGAGGCCGTGGTGGAGACCCTCGAGGCGCGCATCATGGCCGAGTTGACGGCGGTGGCCGGCGACGCGGGGGACCCGGTCGCCACGCTGCGGGCCGCCGCGCTTGGCTGGATCGAGATGGCGCGTGACCCGGTGATCCAGCGGATCATCTTGCTCGACGCCCCGTCCGTACTCGGCACGGAGCGCTGGCATGACCCCGATCAGCAGCAGGCGCTGGCGGCGATGCGGGCGCTGCTGCAGGCGATCTCCGACGAGGGTCGCCTGGCCCCCGAGCTGGTCACCGCGTTCGCGCACATGATCCTGGGCGCGATCGACGAGATGGCGATGATGATCGCGCGCGCCGGCGACTCCGAAGCGGCGCTGGCCGAGGGCCGTACGGCGGTCGAGGAACTGCTGCGCCGCCTGCTCCCGTAACCGCCCGCGGCCCCCCAACCTCAACCGCCGCGGCCCCCAGTGTGTCGACTGCGCATTCGACACGTTGCGGAGGTGTCCGAGCGGGGCCTTTTCGCGGCTAAAGGCGCCCGGCGCCCGGGCGGCGCGGTGATAACGAGGAGTTTTTGCCCGGCTGTGACATGCGTGACGCATGTTGCCGGACAAGCGGCGGCTCCCGGCCGCTGCCCGCACATCAGCCGGCCCGCACATCAGCCGGCCCGCTCTGACTGGCGAGCGAACCGCTTTAGTTACCGGCTGCTAGCCCTTGCCGGGGTTGAAGATCCCCAGCGGGTCGAGAGACTGGCGGATCGCGTCCTGCATCGCGAGCGCCCCGGTGTCGAGTTCCCGGCGCATGCCGTCGCGCTTGAGCAGGCCGATGCCGTGCTCGCCGCTCACCGTGCCGCCGAGCCCGATCGCCGCGTCGAGGAACTCCTCGAACGCGGCCTGCGCCGCCACCCGGGCAGCGTCGTCGCCGGGCGGCGTGACCAGCAGCGGATGCAGGTTCCCGTCGCCCGCGTGCGCGATCGTCGCGATCCGCACGCCGTGCTTGGCCGCGATGGACTCGATCGACGCGAGCATGGCGGGCACCGCCGACCGGGGGACGCACACGTCCTCGGTCAGCACCGGCCCGAGCCGCTCGAGGGCCGGGTACGCCAGCCGCCGGGCGTCGAACAGCGCCTCTGCCTCCACGTCGTCGGTCGACTGCTCGGCCCACAGCGCGCCCGCGTCGGTCATCGCGGCCGCCAGCGCGCCGGCCTCCGTCTCCCCGTGGTCCCCGGGTGTGTCGACCCGGGCGAGCAGCAGCGCGTGCGCGTCCGCCCGCAGCCCCAGGTGCTTCCATTCCTCCACGGCGACCAGGCAGGAGTGATCGAGTAGTTCCAGCACCGACGGCGTGAGGCCGCGCCGCGTGATCAGTGAGACCGCCGATCCGGCGTCGACCAGGCGGCCGAACGCCCCCACCACCGTCCGCGGCGTCCCCGTAAGTGCGGGACGCAGCCGGAGCGTGATCTCCGTGACGACGCCCAGCGTCCCCTCCGCGCCGACGAACAGCCCGACCAGGTCGAGCCCGGCCACGCCCTTGCTGGTCCGCCGCCCGAGCCGCGTCACCGCGCCGTACGGCACCGGGCCGCCGCCCGCCGCGCGCAGGCCCAGCACATAGTCGCGGGTCACCCCGTACTTCAGGCAGCACAGTCCGCCGGCGTTGGTGGCGACGTTGCCGCCGATCGAGGACCACGGGGCGCTCGCCGGATCCGGCGGATACCACAGCCCGTGCGCGGCGACCTCGGCCTTCAGGTCGTTGTTGACGATCCCCGGCTGCACCACGCACACGAGGTTGTCGCGGTCGATCTCAAGCACCTTGTTCATCCGCGACACGTCGAGGATCACGCAGCCGTCGACCGCGTTCGCGCCGCCCGACAGGCCGGTGCCCGACCCGCGCGGCACGATCGGCGCCCGCAGCGACGCGCACGTCCGCACGACGGACTGCACCTCCGCCTCCGAGCGCGCCCGCACGCCGCAGGCCGCCCGGCCCGCCGGCGCCCATTCGGCGTCGTCGTGCGACATCGCGGCCAGCACCCCGGGATCCGCCACGAGCCGGCCGGCCGGCAGCTCCCGGCTCAGTGCTTCGATCAGCTGACGCGTATCGGGGACGCTTGTCGCGGGCGCAGAATCCATAGAGGCGACGATAACCGGCATATGCCGATCAGCGTTACCGGCCTCTGCCGGTACCCGGTGAAGTCCTGCCGGGGCGAGCCGCTCGCCGAGTCAAGCGTGGAACCGTGGGGCCTGGCCGGCGACCGGCGGTGGATGAATCCAGATACGGAAGACATCATCGTGCGACTCTTGGTAATGAGCGGCTGACGCGAGTACCCCCGAGCTCGCGTCGGCCGTCTCCCCGTGGGTCTTCGCCGCCGGCGACATCGGGTCGTCGCCGGTCAGCTGACTGGCGACGCCTAAGACGGTGCGCGCCGCAGCCGCCGGGAGATCCCGATCGCGGCCGCGCGCACCGCCGGGCCCCAGGACGCCCGGCCCGGGTCGCCGTACCCGACGACGATCGACAGCGCCGCGACGCATTGCCCGTCCGGCCCGGTGATCGGCGCGCCCACTGAGTACGCGTCGTCGTCGACCTGCCGGTCCGACAGCGCGACGCCGGTCTTGCGCACCTCGGCGAGGACGCGGCGCAGCACCACGGGGTCGGTGATCGTGTGCGGGGCGAACCGCGGCAGCGGGGCGCTGAGCACGGCTTCCTGCACGGGCACGGGCGCGAACGCCAGCAGCGCCAGGCCCACGCCGGTCGCGTGCAGCGGCCAGTGCGCCCCGATCCGCGTGCGGACCGGCACCGCCTGCCGTCCCGCGATCCGCTCGACGTAGACGCCGTCGGTGCCGTCCCGCACGGCGAGCTGCACGTTCTGGTGGGTGGCCTCGTACAGGTCCTGCATGAACGGCAGCGCGACATCCCGCAGCCCGGTACCGCGCGGGCACAGCGCGGCCAGTTCGACCAGCCGCAGCCCGATCCGGTACTTGCCGTCCGCGCCGCGCTCCAGCCCGCCCCACCGCTGGAGCTCGCCGGCGAGCCGGTGCGTCGTCGTGAGGGGCAGGCCGGCCCGCCGGGACAGCTCGGAGAGCGAGAAGGCGGCGTGCCCTTCCGTGTACGCGTCGAACAGGCTCAGCAGCCTGGCCGGCACCGTCAACGCATCAGTGCTCACGCTCGGAGGATAGACCGTTCCCGGTCAACTGCCCCGGCGGGCGCGTGTGCGGTGGCGCCGGTCTCCCCGCGACGGTAACGTTTCGGTATGACCACACCCGAGGCACCGTTTGGCCGCATGATGACGGCGATGATCACCCCCATGACCTCGGATGGCGCGGTTGACTACGACGGTGCGGCCCGGCTGGCCGCCTACCTGGTCGATGACATGCGCAACGAGGGGCTTGTGGTCAACGGGACGACCGGGGAGGCGCCCACCACCACCGACGAGGAGAAAGAGCGCTTGCTCCGGGTGGTGCTGGAGGCGGTCGGGGACCGGGCCAAGGTGGTGGCCGGGGTGGGCACGAACGTGACGGCCCACACCATTGAGCTAGCCCGTCAGGCTGAACGGGCCGGGGTGGCTGGCCTGCTAGTCGTTACTCCGTACTACAGCAAGCCCGCCCAGGAGGGGCTCGCCGCGCACTTCACCGCGGTGGCGGACAGCACGGACCTCCCGGTGCTCATCTACGACATCCCCGGCCGGGCCGGCGCCGAGGTCGAGACGAGGACGCTCATCAAGCTCGCCGCGCATCCGCGGATCATCGGCGTCAAGGACGCCAAGGACCGGCCCGGTGCCACCTCGCACGTGCTGGCCGGCAGCGACCTCGTCTACTACTGCGGCACCGATATGCTCAACCTGCCGTGGCTGTCGCTCGGCGCGGTGGGCTTCATCAGCGTGGTCGGCCATGTCGCCGGCGACCGGCTCGCCGAGCTGATCGAAGCCTTCACGGCCGGCCGCAACGCCGAGGCGGCCCGCATCCATCACGAACTGCTGCCGTTGTACGACGGGCTGTTCCGCAACCAGGGCGCGGTCATGGTCAAGGCGGCCCTGGACCTGCTGGGCGTGCCCGGCGGCGGCGTCCGACTGCCCCTGCTCCCGGCCAGCGACGCCGAGCGGCGCCGGCTCCGCGAGGACCTGAGCGCCGGCGGCGTGAAGATCAGCTAGACCCCTCCCTCATCAGTTAACTCAACACGAAGCGATGGACGTGACCGTAATACACGTGACCGCGACACACAGCGACCGCGGGGCCATGCGATGAGCTACCCGCATCCCGAACTGACCTCGCCGCCCCCGCTCGCCAATGGCGGGCTGCGCGTCGTAGCGCTCGGCGGACTCGGCGAGATCGGCCGGAACATGACCGTCTTCGAATACGGCGGCCGCCTGCTGATCGTCGACTGCGGTGTCTTGTTCCCCGAAGCAGATCAGCCCGGCGTGGACCTGATCCTCCCGGACTTCGGCTGGCTGGAAGGCCGGCTGGACGACGTGGAAGCGCTAGTCTTGACCCACGCCCACGAAGACCACATCGGCGGGGTGCCGTACCTGCTGCGGGAACGCCAGGACATCCCGCTCGTCGGGTCCAAGCTGACCCTGGCGCTGGTCAGGTCCAAGCTGACCGAGCATCGCCTGTCGCCCGAGACACTGGAAGTCAAAGAGGGTCAGCAGGTCGCGTTCGGTCCATTCGCCTGTGAGTTTTTCGCGGTTAACCATTCGATCCCGGACGCGATGGCGGTAGCCATCAAGACGCCGGCCGGGGCCGTGCTGCACACGGGCGACTTCAAGATGGACCAGCTGCCGCTCGACGGGCGGCTGACCGACCTGGCCGGCTTCGCGCGGCTCGGCGAGGAGGGCGTGGACCTGCTGCTCGCCGACTCGACCAACGCCGAGGTGCCCGGCATCGTCCGGTCCGAGCGGGACATCGCGCCGGTGCTCAACGACGTGTTCGCGGGCGCGGACCAGCGGATCATCGTCGCGTGCTTCGCGTCGCACGTGCACCGGGTGCAGCAAGTGCTCGACGTCGCGGTCCGGCACAGGCGGAAGGTCGCCTTCGTCGGCCGGAGCATGGTGCGCAACATGGGCGTGGCGCGCGACCTCGGCTACCTGCGGGTGCCCGGCGGCCTGCTCGTCGACCTGCGCGAGGCCGAGGAAATGCCGCCCTCTGAGGTCGTGCTGATCTCGACCGGCTCCCAGGGCGAGCCGATGTCGGCGCTGTCGCGGATGGCGGGGCGGGACCACCCGATCCGCATCGCGGCGGGGGACACGGTGATCCTGGCGTCGTCGCTGATTCCCGGTAACGAGACCGCCGTGTACCGGGTGATCAACGGGCTGACCAGGCTCGGCGCCCGGGTCGTGCACAAGGAATCGTCGCTCGTGCACGTGTCCGGGCACGCGCCCGCCGGCGAGCTGCTGTACGTCCTCAACCTGGTCAAGCCGCGGAACTTCATGCCGGTGCACGGCGAGTGGCGGCACTTGCGGGCGCACGCGCGGCTCGCGTCCCTGGCCGGGGTGCCGGACGACCGCATCGTGATCGCCGAGGACGGCGTCGTCGTGGACCTCGTCGACGGCCGGGCCGGCATCGCCGGCGCCGTGCCGTGCGGGTACGTCTACGTGGACGGGCTGACCGTCGGCGAGGTGACCGAGTCTCAGCTCAAGGACCGCCGCATCCTCGGCGAGGAGGGCTTCATCTCGGTCATCATCGTGTTCGACGCGAGCAACGGCAAGGTCGTCGGCGGGCCGGAGATCCACGCGCGCGGCTCCGGCATCGACGAGACGTCGTTCGCCGGCGTGCTGCCGAAGGTCGAGGAGGCGCTCGACCGCGCCGCCGCCGACGGCATCGGCGACGCGCACTCGCTGCGCCAGCTGGCCCGGCGGGTCATCGGCAAGTGGGTGAGCGACAACTACCGCCGCCGCCCGATGATCATCCCGGTGGTCATCGAGGTCTAAGCCCCCGAAACCCCACCCTGCTGCCGTCCCGGGGCCCCACCAGGCCCCACCGGTGTCGCCCGTCCTTACCGGGAGGCGGCGTAGCGGGCGGGGGAGACCCCAAGCGTCGCGGTGAAGTCGCGGCTCAGGTGCGCCTGGTCGGCGTAGCCGAGATCGGCGGCGAGCCGCGCCCAGTTCACCGGCTCGCCGGCGTCGGCGCGCAGGGCCGCCTCGTGCAGCCGGGCGCGGCGCATCACCCACTTCGGGGAGACGCCCACGTACTCGGTGAACAGCCGCTGCAACTGCCGTTCGGGTACGCCGAACTCCGCCGTGAGCTGGCTGACCCGGCGGATTTCGTGGTCGCCGGTGATCCGGGCGACGATCGCCGCGACCAGGGCCGCGGTCTCGCCGGGCCCCGGCGCCAAGCTGCGCAGCATGGCGGCCGCGGCGGCGATCATCCCCGCGTCGTCGTCGGCGGCGGCCATGACCGCGCGGCCCGCCTGGTCCGCGGCGGGGCCGAAGAAGTCGCGGACCGGGACGACGCGGTCATTCAGCGCGGCCACCGGGACCGCGCAGAACGGGCGGAAGCCGCCGGACCGGAACCGCACGCCGAGCGCCTGGCCGCGGCCGGTCAGCCGCCGCGTGAAGATCTTCGTGTCGACGCCGTAGACATGTGCGCCGGCGTCCTCGAAGGCGAGGTTCACGTTCGGGTGCGGCAGCACCTGCTGTTCGTGCGGCGCCGCGCCGCGCAGGTCCCAGCGGATGACCCAGCAGAAGTCGACGAACGGCGCGAGATCCGCCGGCGGTTCGTGCCGCCGCAAGCTGAACCGGTCCGGGGCGGCCGCCGGCCGCAGCACGCCGCGACCCAAGCCCCGCTGGACCGCACCCATCTCGCCCGTACCCGTCGGCCCTGTCGGCGCCGTTCGGCCCGTCTGCCCTGTCCGGCCCGTGTCACTCCGCACCCGGCCAGCATAGGTCCGCCCTGTCGGGTTTCTTCAAGACCGGCCGGCGCTCGCCCCGTTACCGTCGCATGCCATGAACCAGCATGCTGAGATGACCGCCGCCGCCGAGGCGGCGGCGCGCGTAGTAGACGCCGTCCGCCCGGAACAGTTCACGGCCGCGACGCCGTGCAGCGAATGGGACGTGCGGGAACTCCTCAACCACCTGATCTTGTGGACGTCGTACTCGCTGGAGCGCCGCGCCCACGGGGAGTCGGTGGCGCCGGAGCTCACGGAGGCGGACTTCGCGGCGTCGCCGTCGTTCGCGTCCGGCTACCGGGCGCAGCTAGCCCGCGCGCTCGACGCGTGGTCCGACCCCGCGGTGTGGGAGCGGGAACTGCCGGTGATGGGCGCGGCGACGCCCGCCGCCGACGTGGCCGCGCTGATAATCGCCGAACTCGTGCTGCACGGCTGGGACCTCGCGGTGGCGACCGGTCAGCGGTTCGCGGTCGCTGAGGACGCCGCCGCGGCGGCGCTGACCGCCATCGAGGCGAACGCGGAGCTGTTCCGTCAGTACAAGGGGTTCGCCGAGCCAATGCCGGCCTCCGCGGACGCGGGAACGCTGGACCGGGCGCTGGCGCTGTCCGGCCGTGACCCCCGCTGGCAGGCGCCCGCCCGCTGGCAGGCGCCCGCCCGCTAGCCGGGGCCGGCTAGCGCCGGGGCCCGCTAGCCGGGGCCGGCTAGCGCCGAGGCCGGTTAGCCAGGAGCCGGTTAGCCAGGGGCCGTCGGCGGTGGGCAAATCGGCGGATGTGTGACGCATGGTGCCGGAAA
The DNA here is from genome assembly GCA_035552855.1 of Trebonia sp. Lineage (GTDB taxonomy): Bacteria > Actinomycetota > Actinomycetes > Streptosporangiales > Streptosporangiaceae > Trebonia. Next base: position 7,720 of record DASZKN010000123.1, on the reverse strand, counting down.
GCGCCGGTCCCGGCCGCTAGCGGACCGGAGATAGCGCCCGCCCCTGGAGAGCCCCCCACCCGTGGAGCGCCTGGAGCGGCTAGAGAGCCTAGAGCGCCGCGACCGCGGGCGCGCCCGCCATCTGCCCGACGAGCCGGTGGACGTGCGCGGCCCCGTCGACGACCTCGTGACGCATCGTGTAGATGCCGATGAGCCGCTGGCCGCCGATATCGGGCCCCTGCTCGGGCACGAGCGTCCACGGGTGCGTGATCTGGGCGATCCTGGCCTTCATCGCGTCGAGGCGCAGCCCGGCCTCGGCCACCGGCCACTGGTCCCCGGGGTGCGCGCTCCCGCCGACCAGCGGCCGGCGGTCGAGCGCGATGATCGCGTCGTGGAACGCGCGGCGCGCGTCGGAGTACTGCACGCTCGCGATCAGCGAGTGCCCCCACGCGATCGCGCTCGTCGTGAAGACGTCGGACGGCGTCCCCGCGGGCAGCACGCGCGCCACACGGAAAGCCGGCGTGCACCGCGAGCCGCGCCCGGCGAAGGCCAGCACCGCGTCGGTCCGCGCGCCGTCGGTGATCCCGTGCACCGCGACCCAGTCCCACGCGGGCGTGACGGTCGACAGCACCGCCGGGGTGCGGAACCGGTAGCCCATCTCGCCGGCGAGTTCGCAGCGCGACCGCGGCGAGGCGAATCGCAGGTCGGCGCCCGGCTCGTCGTGCCCGCCGGCGAACAGCGCGCCGCGCGCCGCCTCGAGCAGGATCCAGCGGACGGAGTTGTCGCCGGTCCGGTAGGCGTCCGCGGCGGCGCCGGTCCAGTACAGGTGGGCGCTCACCGCCATCGCCGTGAGCGGCGCGTGCCGGGCGAGCCGCCGCTGGCCGCAGGCGACCTGGCGCAGCGTCGCGCCGAGCCCGCCGAACTCCGGCGGCAGCGCCGACTTCAGGTATCCGACGTCGTCGAGCTTGGTGATGTCGCGCGTGACGGTCCGCGCGAGCTCGCCGGTCCCCGTCCCCGCGGCGATTTTGCTCCCGAACGGTCCCCTGGTGTCTCCCGAACCGCCAAACCGTTCCAGCAGAGCTTCGGAAAGCAGGTCACGTGGCCTGATCGCCGCCATGGACCACTCCTTCCGATGAGATTGCCTGCGTCAAGGACATCATGCTCGCCCGGCTTAGTCAACTTAAGTAGTAGGAAATACCTGATACCCGGCGACCCTAGGCGCGGCCGCCTGCGGGCGGCCTACGGCAACGGCTTTCATGATAGACGTCGTGCGCCGCCCTCGCGATAGTGACCGCTGTCACGTACGTTACGGTATCGGGCATGACGTGGCTTGACTCGCTTGCTGACAAGGTTCTCGCCGGTGATTCGCCGGCGCGGGAAGAAGCGCTTAACGTTCTCGCGGCCGGCGACGACGAGCTCATGGATGTCGTGGCGGCCGCGTTCCGGCTGCGGCGGCACTTCTTCGGCCGCCGTGTCAAGCTGAACTACCTGGTCAACATCAAGAGCGGGCTGTGCCAGGAGGACTGCTTCTACTGCTCGCAGCGGGTCGGCTCGTCGGCCGAGGTCCTCAAGTACACATGGCTGAAGAAGGACGAGATCCTGAGTCACGCCGCGGCCGGCGTCGCGGGCGGCGCGCGCCGCGTCTGCCTGGTCGCGAGCGGGCGCGGTCCGACGGACCGCGACATCGACCGGGTGTGCGACACGATCTCGGAGTTCAAGGCCGGCCACCCGGACGTCGAAGTGTGCGCGTGCCTCGGCCTGCTGGCGGCCGGACAGGCCGAGCGGCTGGCCGCGGCGGGGACGACCGCGTACAACCACAACCTGAACACGTCCGGCGAGCACTACGGGGATATCTGTACGACCCACGAGTACGCCGACCGGGTGTCCACGGTGTCCGCCGCGAAGGAGGCGGGGCTGTCGCCCTGCTCCGGGCTGATCGCGGGCATCGGCGAGACCGACGAGGACCTGGTGGACGTGGCGTTCGCGCTGCGCGCCCTGTCGCCGGACTCCGTTCCTGTCAACTTCCTCATCCCGTTCGAGGGCACGCCGCTGGCCGGCCGCTGGGACCTGACGCCGCGGCGCTGCCTGCGCATCCTCGCGATGGTCCGCTTCGTGAACCCGTCCGCCGAGGTCAGGCTGGCCGGCGGCCGGGAGATCCACCTGCGCGCGCTCCAGCCGCTCGCCTTGCACATCGTGAACTCGATCTTCCTGGGCGACTACCTCACCAGCGAGGGTCAGGCCGGCCGCGCCGACATGGAGATGATCGCCGACGCGGGCTTCACGATCGAAGGTGCCGGCCCGGCCGACACGGCGCACACGGACATGGTCCAGATCCGTCGCCGCGGCGCGGGCACCAACCTCCCGGCCAACGCCTAACCGGGGTACCGCCGGTCTCCCGCCTCGTCAGCTGGGCGGCGCGCCTCAGGCGGGGCCAGGCGGTAGTGGTAGCGGTGCGCGTACTCGAAGCCGCACCGCTCGTAGAGCGCCCTGGCCGCCTGGTTGTCGGTCTCTACCTGGAGAAAGACCTTGTCGTAGCCGCGGGCGGCCGCCGTCTGGCAGCACGCCGACGTGATCGCGCCGCCGAGGCCCCGCCGGCGGTGCGCCGCGTCCACCTCGACGGCCGAGAGGCCGGCCCAGCCCGCCGCCATCGACAGCCGGCCGACCGCGACCGCCGTCCCTTCCGCGCGAATGCTGACGAACGCCTGCGCCGCCGCCGACGTGAGGACCTGCCGCCGGACCGGCGGCAGGTCGGACTGCCCGCGGTACCGGTGTGCCCGCAGCCACGCCACGTCCGGCTCGTCGGCGACGTGGACCTCGACGTCCGCGCGCGCGGGCACGGCGGACGTGGCCGCCGTCATCACGAAGGCCGGACCGGGGCGAGCCGGCCACGATCGCTTCGCGAGCTGGTCATCGAGTTCGGACGTGCCGTCGAGCGGCGTTGGCACCGAGATCATCGGCGGCAGGCCGCGGTCGCGGTACCAGCCGGTGACGATGGCCAGGGCGTCATCGAGCGGCGGGCCCGGGTCGCCCAGCGGCAGTACCGAGTTCGCGCGGCCGGTGAAGCCGTCGGCCGCCCGCAGCAGCCAGTCGCCGAGCCGGGCCTCCTCGGTGCCCCGCCAGTGCATGGCGGCCGCGCGTTCGAGTTCGATGATCACCGTTTCCATTGTTCTTATGATGCCGGGCCGGGGCGACACGCCGGAGCGGGTGTTTCGGGTCGGCGCGGGTTCTGGCTAGGTTTGACATCATGGCTACCCGTGCGCCCAGGGGCTCGGCCCGCTCGCGAGGCGGGTCGTCAGGCGCTGCCCCTGACCAGTACTACGACGACGAGTACTACAACGACGAGCCGCCCGACGTGGTGCTGCCGGCGACGGTCACCCCCGGCCGCGGGCGCGGCGGCGCGCGCGGCGGCTCCGGCGGCGGCGCGCCCGCCAAATCAGCCGGGTCCGCGGGCAAGAACACGGCGGCCAGCCGTAGCGGCGGCAGCGGTCGTGCCGGCAGCGGTCGTGGCGGCTCAGGCGCAGGCAAAGGCGGCGGCAAGTCCGGCGGGAGCAAGGCCGCCGCCGGCGGCGCGCGCCAGGCGAGCCATTCGGCGCGTTCGGGGAGCACGGGCGGGAAGCGGGGCGGCGGGGGAGCCAGCAGGGCGCGTTCGGGCAATGGGAGCAAGAAAAAGCCCGCGGCGGCCAGCAGGCGGCCCGCGCCACAGCCAACCCGCGATCCGGTCGTCATCCTCTTCCGGTGGCTGCTCAAGACGATAACCGCCGGGTGGGTGCTGCTCGCGGGCGTGATCGGGTTCGCCGTGCGGCGGATCGGGCGCGGGGCGCGGGACCTGCACCCGGATCACCGGCGGGACGGCGCCGGCCTGCTGTGCCTGGGCCTGGCGATCATCTTCGCCGCGTCCATCTGGGTGCGGATGGACAACGCCGTCGGGCGGACCCTGTATGACCTGGCGAGCGGCGCCTTCGGGTCGCTGGCGTTCGTCATCCCGGTGCTGCTCGGGCTGCTCGCGTGGCGGTTCATGCGGCACCCGGACCGCAACGGCGAGACGTCGCGGGCCGCGATCGGCTGGGTGGCGCTGCTCATCGGCGTGCTCGGCCTCACCCACATCGCGAAGGGGACGCCGAGCCTGTCGACGGGCGCGGTGGCGATCAGGACGGCCGGCGGGATCGTCGGCTGGGCGGTGTCCACGCCGCTTGTGAAGCTGCTCACTCCCTGGGTCGCCACGCCGCTGCTCGGGCTCGTGGGGATCTTCGGGGTCCTGGTGATCACGGGGACCCCGGTACGGCAGATACCGGACCGGCTGCGGGAGCTCAAGTCGGTGTTCGGGTACGAGATGCCCGCGGACTACGAGGACTTCGACGACGACGACCACGACGAGGACGCCGAGGAGGCCATCGAGCCTGGCCGCCGGCGCCGCTCCGTCGGGCGGACCATCCGGCTGCGGCCCGAGGTCGAGCCGGGCGAGCACGTCAAGCCCTACGACACGCCGGTGCTCGAGGGTCGCAAGGGCGGGGCGCGCGGCGCGACGGCCAAGCTGCCGGAGGCGCGTATCGGGGACGATCTGCTCGAGGAGCTCGGGTTCGCGGCACCGGACGACGACGAGCCGAGCGCGGCGGGCGCGGTTGGCGGCCCGGACACGGCTTCGGAGGCGGGCGCCGGCGCGGGCATGCCGGCCGGACCGGGCGTCGGCGTGCCAGCCGCGGGCGGCGCGCCCGCCGGCGGCCCGGACATGGCGATCGCGGGCGCCGTGCAGGCGGCGCGCGGGCCGCAGACCCCGGTCATGCCCGGCGAACAGCTCACGCTGAGCAGTGATTCAGTCGGCAGCTATACGCTGCCGCCCGACAATCTGCTGCGGCCGGGCAGCCCGCCCAAGGCCAGGAGTAAGGCCAACGACCTTGTCGTCAACGCCCTGCAGGACGTGTTCCACGACTTCAACGTCGCTGCCGAGGTGACCGGCTACAGCCGCGGCCCGACGGTCACAAGGTACGAGATCGAGCTCGATCCCGGTGTGAAGGTAGAGCGCGTCACCGCGCTGTCGAAGAACATCGCCTATGCCGTGAAGACGGCGGATGTCCGGATCCTGCCGGTCATCCCGGGCAAGAAGGCGATCGGGGTCGAGATCCCCAACGCCGACAAGGAGATCGTCTCTCTCGGCGACATCCTCCGCTCCAAGGCCGCCCAGAGTGATCACCACCCGATGGTGGTGGGCCTCGGCAAGGACGTGGAAGGCAGCACGGTGCTCGCGAACCTGGCCAAGATGCCGCACGTGCTCGTCGCGGGCGCGACCGGGTCCGGTAAGTCGGTCTGCCTGAACGGGCTTATCACTTCGCTGCTGGTCCGCGCCACGCCGGACGAGGTGCGGATGATCCTGATCGACCCCAAGCGGGTGGAGCTCTCCATCTACGAGGGGATCCCGCACCTGATCACGCCGATCATCACCAGCCCGAAGAAAGCCGCCGAGGCCCTCGAGTGGGTCGTCGGCGAGATGGAACGGCGGTACGACGACCTGGCAGCGTCCGGCTTCCGGCACATCGACGACTTCAACAAGGCCGTGCGGGCCGGGAAGCTGAAGCCGCTGCCGGGATCCGAGCGCGTCTACGCGCCGTATCCCTACCTGGTGGCGATCGTCGACGAGCTCGCCGACCTGATGATGGTGGCGCCGCGCGACGTCGAGGACAGCATCGTGCGGATCACCCAGCTCGCCCGCGCGGCCGGCATCCACCTCGTGCTCGCCACCCAGCGGCCGTCTGTCGATGTGGTGACCGGCCTGATCAAGGCGAACGTGCCGTCCCGGCTGGCGTTCGCCACCTCCTCGCTCGCGGATTCCCGCGTCATCCTGGACCAGCCCGGCGCGGAGAAGCTGGTCGGCCAGGGGGACGCGCTGTTCCTCCCGATGGGCGCGTCCAAGCCCATGCGGCTGCAGAACGCGTTCGTCTCGGAAAAAGAGATCAGGGAAATCGTCGCCCACTGCAAGGAGCAGAGTTCTCCCGAGTACCGGGAGGACGTCGCGGCGGCGCCGGAGAAGACCCGTGAGATCGACTCCGACATCGGCGATGACCTGGAACTTCTCATCCAGGCGGCCGAGCTCATCGTGAACAGCCAGTTCGGTTCGACGTCCATGCTGCAGCGCAAGCTGCGGGTCGGTTTCGCGAAGGCTGGACGGCTTATGGACCTTCTCGAAAGCCGGGGTATTGTCGGGCCAAGCGAAGGTTCCAAAGCACGGGACGTGCTAGTGAGGCCGGATGATCTTGATGAGGTGCTCACGTCGTTGCGCGGGGGGTAACGAGGGGAACGTTCGGCGTGCGCTGAGGCCGTGCACTAGTCGCCGTTCAAGGTACCGATGGCGTGGTGGTTCTAAAGGTATCACTGTTGGTGACTACTAGAGTGCGCTAGGTGACTTATGATAAAGGCTAGACTTCCCGGAGGCACGGCGTGAGCATCGGCGAGACCCTGGCGGACGCCCGGCGCCAGTGCGGTCTCACCGTTACCCAGGTAAGCCAGCGGACCCGGATCAGGGAGTCGATCATCCGGGCCATCGAGCGCGGGGATTTCTCGTCGTGCGGCGGTGATTTCTACGCGCGGGGGCATATCCGGTCGATCGCGGCCGCGGTCGGTGCCGACCCGGTGCCGCTGATCAGGGAGTACGACGCGGAGCACGATCCGCCGGGCTCGATCTCCGCGGCCGAGGTGTTCCAGCCGGCCACGCCGATCCGGATACGGGAGCCACGGCGGTCGTTCGGGCTTGGCAAGCTGCTTGTGGTGGTGATCCTCGCGGCGATCGCCTACGGGGTCTACCACCTGGTGGCCGACGGGGGCGGGTCGCATCCGCGCGCCTCGTCGGTGTCGGCCGTGGGGCCGGCCGCGACGTCCGCGCCGTCGCCCAAGGCGAAGGCCACCCCGACGCCCACGCCGTCGCCCACCGCGACCCGCAAGCCCAAGAAGCCGGAGGCGACGATCGTGCTGACGGCGGACCAGGACTGCTGGGTGGGGCTGACCAACTCCAGCGGGCAGCAGCAGTACCAGGGCATGATCCCGGCCGGGCAGTCCATGACCTGGCATGAAAAGCACACGGTCAGCCTGGTGATCGGCAATCCGCCCGGCATCAGGCTGACCGTCGACGGCAAGAACGTCACGACGGCCACGGCGGGGGTGGTGACGCTGAACGTCGACCCGTCGAGCAAAACCCCGGTCACGTCCGGCGGCACCCCGGTCACCACGACCGGTACCGGCGGGACGGCAACCGGTACCGCGGGGGGCTGACGGCGGCTGCCTTTTCCGGCCACCGGTGCCCGGCTGGGCGGGCACCGGTGACCGCGGAACCGGGCACCGGTGACAGCAGAGCGTCGCCACATCACGTACCCTCTCCGTGTGTCTAGTTCCCGTACTGTCAGCCTGGTCACGCTCGGATGCGCGCGCAATGAGGTCGACTCGGAAGAGCTCGCCGCGCGCCTCGCGGCGGGTGGCTGGACGCTGCGGGGCGAAGGCGAGGAAGCCGACGTCGTCCTGGTCAACACCTGCGGATTCATTCAGGCGGCGAAGCAGGAGTCCATCGGCGAGCTGCTCGACGCGGCGGACTCGGGCGCCAAGGTCGCCGCGGTCGGCTGCCTGGCCGAGCGGTACGGCGCCGATCTCGCGGGCGAGCTGCCCGAGGTCCACGTGCTCGGCTTCGACGACTACGCCGACATCGCCGCCCGCCTTGACGACGTGCTCGCGGGCAGGAAGCGGCCCGCGCACGTGGCCAGGG
>DASZKN010000122.1:0-6949 GCA_035552855.1 Trebonia sp. | reverse complement strand
GCGCTTCGGTCGCGGTCTTCTTGTCCCCCAGACGACCAGAAATCGCATCGATCAGATCACGCTTGTTCATTATCCACTCCTGCGTTCCCCCACGGGAGGTCGTGCAGGCTTTCCGCCTGACTAAGACCCCTGACCAGCCCGAAATTAGGCTATCCAGCGCCGCTGCACAATAACCCTGGCGAATCTTGGCCGGCGTGTCGGCCCAGTTCAGGGGCTTAGTCGCCGAATAAATGCCTCATAGGCGTCCAAACCCCATCATTAGTCACTACGAGATTTTCCCGAGTCTCACCTAGCTCCATCGCCCCAGAACCGCGCCCCAACCCCGCCCTCGCCGGCGCGATCGCGGCCCTGGCGATATACGGCCCCGGTATCGCGGCCTGGAGACGCCTCTGAGATGCCGCGGTCCGCGCGGCGCACCGTTGACCGGCGAGTCGCCTCGCCGCGGACACCCGGGGCGGCGGCCGGAGACCACGGCCGCGAGCCGGGCACCCGACCACAGAATCAGTCACGCCGCGTAACGGCTGACCGGGCGCGCCCCGCCATCCCGCCAGCCGCTAGTCAGTTACAGCGTGGCGGGGAGCCACGACGGGCGGGACGTCTCGAACGCGGCGATGCCGTCCTCGTGGCGAAGCGTCAGGCCGATGTCGTCCAGGCCTTCCATCAGCCGCCACCGGGTGTAGTCGTCGATCTCGAACGGCGCGCTGAGGCCGCCCTCGACGCGGACCTCGCGGCCCTTCAGGTCCACGGTCACCGACGGCGCGGGCGAGCCCTCCGCAGCGGCCTGGATGTCCGCCACCGTCTCCGCGGGCAGCACCACCGGCAGCAGCCCCGCCTTGGTGGCGTTGGTCCGGAAGATGTCACCGAACCGCGGGGCGATCACCGCCCGGAAGCCGTAGTCCGTCAGCGCCCAGACCGCGTGCTCACGGGAGGAGCCGATACCGAAGTCCGTCCCGGCCACCAGGATCGTCGACCCCGCGTAGCGCGGGTCGTTCAGCACGAACGACGGGTCCTCGCGCCAGGCCGCGAACAGCCCCTCGCCGAATCCCTCGCGGCTGACCCGCTTGAGGTAGACCGCCGGGATGATCTGGTCGGTGTCCACGTTGCTGCGCCGCAGCGGCAGCGCCTTGCCCGTATGGGTGATGAATTTATCCATGACAGTCTCCTACAGATCAGCGGGCGCGCTCAGACGGCCCGTGACGGCGGTCGCGGCGGCGACGGCCGGCGACACCAGATGGGTCCGCCCGCCCTTGCCCTGACGGCCCTCGAAGTTCCGGTTGGAGGTGGACGCGCTGCGCTCGCCCGGGGACAGCGTGTCCGGGTTCATGCCCAGGCACATCGAGCAGCCCGCCGAGCGCCACTCCGCGCCCGCCGCGGTGAACACCTCGTGCAGGCCCTCTTCCTCGGCCTGGGCGCGCACCTCCATCGAGCCTGGCACGACCAGCATCCGCACCCCGGACGCCACCTTCCGGCCGCGGAGCACCTCGGCGGCGGTCCGCAGGTCCGACAGGCGGCCGTTCGTGCACGAGCCGACGAACACCGTGTCCACCGCGATGTCGCGCAGCGGCGTGCCCGCCTTGAGGTCCATGTACTCGAGCGCCCGCGTCGCCGACGCGGCCGCGGCCGGCTCGGAGAACGACCCGGGGTCGGGCACCGACGCGCCGAGCGGCAGCGCCTGGCCCGGGTTGGTCCCCCACGTGACGTACGGGGTCAGGGTCGTCGCGTCCACCGTGACCGACTTGTCGAAGACCGCGCCCTCGTCGGTGACCAGCGAACTCCAGTACTCGACGGCGGTGTCCCAGTCCGCGCCCCGCGGCGCGTGCGAGCGCCCCTTCAGGTACCGCAGCGTCACCTCGTCCGGCGCGATCAGCCCGGCCCGCGCGCCGGCCTCGATCGACATGTTGCAGACCGTCAGGCGCCCGTCCATCGACAGGGCCTTGATCGCCTCGCCGCGGTACTCGACGATGTAGCCCTGGCCGCCGCCGGTGCCGATCTGCGCGATGATCGCGAGGATCAGGTCCTTCGCGGTCACGCCGTCCGGCAGCGCGCCCGCGACGTTCACCGCCATGGTCTTCGGCTTGATCTGCGGCAGCGTCTGGGTGGCGAGCACGTGCTCGACCTCCGACGTGCCGATGCCGAACGCCAGCGCGCCGACGGCGCCGTGCGTGGACGTGTGCGAGTCGCCGCAGACCACCGTCATGCCGGGCTGGGTCAGGCCAAGCTGCGGGCCGATCACGTGCACGATGCCCTGGCTGGCGTCGCCCATCGGGTGCAGCCGGACGCCGAACTCGGCCGCGTTCTTGCGCAGCGCCTCGACCTGGGTCCGCGACACCGGGTCGGTGACCGGCGAGCCGGGGCCGGTCAGCGGCACGCCAGGACCGGTGATCCCGGTCGTCGGCACGTTGTGGTCCTCGGTGGCGATGGTCAGGTCGGGCCGCCGGACCTTGCGGCCCGCGGCGCGCAGCCCGTCGAACGCCTGCGGGCTGGTGACCTCGTGCACGAGGTGCAGGTCGATATAGAGCAGGTCCGGCTCGCCCGCCTCACTGCGCACCAGGTGAGCGTCCCAGATCTTCTCCGCGAGCGTGCGGGGAGCACTGCTCATGAGGTCTCTCCTTCGGTTTGCATCTCAAATTCTGAGACGGCAATATCAGTACATGAACAACTCTAGCGGAGTGGGCGTCCTCGACAAAGCCATCTGCGTACTGGCCGCCGCCGAGAGCGGGCCGGCCACCCTCGCGCAGCTGGTCCAGGCGACCGGCCTGGCCAGGCCCACGACCCACCGTATCGCCGTCGCGCTCGAGCACCACCGGATGCTAACCCGCGACGTCCAGGGACGGTTCGTGCTGGGACCGCGGATCGCGGAGCTTGCTTCGGCCGCCGGGGAGGACAGGCTGCTGGCCGTGGCCCAGCCAGTCCTGGTCCAGTTGCGGGACCAGACCGGGGAGAGCGCGCAGCTGTACCGCAGGCAGGCCGACCTGCGGGTGTGCGTGGCCGCGGCCGAGCGCGCCAGCGGCCTGCGGGACACGGTGCCGGTCGGCACGGCGCTGTCGATGACCGCTGGATCCGCCGCCCAGGTGCTGCTCGCATGGGAGGAAGCGGAGCGCATGCACCGCGGCCTGCGGGGCGCCAAGTTCACCGCCGCCACGCTGGCCAGCGTGCGCAGGCGCGGCTGGGCGGCGAGCGCCGCCGAGCGCGAGGCGGGGGTCGCCTCCGTGTCCGCCCCGGTGCGCGGGACCGGCGGCCGGGTGCTCGCCGCGATTTCCGTGTCCGGCCCGATCGAGCGGCTCACCCGGTCGCCGGGCCGGCTGCACGCCGCCGCGGTCGTCGCGGCGGGCGAGAAGATCAGCGAGCAACTGAGGGCGGAGGGCGGCCACCGCCCGTGAGGAGGGTGGGGTGGGAGTGACCAGGCGCGTTAGGTGCAAACCGGCGGGAGAGGGGGCGGCGAGGGGAGCCACCAGGGCGCGTCAGGGGAAATGGCTGGGGCCGTTGGTTCTACCCTTCTGGCGAGCCGCGGCTTACTGTCGGGTATATGAAGGTTGCCGTCGTGAAGGAGAGCGTGCCGGGAGAACGGCGCGTGGCCCTGGTACCAGAAGGCGTGCCGCGGCTGACCGGGGCCGGACTCGACGTGCTGGTGGAGCGGGGCGCCGGCGAGGGTGCCTGGTTTCCCGACAGCGTCTACAGCGACGCCGGGGCGAGCGTGCTCGCCGCCGGCGAGCTGTACGCCAGCGCCGACGTGATCCTGACCGTGACCAGGCCCGATACGGTGAAACTGCGCGCGCGTCAGACCGTGATCGGGATGCTGTCACCGCTGATCGAGCCGGAGTACGCGGCGTCGCTCGCGGCGCGCGGCGTGACCGCCGTGTCCCTGGACGGGCTGCCGCGCACGCTGTCCCGCGCGCAGTCGATGGACGCGCTCACGTCCCAGGCGAACGTCGCCGGCTACAAGGCCGTGCTGCTCGCCGCCGCCGCCTACGGGCGGTTTTTCCCGCTGCTGATCACGGCCGCGGGCACGGCCCGCCCGTGCAAGCTGCTCGTGCTCGGCACCGGCGTCGCCGGGCTGCAGGCCATCGGCACCGCCCGGCGGCTCGGCGCGCAGGTCAGCGGCTACGACGTGCGGCCCGCGTCGAAGGGCGAGGTGGAGTCGCTCGGCGCCACGTTCATCGAGCTGACGGCGGTCGCCGGCGCGGCCGGCGAGGGCGGCTACGCCCGCGAGCTCACCCGGGAGGAACGCGAAGCCCAGCAGGCCGAGCTGTCCGGGCACATCGCCCGGCACGACGTGGTGATCACGACCGCGCAGGTGCCGGGGCGGCGGCCGCCGCTGCTCGTCACCGAGGACGCGGTCAAGGAGATGGCCCCCGGCTCGGTCATCGTGGACATGGGCGCGTCGGCACTCGGCGGCAACGTGTCCGGCTCCGTGCCCGGCGAGACCGTCGTGACCGGCGGCGGCGTCACGATCATCGGCGCCGCGAACCTGCCCGCGACCGTGCCGACGGCGTCGTCGAGCGCGTACTCGCGCAACATCTCGGCGCTGCTGCTGCACATGGTGCCCGACGGCGCGCTGCGCGTCGATCTGGAGGACGAGATCCAGGCCGGGGTCATCGTCGCGCACGACGGCGCGGTGGTCCACCCGGCGGTGGCGAAGCTGCTCGCGGCATAGGGCCGCTCAGGCGCTTAGGAGGCGCGTACGTGTCAACTGCCCTGGTCACTGACCTGACGATTTTCATCCTCGCGCTGCTCGTCGGCATCGAGGTGATCGGCAAGGTGCCCGCCACCTTGCACACGCCGCTGATGTCGGCGGCGAACTCGATCCACGGCATCGTGCTCGCGGGCGCGCTGCTCATCGGCGTCACCTCGCACACCGTGGCCGGCTACGTCCTGGCGTTCATCGCCTCGTTCTTCGCGGCCGCCAACGTGGTCGGCGGGTACGCGGTCACGGGGCGAATGCTGAAGATGTTCCGGCGGAAGGGCCAGGGTCAGTCGTGACCAGCTTCACCACCAACATCCAGCTCATCTACGTGCTGGCCGCCGCGTGCTTCGTGATCGGCCTGCACCTGATGAACTCGCCCGCCACCGCCCGGCGCGGCAACCAGGTGTCCACGGGCGGCATGGTCATCGCGATGATCGCGACGCTGATCCTGCTCGTCCACGACGGCACTGTCACGGCCACCGGGTGGACCGTGATCATCATCGGGACCCTGCTCGGGTCGGCGGCCGGGCTGTGGTCGGCGCGCCGGATCCAGATGACCGCGATGCCGCAGCTCGTGTCGATGTTCAACGCGGTCGGGGGCGGCTCGGCCGCGCTGGTCGCGATCTACGGCTACATGCATGACGAGTCGCTGCCGGCCGGCGTGCTCGGCACGACGACCGTCACGACCGTGCTCGACGTGATCATCGGCTCGGTCACGTTCACCGGGTCGCTGATCGCGGCGGGCAAGCTGCAGGGCCTCATCACCGGTTCGCCGATCATCCTGCCGGGCGGCCGCTACCTCAGCACCGCGGCGGCGGTCATCGCGATCGGGGCGGGCGCGTTCATGCTGACGACGGCGTCGCTGCCGGCGCTCCTCATCGTCATCCTGGCGTCGCTGGCGTTCGGTGCGGCGATGGTGCTGCCGATCGGCGGGGCGGACATGCCGGTGGTGATCTCGCTGCTGAACGCCTGCACGGGCACCGCGGTGGCCATGGCCGGGTTCGTGATCGGGAACTGGGCGCTGATTGTCGCCGGCGCGCTGGTCGGGGCGTCCGGCGGGATCCTGACCAAGCTGATGGCCGACGCGATGAACCGGTCGCTCGTCAACATCATCGTGGGCGGCTTCGGCACCGGCGACACCCTGGTCGCCGCCGACGACGCGGCCGGGAACGCGTCGATCCGGTCGATCGCGGCCGACGACGCGGCTATCCAGCTGGCGTACGCGTCCAAGGTGATCATCGTGCCCGGCTACGGGCTGGCGGCCGCGCAGGCGCAGCACGGCGTGGCCGAGCTGGCGTCGATCCTGGAAGCACGCGGGATCGAGGTCTCTTACGCGATCCACCCGGTGGCGGGCCGGATGCCCGGGCACATGAACGTGCTGCTGGCCGAGGCGAACGTGCCCTATCCGCTGCTGAAGGAGATGGAGGAGATCAATCCGGAGTTCCCGCGGGCGGATGTGGCGCTGGTCATCGGGGCGAACGACGTCACGAACCCGGCCGCCCGCCGCGCGGGGACGGCGATCTCCGGGATGCCGATCCTCGACGTCGACCAGGCGAAGTCGATCATCGTGGTGAAGCGCTCCATGGGAACCGGGTACGCGGGCATCGACAACGAGCTGTACGCGAACCCGAAGACCAGCATGTACTTCGCCGACGGCAAGAAGGCGGTCGCGGAGATGACGGCGGCGGTGAAGACCCTGGTCGGCTAGGGTCTAGCGGACGCGCTGGAGGAATTCCAGCCGGTTGCCGACCGGGTCGGTCGCGTAAAAGCGGGCGTACTCGCCGCCGTCCGGGACGAGCAGCGGGTCGTCGTGGTTTATTTCGTAGCCGGCCTCGGTGAGGCGGGCGGCGAGCGCCGCCAGGTCGTCGACGAGCAGCCCCGGGTGGGCCTTTTTCGCGGGGACGAAGTCCTTGTCGATCCCGACGTGCAGCTCGAACCCCGGGCCGCGGAACCACGCGCCCCCGCGCGCGGCCAGATCGGCCGGCTTGTCCGTCTCGCGCAGCCCAAGGACGTCCGCGAAAAACTTCCGCATCAGCGGCTCGCTGCCCGCGGGAGCGGCCAGCTGGACATGGTGCAACCCCGAAATGCCCGGCACGACGACCTCCATAAATACCTCGACATCGAGATACTAGGCCAGTGACCCGCGCGCGTACAAGCGGCGCCGGCGCCCCCTACACGCCCGGCGGGCGGCCGCCGAGGGTGGCGACGGCGACCGCCGCGGTCCTGGTGCCGGCGGCGGTCGCGGCCGCCGGCGGGGCACCGGCG